>NZ_JBVJKN010000059.1:0-29754 GCF_055585225.1 Streptomyces sp. NPDC053673 | reverse complement strand
GTCGACCGTCAGGTCATCGGCGAAGTGCCGGTCGCCAGTGGCATCGGGCACATACTTCACACAGACAACGATCCTCAAGCTCACGCCGGCTCTCCCTGATGACATGACTGGGCGGTTTCCACGCTCGCGCATGGTGTACATCCGACACTATGGCACTCAGTACCCTCAGTAAAGGTACTGGGTGCCATCTTTGGTGCTCCGGTGTTACGGTCTGGGCATGACCGAGGCGCGCCAGAGGCGGAAGACCGTGGCCGGGGACGCTGCCGCCCCCGTAAAAGTGCCCATGCGGGACGTCCTGGGCGAGGCTGCATTCCAGTTGTTCCTCGAGCGTGGCTTCGAGCAGACCACCGTGGACGACATCGTGGCCAGGGCGGGCGTTGGCCGCCGCTCCTTTTTCCGTTATTTCCCGTCCAAGGAGGACGTGGTCTTTCCGGACCACGACCGCTGTCTTGAAGACGTGACGGCATACCTGGACGCGTCTGACGAGGCGGATCCGGTGACAGCCGTGTGTGACGCGGCCCGGCTTGTCCTGCGCATGTACGCCGCCAATCCGGAGTTCTCGGTTCAGCGCTACCGTCTCACCCGGGAAGTGCCCGGACTGCGTACCTATGAACTTTCCGTCGTGCGCCGGTACGAGCGGACGCTGGCCGGCTACCTCCGTGGTCGGTTTGCGGGCAGACGCGACGGCGCCCTGTGGGCCGAGGTGATCGCCGCCGCCGTGGTCGCGGCCCACAACAACGGCTTGCGGTCCTGGCTGCGGTCGGGCGGTGCCGAGGACCCCGAAGCTGCGGTGAACCACGCCCTTTCGCTCGTACGTGTCTGGGGGAGTGCCGTGAGCGGTCAGGGTGAGGGGGTGTCGGGGCGGGGATCGGAGAAGACGTCCCGACCGGCTGCCGAGCAGACCGCCGACGATGGCGAGGTGATCGTGATGGTCGCCCCGAAGGGTGCCCACATGTGGCGCGTGGTGCAGAGCATCGAGTCGGCCCTCCGGGAGAGCTGACCGATTGGTCCTGGGTACTCGGTGCTGTTCAGGTGCGGCACTGAGTGTCCTGTGGTTGTCGGCCTCGAACGGTGGTTGATGTGTCAACCCATCTTCATCTACGCGCCCGCGCAGCGGGTGCTGATGCTGGCCGATGTGGTCTTCCCCGGCTGGGTGCCGTTCAAGAGCCTGGCCGTCTCCTCGGACATCCCGGGCTGGATCAAGGCTCACGACCAGGCGCTCTCGTTCCCGTTCGAGACGTTCATCGGGGGCCATCTCACGCGACTGGGCACGCGCCAGGACGTCGAGATCCAGCGGGCGTACATGCGTGACCTGGACAGGTTCACCCGGGAGGCGGCCGCCTCGGTGGACCCGACGCCGATGTTCGCGCAGTACCCCGGCAATCCCTGGGCGGTCTTCAAGTCCTACCTGGACGCGGTCGCCCAGGCGGCCACGGACAAGATGCTGCCGGCCTGGGAGGGCAAGCTGGGTGCCGTGGAGGTCTTCACCTTCGACAACGCCCATGCGATGCACGAGTCGTTGAGGATCGACTACGGCGTCCTCGGGCCCTTCGGAATCCGCGGCTGACCCGACCGCATGTCCTCAGGGCCCGGCGCTCATACCCCGGGTCGCGCGCGATCGTCGTGTCCTCCGCGGAGCGCCAGGCACCTCGGAGGCGCGGCGATCGTGAGAGTCCTGGTCCATGGCTTCCGGCCGCTCCAGCGCAGCCGGCTTGCGGGCCGCTCGCGGGCGACGGTCGCCTTCGAGCCCCTTCCCGCGCGCACCGGCACCTGCCGAGGAGCCGGCGCGGCTTCGTTCTCACCGGCCACGCAGGGCCCGGGGGCCGGTTCGAGACGGCAGCCCCGGCCGGCCTGCGGGCCGAGCCTGCCGTGGGAAGCCGTCCGTCGATCCCCGCCCGCCACGTCCGCAACGGTGTGTGAACCGGGCGGGAAGCCAAGCCGGACAGCGACGTCGCCGCCGTCGATGTACGAACTTCCAGCCTCAGGGAGGTGGCACGCAGGTTCCCGATCCATCCGGTTCGGATCCCTCAGGCCGGGCAGGTCGGCGCTATGGGCGGACCTGCCTCGTTCACGCGGTCGGGTGCCCTGCCGTCCGGGCTGCAAGGCGGGCCCTGCGTCGGCGCGTCACCGCAAGGGGCTCACTGTGCTGCAACAGGAGTGCAGTTCGGGGCGCTGCCGACCCGGTTGCTGAGTTGATCTGTCAATCAACGGAGAGCTGGTCTCGATCGGTGACTGAACTTCGATGGCTCGACGACCTGGAAAGGCGTGCGTGGCAGGGCTTCGTCGCCATGGGCCAGCTGGTGGAGGAACGGGTCAACCAGGAGCTGAGGCGAAGCGGCGGGCTCTCCATGGCCGACTACCGCGTCCTGGTCCCGCTGTCGGAGGCGAAGGACCACCGGCTGCGGATGCAGGAGCTCGCCGCGCTGGCGCGATGGGAGAAGAGTCGGTTGTCGCATCAGGTCCGCCGGATGGAAGGTCGCGGACTCGTACGCCGTGAGGAGTGCCCCACGGACGCGCGCGGCGCTGTGGCCGTGCTGACCCCTGAGGGGCTGGAAGCGATTCGAACGGTCGCGCCCCTGCATGCGGCACATGTCCGCCACATTTTCGTCGACGCTCTGTCCCGTGACCAGTTGAAGGCCCTTGTCGAAATCTCAGAGAGTGTGGTCCACCGCCTGGGTGGTCGCATCGGAACCGAGTAGCAAGGGTAGGTCGTCGTCCTGTTCGGTGTATGCCGGGTCGGGTCGATCCGCCGGGACCGGGGTATCGCGCCGAGTGGTCCGCAGCAGGAAGGCACCGCAGGCGAAGCCGATGGCCGCCGCCGTGAGATGACCGACGGTGGTGAAGTCGGGCAGGACACCGCTCCAGTCGCCGCCGAGCACCGGCCATGCGACAACCCCGGCGACCGCGAGCAACCGTGCCCGCTTCAGCAGCAGCGCTCCCGCCGCCAGGGCCGCCTCGGCCCCGTAACTGATCCCGAAGTCGACGGCGTGCCGGACGCTGGTCGGATACCAGTCGTGGACGAGGGCCACCCTGATCACCTGTGTGGTGATCAGGGTGGCCAGCACATGTCCCAGGACGAAGACACCGTAGGCGCGCATCGCTCCGTACCGCCGTTCCAGCCACGCCAGGCACAGGCCGACGCCGATGCCCAGGGTGATCAGCGTGCCGACGAAGTGGAGTGACGCGATGGAGGTCAGCGTGCCGTCGAAGAACAGCATGCTGCCCACCAGCGCACGAACCGGATGGTGCTGCAGATTGGTCAGATTGGTGCTGATGCCGAGTGCAACCCGCTGGGCGTCAGCGGTGGACAGCACCACAGCGAGCCAGAGATGGGTCAGCAAGAGCAACGCGACGTATCCGGCGGTCACCGGATTGCGGAAGACATAGGTGCCCAGAGCTCGGGTGAAACGATCAGTCACGGGAGCAGCCAAGCAAAGAGATCGCTCCTGGCACAAGATCCACCGGGTACCGGCGCCGGGCTCGGTTCTTGGCAGAAGTTGTCGTCGGCGGCGTGCCCCCGGCCATGTACTCGTGGCTCCCCAGGCAGTAACCGGCGGAGGTGGGAACGGCGTGCGACACCTGCTTGACGACTTCGCGAAGTGGTATGCCGAGGGACGGGCGTTCGCGCTGACGCCGGACTGCCCGGCTCTGGCGGCCGCCCTGCGGGCCGGAGTCCCGGTGGCTGTGGCCCCCGTCGTCGCGGCTCCCGACGCCGACCGGATCGGCGCGCGCGCCGTCGCCGGTCCGACGGTCGCCGTCGAAGCGGCGGAGGCGGGTCCGCTCGTGGACGCCGCCCGGGAGATGCCCGTTCGCGGAGAGACGGGGCGATCGCACGCATCTGGCCCTGCCGGGCCCGCCCTTCGGGCGGACGACGCTACTTTGAATGCACTCCCCAGGCTTCCAGCCGGCACCGCCATCGATCCCAGGAGCGCAGAACGTGTACGACCCCGCACCGGAAAACCCGTACCCCGACAGCCTCCGGCCGGACGAGGCGCCCGCACCGCACGCCCTGCTCGAGCCCGTGCTCGGCCTGTTGGGCACGTGGCACGGCCGGGGCCAGGGCGGGTACCCGACGATCACCGGGGAATTCGCGTACGCGCAGGAGGTGACCTTCAGTCATGACGGCCGTCCCTTTCTGCGCTACGAGGCCCGGGCCTGGCTGCTCGACGAGGATGACGCCCCGCTGCGTCCCTCGGCCCGGGAGAGCGGCTGGTGGCGGCTTCAGCCCGACGGCCGGGTCGAAGCACTGATCACCCAGCCCACCGGCATCGCGGAGATCATGGTCGGGCAGGCGACCGGGAACACGGTCGACCTGTCCACTCACGAGGTGGCCCTCGCCCCCACCGCCAAGAAGGTGAATGCCACCCGCCGCCGCTACGCGCTGACAGACGACGGTACGCTCACGTTCGACCACGATCTTGCTGCGGTCGATCAGCCGATGCAGCACCATCTCTCGGCACGACTGCGACGCACGCCCTAGGACTCCTCGGTAGGTCCGTTCCGCCGAGCCGTCGGCCCTCAGGAGCTTCCTGCATCCCGGGGCCAACGGCCGGCCGGTGGGCGTCCGGTGGGCGGGGGGCCCGTCACACGGTCTCGGCTCTGCCCCAGGCCGTCCGGCCCTGCCCGAGTGCGTCCGTCAGGCTGTGACTCGTGAGGCCCGGAGTTCAGGGGCGCAGCGGCCGCACAACAGGGCCGCGGGGCCCGGCCTGCTCGTGACGACCGTCTGGGCGTTGCCGGCGGCGCGCAGGTCGCCGCCGGCCGTGTCGGTGCACAGACCACGGCCGCCGGTGTGGCTGAGGCCGGTCAACCGCAGGCCGTCGGGGCAGACGGCCTTGTAGGCCCCCGGATCCCAGTCGCCGCCGGCCCGCACCCGCAGAGACTGCACCGAGTCGCCGTGGTCGGTGGTGAGCATGCGCCAGACGGGCACCGGCGCTATGGACCCGGTGCGGGTCGGAGACGTCATGAGGTGATTCCAGGCGGTGCCGCGCCAGTCGCCCTGGTCGAGGATCCCGTACCGCCGCCAGTTCCCGCCCCTCGGTATCAGCGTGATATGGCCGCTCCCGCTGAGTGGAGACGTACATGTGCTCCCAGCCCAGGCCCGAGCTGGTCCGTTCCGGGCTCACCCATGGCTGGTGCGCGCCCGCGCGAGTACAAGTACGGGCGCCCTCGCAGGTTTCCGTGCGCGGCTGCTTGCTCCCGTCCGCCGCTGCCCTTCTCGACTCCCCGTGACGACACGTCCATCTGTGCCCGGTGCTGAAGCAATGGCGATTGACCACCTCTGACCTGGGGGTTCTCCGGTGGCTGCCGTGCGGCCGGCGTACGTGTGGACGACTTGCCGGACGTCCTGAGATCAGAGTTATGGCATTCGCATATGACTCCTCGAATAACCGTCCGGCGATTGCCGAATGCATCCCGGGTTCTATGGCCTGATTATGTTGACAGTCTGCTCGGTTCCGCGCGTTAATTGGCCGCATGAGGCGGCCAGGTGTTCTCGCACGGATGGGTGAATCGACCAATTTTGCGGGCGGAGTGATCGTAGAAACATGTGTGGCCATACCGTAGTTGAGGTGTGATGGCCTGCTTGTAACCGCGAGAATCAATTTCGGCGGGGAGTGACGAATCCGGATTCCCCATGGAGGGATTTATGGCCCTTCTCGACTCCTTCACCATTCCAGACTTCCATCTCCCCTTCGAACCCTCCAAACACCCGCAGTCAAGTCAGGCCAACGCCGAGGCGACCTCGTGGGCGCTTCACCATGGCCTGATCACCGACGAGGCGGAGCAGTTCGCCGGCATCGGTTTCGGCCATCTGGCCGGGCGGGTGTGTCACGAGGCGCCCTACCAGCACGTCGCGCTGCTTGCCGAGTGGATGGCCTGGTCATTCGTACTCGACGACCAGCACGACCACCTCATCAGGGCGGACCAGCTGGAGGCGTGGCGTCCGCTCACCGATGCGGTCACCGGGTACCTCGCCACGGGGAAGACCGACAGCGCGCCGCAGGTGCGCCGGAACCCGCTGGTGGTCGGGTTCGTCGACCTGTGCGACCGCATCCTGGCCGAGATGCCGCCGGGCATACGGGAGCGCTATCGGGGGCACATCCCCCTCATGCTGCGCTCCCTCGACCAAGAGGCAGTCAACCGGAAGGCCGCAGAGCAGCCGGCCATCGACGACTACGTCCGTATGCGCCGGCACAGCTCCCAACTGCTGCCGATGATGGACATGGTGGAGGCCGGCCTGGGCGTCGAAGTGCCCCCGGAGGTATACGACAGCTCCGCGTTCCAGGACCTCATGTGCAGTGCCCTGGACGTCATCTCATGGGGCAATGACGTCTTCTCCCTGCGCAAGGAGTACTCCTGCGGGGACAACAACAACCTCGTCTCCCTCCTTGCCTGGTGGAACGAGTGGTCACTGCCGGAGGCCGTGCTCGCCGTCCAGGAGCGCGCCCACTCCCGCGTCGAGGACTTCCTGACCGCCGCACAGATGCTGCCCCACGTGCTGGACACGCTCGGAGTGACGGACCCGTCGACCGTCGTCGGAGTCGCGCGGTGCGTGAAGAGCTATCAGGACTGGATGATCGGTGCGGACCTCTGGCAGCGGTACGAGTGCACCCGCTACAGCGATGAACGGTGGGTCGCGGGGCTCGAATCCGGGTACACCCGCCCGGATCTGGTCCCAGCGATATGAGCGTGACGACGGAGAGGTGGCCCATGGCGCAGGTGAACCGGTCACGCGAGGCGGCGGTCGCTCCGGGGAGCCTGCCCGTCCTCGGCCACGCGCTGCAGTTGTGGCGCAGGCCGATCGCGTTCCTGGATTCGCTGCGGGCGTACGGCGACGTCGTAAGGGTCGATGTGGCCACCTGGCCCGTCCACGTGCTCACCAGCCCGGATCTGATACAGACCGTACTGGTCGGCGACGCGAAGAACTTCGGGCGCGGCAGGGTCTTCGAGACGTTGCGCCCGTTGTTGGGCAACGGTCTTCCGATGACCGACGGCGAGTTCCACCGCAAGCAGCGCCGTCTGCTGCAACCGGCGTTCCACCGGCATCACATCACCGCCTATGCGGAAACGATGTGCCGTCAGGCGGAACAGATGTCCACGTCGTGGACCGCCGGTCAAGAGATCTCGGTGACAACGGAAATGCGTCGGTTCGCGCTCTCCTCGGTCGCTGAAATGATCTTCTCTGGCGACCTCGGACGGTCGGCCGTCGAGGAAGTGCACCGCTCGTTCCCGATCGTCCTCGAGGGGATCCTCAGGCGAGCGATCATGCCGAAGGCACTGGACCGGCTGCCGATCACGAGGAACCGGCGGTTCGACGCGGCCGCCGCGCGGCTGCGCAGGATCATCGACGAGGTGCTCGTGCGCTACGACACCGAAGAGTCGGGCCGTGACGACTTTCTGACTCTGCTGCTGTCCACCGTGGACGCCGAGACGGGCGAGACGATGAGCGACGAGCAAGTGCGGGACGAAGTGATCTCCATCTTCTTCGCCGCGACGGAAACCTCGTCCACGGTGCTGTCCTGGATCTTCCATGAACTCGACCGTCATCCGGAGGTGGAGAAGCGCCTGCACGCCGAAGTCGACGAAGTGGTCGGCACACGGCCCGTGCGTGCCTCCGACCTCGCCGGCCTCAGGTATACGAACAGCGTCTTCCAGGAGGCTCTTCGCCTGCATTCGCCACTTCTGTTCACCAGGCGCGCTCTGGTTCCGGTGAAGCTCGGTGGCATCTCGATCCCGGCCGGAGCCGAACTGGGCTACAGCCCCTACGCGCTCCACCGGGACCCCGCGCTGTTCCACGAGCCCAGGAAGTTCGATCCGGATCGCTGGAACACCGACCCGGCGGATCGGCCACGCCCTCAGCGATTCATTCCGTTCGGGGCCGGTCAGCACAAATGTATCGGGGACTCCTTCGCGGCGGCGGAGATCGTGATCGCCACGGCGACCGTCGCGTCCCGGTGGCGGTTGGTCCACGCTCCGGGTACCACTGTGCGCGAAGTGCCTGGAGGTATGCCGCAGCCGGATGCGCTGGCGATGATTCCCATCGCACGACACTGACGGAAATTGATCCTTCGGCACCTTCGAGGCGATACCTTCGAGGCGATCTTCGGCCGGTCTCTCGGCACCGTGTCTGTGGCCGCGTCAGTGAAGGGTACAGGCCCGCCCACGGATGAGTGGCCGTTCTCTCTGAAAATGGTCGCAAGGAGCATCATCCCACCCATCTGCCCGTACACTCGGCGCACACGCTGTAGGGGGCGACAGGTGACACAGGCCATGGAGCAGCAAGGTCGGGCATGTCAGCCCATCCTTGAACGGGAATCCGAAGTTGACGCAATCCAGCAGGCGTTGGACGAATTGTGTGGAGCCTCGGTCAATGGCTCGGGTGCGCGGCGGGGCGGCGTGCTCGTCTTCGCAGCACCAGCCGGACTGGGCAAGACCACCCTGCTCGCCGAAGCCCGCCGGCATGCCGCCGAACGCGGCTGCACGGTGCTGTCCGCGCGCGGCGGCGAGCAGGAGAAGCAGGTGCCGTTCCATGTGGTGCGCCAGCTCATCCAGCCCACCTTCGCCGCCATGGGCGAGGACGAGCACCGCGAGATCCTGGGGCACTGGTACGGCATCGTCGCACCGGCGATCGGTCTGACCGCTCCGCAGGATGGCGCAGCACCCGACCCCCAGGGCGTGCGTGACGGCCTCGACTGGGTCGTCACCCGACTGTCGGTACGCTCCACGCCCGTCGTGCTGGTCCTCGACGACGCGCACTGGGCCGACGCGGAATCCCTCGCGTGGCTCACCGCCTTCGCCGCACGCGCCGAGGACCTGGGGATGCTGATCGTCGTGGCCTGCAGGCCGGATGAGCTCCCTCCCGACGCCGCCGTGTTGCAGACCCTGGCCTCGCGCCACGGGGCACGCCCGCACCAGCTGGAGCCCCTCACATCGAGCGCGGTGGCGCGCATGGTGCGCGACGCCCTCGGCGACGGTGCCGACGACCTGTTCTGCCGGGAATGCTGGGCGATCACCGCGGGAAACCCGTTCGAGATCGTCGAGCTCACCGCGAAGGGCCGCGACCATGGCCTGAAGCCGCAGCAGGACAACATTCCCCAACTCCGTGATCTCGCCTCGGCCGTCAAGGGCAGCGGGCTCGTGGAACGGCTCGAACAGCTCGGTCCCTCCACCGTCCGGCTTGCCTGGGCCGCCGCGGTGCTGGGCACCGGTACCTCCACAAGGATCGCAGCGAGTGTCGCATCGCTCGGCGACGCGCAGATCCACCAGGCCATCGACCAACTGCACAACGCGCGCATACTGACGGTCCTGACCACGGTGAAACGCGACGAGGTCGTGGAGTTCTTCCACCCGCTGATCGCCACCGCCGTGTACCGGTCCATCCCTCCGGGCGTACGCGTCGCCATGCACGGCATGGCAGCGATGGCCGTGATCGACGCCGGCCTCGGCGCCGCGGCCGCCGCCCGCCACATGCTGGAGATGCACCCGGAAGGCGACCCCTGGGTCGTGCAGCAGCTGCGTCAGGCCGCCCGCGCGAACTTCTCCGCCGGAGCCCCCGACGCCGCCCGCCGCTGTCTGGCCCGCGCTCTGCGTGAACCGCCGACCCCTGAGGACCGGGCCCAGGTGCTGTTCGAACTCGGCTCCGCCGGCCTCCTCCACGAACCCACCACCACCGTCAACCACCTGCGGGCCGCACTGGAAGAGCCCGAGATCGATCCGGGTCTACGGGAAGCCGTCATCTACCGGCTCGCCCAAGCCCTGGCCCACACCGGCCAGTTGGTGCAGGCGACCGAGCTCCTCGCGGACGAGGCCCGCCTCACCACCCGTGCCCGCACCAAACTCCGTATGCAGGCCGAGCAGTTCAAATGGAACGCGGTCCGTGTCGACGAGCAGGACTCACCCGCTCGCTCCCGGCTGCTGGCCCAGTTCGCCAAGCGCCTGACCGGCCGCAGCCTGGCCGAACGCCACATCCTGGGGCTCCGGGGCTGGGACTGCGTGATGCGCGGCGAACCCTCCGCCAGGGCACTGCAGTACGCGGAAAGGGCTCTGGACGGCGGCCTGAGCTGGACCGACCAGGACTTCGGGTTCGAGGTGCCGGCCGTCGTTGCGCTCACCCTCATGTACAGCGATCAGCCGGGCAGGGCCGAAGAACTGTTCAACGATGCCATCACCGAGTTCGAAGCACGAGGATGGCGCGGCGCGCACCTGTCCTTCGCCTACACCCTGCTCGGCTACGTCCGCTACCGGCGCGGACGGCTCACCGAAGCAGCGGACTTCGTGCACCAGGGACTTGAGATCGCCGACCGGGTCGGGCGCGGAATCCCGGCGCAGTGGCAGGCGGTCGGCACCCTCATCGAGACCCAGCTCGCCCGTGGACACACCGCCGAGGCCCTGGACGTCGCCGAGACCTACGACTTCGGCAAGGGCTTCCCCAACGCGGTCATCTACCCTGATCCCCAAGCCGTCTGGGGAAAGCTCCTCCTGGCCCGCGGCATGAGTGACGAGGCCGAGCGGCAGCTCGCCGAAGCCGGCCAACGCCTCGACAACCGAGGCACACGCAACCCCGCGTGGAGCCCCTGGCAACTCGACCTCGCCCTGGCACAGGCCAGGCATCAACCCGAGAAGGCCCGTGCCACGGCGCATGAGGCCGTTGCGCGCGCCCGCGCGTTCGGTACCGCCAGCGTCATCGGTCACGCACTGCGCGTCCAGGCGGCGACCACCGACCCGGCCGAGGCGGTCGTCCTCCTCCAGGAAGCCGTCGAGCACCTCGAGCAGTCCCCGGCCACGTACGAACTCGCCCACGCGCTCGTCGACCACGGCACGGCTCTGCACGCCCTCGGCAACCTGGAGCGCGCCGCCCACCAGCTCTACTCCGGCATGGAAGCCGCGACCGCCTGCGGCGCCCAGACCCTCTCGACCCGCGCCCGTACCGAGCTCGCCGCCGCCGGACTGCGCCCGCGTCGCCGCCGCGTCGCCGAACAGGACACCCTCTCCGAGGCGGAGAGCGCGGCAGCCCGCTACGCCGCACGCGGGCTGAACAACGCGGAGATCGCCACCGAGCTCGGCACCGGCGAGCGTGCCGTATCGAAACTACTCTCCGCGGTCTTCACCAAACTGGGAACCGATCGAGTGGGCCTGCGCCGCTCCCTCGGCATGTGATCCGGCGGAGCCCGGGACGGCTCACGGGTCCGGCCGGGCAGCTGCCGGCAGATCGACAGCAGCGCCCCGGGCCGCGCGCCACGGCCCGGGGCGCTGCTGTGCGCGGTACAAGACCAGGCGCAGCGCGGGAATCGGTCCGCGCGGGTCAGCCATGCCGCTGCCCGGGCGGTACTTCGGCGGCCCGGCGTTGGTCGTCCAAGGGTTCGGTTCGCAGGCCGTAGCGGTCCATCACCGTGTGCACGGCTCGTGACCGACGGTGACGTCGTAGTCGGACGGAGGGGGTTACTCGGCCCGGCCGGGGACGGGGTGGAGGCGGTAGGTGGTGTGGTGGCTGCGCACGAAGCCTGCGGTGGGCGGAGGGAAGTGGCTGCCGAGCAGGAGGGTGTCGGTGTCGGCCAGGGCGGCGAGCAGGTCACGGCGGGTCGCCTCGGCCTGGACGGGGTCGATGTCGACGTGGCTGTGGAGGAGATGTCCTCGACGGCCGGTCGTGCCTATGTTCGCGACGCGCTCGCGGGCGACCCGGGCGGCAGAAATGCCGGGCAGTGCTCCGCGTATGCCGCCGAACAGGTCGACGTCATCCTGGCCCGCGCGGGTGAACGCGACGAGCCGGCACCTTCCCACGACGTGGTCATGGACCACGTCGTGGCGCCGATGATGTACCGCATTCTGTTCCGCCCCGGCCTGCTCGACGCCGACTATGCCCGCGCGCTGGTGGACGCGGCCCTGACCCGGCTGATGCCTCCGCGGTGAAGGCCCAAGCGACGGGTCGGCCCGCGCTTTTTATCGGCGAGCGCCCCGTCCTGGCCGCGGCCCGTCTGACCGCCCGTGTCCCTGCCGCGACAGGCCCGTTGCATCGGCGGCAGGAAGCCGCCCGGCCCACCGCGTCGCCGGAGCCGCCGAGGGCGAAGGCGCAGGCGCTACGGGAGGTGCGTGGGCGACGGTGCGGAGCGCTGGTGGGGAATCGGCAACTCTCCCTGCTGTACGGCGATCGTCCGCGTCGGAGCGGGAATGCTGATGCCCTCGGCGCGGTAGCGCCGGTGCAGTCGCTTGATGAACTCGTGCTTGATCCGGTACTGGTCACTGAACTCGCCGACCCCCAGGATCACCGTCAAACCGATCCTGGAGTCGCCGAACGTGTGGAAACGAATGATCGGTTCATGGTCGGGCACAGCACCGGCGATGTCCGCCATCACGCTCTCCACGACCTCGGCGGTGACGCGCTCGACATGGTCCAGGTCGCTGTCGTAGCCGACACCCACCTGGACGTTGAGCGTCATCTGCTGCTCCGGCCGGTGGTAGTTGGTCATGTTGGTACCTGACAACTTGGTGTTGGGGATGATCACCAGGTTCTCGGAGAGCGTGCGCACCACCGTGTTGCGCCAGTTGATGTCGACGACATAGCCCTCCTCGCCGCTGCTCAGTCTGATGTAGTGACCGGGCTGCACCGTTCTGGAAGCGAGGATGTGCACACCCGCGAACAGGTTGGCCAGGGTGTCCTGCAAGGCGAGCGCCACCGCCAGACCACCCACTCCCAGCGCGGTGAGCAGCGGTGCGATGGAGACGCCCAGGGTCTCCAGGACGACGAGGAAGCCCATGGCCAGCACCACGACACGCGTGATGTTCACGAAGATGGTGGCCGACCCGGCGACACCGGACTTGGACTGTGCGAGGGCCTGCACCAGACCGGCGACGATCCTCGCGGCCGTGAGGGTCGCGGCCATGATGAGCACGGCGGTGAGCGTCATGGTGACGTTGCGTCCGACCCTGGCGTTGAGTGGCAGTACCGACGCCGCGACCGCCGCACCGCCGGTGATCGCGGCCCAGGGGACAAGTGCCCGCAGGGCGTCGACGATGATGTCGTCGCCGTTCCAACGGGTTCGTCCGGCCCGCTCGCCGAGCCATTTCAGGATCACGCGCAGCAGCAGGGCGGCCGCGATGCCTGCGGCCATCGCGATTCCGGCGACGAACGCGTCATGCAGTGTGAGGTCCCGGTTCACCGATCCCCTCCCGTCGCACGGTGCAGAGCGCGGGCGGCGGTGGCTGCCGCTGTGAGCCGGACGTGATGTGTCGTCACCTTGTTACCTGTGCATTCTGGGAGTGCGGTTGTGCGGTCGCGTCGGTACGTACGAAGTCCACTCGGCGCGACCTGTCATCCTGCCGCACGCCGCAGGCACCGCTGCAGGTGGGCCCACCTCCGCACAGCACTGGAGCGGCAGCGATATGACAGGGGTTCAGCGAGCTTCCCACCCGATGACGGGTGACCCCCGGTCCACACCGGACGTCCGGCGACCCGGTGCACACCGGACGTCCGGCGACCCGGTGCACACCGGACGTCCGGCGACCCGGTACGCACCGGACGTCCGGCGACCCGGTGCCGTCGGTCGACCGGTGACCGCCCGGGCGGCGACTTGTGACGAGCGGAGATGCCGGGCCCGCCGTAGATTGATCAGTGGGCGGTCGGCGGGCACGGACGGACTGGCAGGGAGCCCTGTGGCACCACGGGAGATCGATTACGCGGCGTTGTTCGCCGCTACGCCGAGTCCGTACCTGGTGCTGGGCCCGGACCTGGTGATCGTCGATGTCAACGAGGCTTACCTTCAGGCGACCGGCAGAACCCGCGAGGACCTGCTCGGGCAGTACATCTTCGATGCCTTCCCGAACAACCCCGCGGACCCCGACGCCGATGGCGTGCAGAATCTGAACGCCTCACTGCGCCGGGTCCTGGCCACCCGGGAACCCGACACGATGGCGCTGCAGAAGTACGACATTCCCTGCATGCACCGGCCTGGCGAGTTCGAGGAGCGTTGGTGGTCCCCGATCAACACCCCCGTTCTCGCACCCGACGGAACGACGGCGTGGATCATCCATCGGGTGGAGGACGTGACCGCGTTCGTTCATTCCCGGCGTGCCCACGACCGCCTCCTCGGCGGGGAGCTGAGCAAGCGGGAAGAGGGGATGGAAGCCGAGCTGTACGCACGGGCGAGAGAACTGCAGCGGCTGAACGACGAACTGCGCCAGGCCCACTCCCGCGAACGCCAGGTCGCCCTCACGTTGCAGGAAGCCATGCTCCACTCCCCGGACCTCGCCCGCCACCCGGACGTCGCCGTGCGCTACGTGCCCGCCATCGGCTCGCTGAACGTGTGCGGTGACTGGAACGACGTCGTCGACCTCCCCGACGGCCGCTTCGCGGTGGCAGTCGGCGATGTGGTCGGCCATGGTCTGGAGGCCGCCACCGTCATGGGCATGCTCCGCAGCGCGCTGAGCGCCGCCACCCGTGCCGTCGACGGGCCCGCCAAAGCCCTGGAGGTGCTCGGTCTGTACGCGCGGTCGGTCGAAGGGGCACTGGCCACTACGGCGGTCGAGGCACTGATCGACAACACCGGTCGCCGGATCGTCTACAGCAGCGCCGGCCACCCACCTCCGATCCTGCTGCACTCCGACGGCACCACCGAGCTGCTCGACAAGGCCACCGATCCGCCGCTGGGCGCCCGCCCCGAGCACGTCCCCCGTTGCCAGGCCGGTGTCTCCTACACCCCGCGCGACACCCTGGTCCTCTACACGGACGGTCTCATCGAACGCCGCGGCGAGGACATCGACGCCGGCCTGGCCCGGCTGGCCGATGCGCTGGCCCCCTGCAGTCGGCTCGGCCCCGAGCGCCTGGCCGATGTCCTGCTGGCCAACCTCGGCGTCAGCGGCGGCGCCCGTGACGACGTCGCCATCGTCGTCGTCAGCCTCTGACGTACCAGCCGGCCGGCGCGGCGGGCTGCGGTGGCGGCTTCGCCGGGTGACGGTGAAGCCGCCACCGGGGTCACGAGGGGCAGCCGGAATCGGCGATCACGAAGTGGCCGGGGGAGGTCTCCTCAAGGGTGTGCGTGGTGAAGACGTTGTACAGGCCCATGTTCTGGTCGGAGCCATTGGCGTAGACGGTGCCCATGGTCTGGTGGGCCCGGCCGGCGGCCACATGGTTGTAGTTGTTGTCGGTGAAGCACCGGTGGGCGGATCCGGCGGTGGTCGCCTGCACCGGGGCGGAGGACGCGCCGACGTCTCCCGAGCCGTCCACGGCGGCGACGGTGTAGCTGTAGGCCGTGCCGGGGGAGAGCCCCGTGTCGGTGAAGGAGGCCGAGGACGGCGTGCCGGCCGGGGCCCCGCCACGGTGGACGCGGTACGAGACCGCGCCGTCCACCGCGTTCCAGGACAGGGTCACCGAGGAGTCGGTGGTGGCGGTGACGGTGAGCCCGGACGGCGCGGGCAGGGTGCCACCGCCGTCGGGCGCACCGAGGCCCCAGGACTGCCCGATCCAGTACGAGGCGCAGATGTTCGCGTCCAGTACGTACGCGCCGGCGGTGCCGCACTGCGTGGCGCCGCTGCCCGGGTCGACCGGCTGGCCGTGGCCCATGCCCGTGATGGAGTACGACTCGACCACGGCCTCGCCGGCGCCGCTCCGGTACACCTTGTGCGGATGGCCCTGGACGGTGTCGCTGAGGTCCGCGACCGCGTCGGTGCCGTGCACATCGGTCCACTGCTCGACGGTCTCGGTCATGTTCATCGGTGACACCGTGCTGTCGCTGGAACCGTGCCAGACCGACATCGTGGGATACGGGCCCCCGTACGACGGGTAGGCGGCGCGGACCTTGTCGCCCCACTGCCGTGCGCCGAGGTCCGAGCCGGGACTCATGCAACTGAACCCGGCGGTGACGTCACGGGCACAGTCGAACGGGATGCCCGCGACGACCGCCGCCCCCGCGAAGACGTCCGGGTAGGAGGCGGCCATGACCGAGGTCATGGCCCCGCCGGCGGACAGGCCGGTGACGTACACCCGGGAGACATCGATGCCGTGGTCGGAAGCCATTCTGTCGGTCATCTGCCTGATGGACAGCGCCTCGCCCTGGCCGCGCGAGAAGTCGGCCGACTGGAACCAGTTGAAGCAGGAGTTGGCGTTGTTGGCGGACTTCTGCTGCGGCAGGAGCAGAGCGAAGCCCCAGGTGTCGGCCCACTTGGTCCAGCCGGTCTCGTTGTCGAAGGCGGCCGCGGACTGGGTGCAGCCGTGCAGGGCCACCACGAGCGGGCGGCCGGCCGGCAGCCCGTCGGGGACGTAGCGGAACATCTGCAGATTGCCTGGATTGGACCCGAACCCGGTGACCTCGGTCAGGCTCGCGGCTCGCGCCGGAGCGGGGAACAGCCCCAGGACGAGGGCGATCAGGGACAGCACGAGCGCTGCGGCGGAGCTTCGTGGCGGGCGCTGAGCGCGTGAGAAGCGGGGGTTCATCGTGCCACCTCGGTGATTGCTGCTGGGTGGATGTGGGGGCTCGCGCGTCGGTGGCTTGGCAGCCGACACCTGTGCGCCGCCCGGAATTACGGGGACGTTACGTTCCGCCGATCCGTGGAGTAATGGCGGTGGGCTCCACCCCGCACGGCCGCGGGCTGTGGTCCGCATCTGTTGCGGTGGGACAGCGATCCGCGATGGCGGGCGCCCTGTCATGTGTGAGGTGTGTGAGGTTCCGGTCCTGGCGCTGTCATGCACGGCATGCTCTGCGCGAGCTTGTGACACGTGACATGCGGTGCACGGCACGCGGCACATGACACGTGTCGCGCAACGCGTGGCCTGTGGTGCGTCGTTGTCGTTCGTCGAGGGGACAGCTGGTGGGAACTCAGGGTGCCGGACGGCAGCGGGACGAGGACTCCGCGCCGCGCGGAATGGGGCGGCGGAGGTTTCTCGGGTACGTGTTGGCAGCACCGACGCTGACCGTGGCCGCGCAGCTGGGCGAGGCGGTGGTGGCACCGTCACGCGCGGCCGCGGTGGTTCCCTCCGTGCCGGGGGCCTCGGAGGTGTACGACCTGAACGACATGCTGACCCATGCGGCGCTGCCGACCGCGAATCTGATCAGCATCCGGATCGACTCCGACGGAACGGCATCCTTTGCGCTGCCCAGGGCCGAGGTCGGGCAGGGCATCACCACGTCCACGGCGATGCTGATCGCCGAGGAGCTGGACCTGCCGCTGGACAAGGTACGGGTCACGCTGGCGGACGCGCGGCCCGAGCTGCTGTTCAACCAGCTCACCGGCGGGTCGAACACCACCATCTCCACCTTCACACCGGTCCGGGTGGCAGCGGCCGTCGCCAGGGGCCGGCTGCTGGAGGCCGCGGCCCTGGAACTCGGTGAACCGGTCACGTCGCTCACCACTCGGGCCGGCGTCATCACGTCGGCGACCGGACAGAGCGTGACGTACGGGGAGCTGGCCGCGAAAGCCGCGAGCCCGGCCACGGAGCAGATCCCCGTCACTTTGAAGGAAGCTGCGGAGTTCACGCTCATCGGGACCCCGCAGCGGCGCATCGACGCGCTGGATGCGGTGACGGGCCGCAAGCAGTTCGCGATGGACGTGCAGGTGCCCGGCGCACTGCCGACGATGGTCTGCCGCCCGCCGACCATCAACGGGACGGTCCGTTCGGTGGAGAACCTCGACGCCGTACGGGCCATGCCCGGAATCACCGACGTGGCACGGGTCTCGACCGGGGTCGCCGTCCGCGGGCGCACCTTCGGCCAGTGCATCGACGCGGTCCGTGCGCTGAAGGTCACCTGGGGGCCCGGCACTGTCGACGAGGCCTCGGACGCCACTGTTCTCCAGGAGCTGAGGAAGGCCGAACTCCCGCTGGTGGTACCGCCGCTGGATCTGGTGACCAAGGCGGTCGACGCACGGTTCACCTTCCACTTCGCCAGCAACAGCGCCCTCGAACCCAACTGCGCGGTGGCCGACGTCAAGCCCGACCGGGCCGAGATCTGGGCCAGCCTGAAGTCACCGATCGTCGCCCAGGAGCAGATCGCGCTCCAGCTCGGTCTCCCGCCGGCCGCCGTGACGGTCCATGTCACCGAGGGAGGCGGCTCGTTCGGCCGGAGACTCTTCCATGACGCGGCGCGTGAGGCCGCCGAGATCTCGCAGGTCATGGGGAAGGCGGTCAGGCTGATGTGGCACCGGACCGACGACTTCCGCCAAGGGCGCACCCACCCGATGTCCACCTCGCGGATCCGGGCGACGTACGCCCTGGGGAACGTACTCACCTACGAGCAGCGGCACACCTCGGTCGTCACCGACTTCGGGCACGGACTGGGCGAGATCATCACCTCGCAGGCCGCTCAGCTTCCGGTCGGGGATCTCACCTTCTCCGAGACGGTCTTCCAGCTCACCCAGCAGAGCCCGTACCACTTCGGCGTCACCACCCAGCTGCTCAGCGAGGTCGACAAGGGCTTCAACACCGGCAGCATGCGCAACATCTACTCGCCCAACGTGCGCTGCGCGCAGGAGCTGATCGTCGACGAGCTGGCGAAGCGGACGGGCAAGGACGCCTGCGCGTTCCGGCGCGAGTTCCTCAAGGACGAGCGCGCCCGAGCCGTACTCGACAAGGTCGCGCAGGCCGGGAACTGGGGCCGCACGATGCCTGCCGGCACGGCGCAGGGCATCGTGGTCCACCCCGAGTACCACGGGTTCGTCGCCGTACTCGCCGAGATCGACTGCCGGCCCGGGACGACCGGACGGCAGATCCCCGACGCCTACGCCGGCCCACGCGTCACCAAGATCGTCTGTGCCGTCGACGTGGGACTCGCGGTCAACCCCCGTGGTCTGGAAGCGCAGATGATGGGCGGTGTCATGGACGGGATAGCCATCACTCTCAGCTCGGGCCTCCACCTCCAGGACGGCCACTTCCTGGAAGGCAGCTGGGACAACTACTTCTACACACGGCAGTGGAACACCCCGCCCGAGCTGAAGATCATCGTGATGCCGCCGACCACCGGAAAGCCCGGCGGCGCGGGGGAACTGGCGGTCGCCGGAGCGATGGCGGCCGTCGCCTGCGCCTACGGGCGGGCCACCGGCACGATGCCGACACGCTTCCCGCTGAACCACGGCGAACCCCTCGGCTTCGAGCCCCTGCCCACCACCCCGCCGATCCCCGCGTCGCCCACCGACGGCCTGAGCCGCGCCTACTAGGAGCAACTGTGTCCCGACACACCTTCATCCTCAACGGCAGGCCTGTCACCGCCGAGGTCGAGGACGACGTACGACTGCTGTGGGTGCTCCGCGACGTCCTGGGCGTCACCGGACCGAAGTACGGCTGCGGGCTGGGCGTCTGCCAGGCCTGTACGAGCCACATCAACGGCAAGGCGTTCAACCCCTGCACGGTCCCGGTCAAGGACATCGCCCCCACGGATGAGATCACCACCATCGAGGGCCTGCCCGGCACCGTCGGCAAGGAGCTGCACCCGATGCAGGAGGCCTGGCTCGAGTACGACGTCCCCCAGTGCGGCTACTGCCAGCCCGGCCAGATCATGACGGCAGTCGCCAAGGTCCGCCAAGCGCGCCAGGCGGGCCGGGAGATCGGCGAGGCCGACCTCGACGAGATCCGCAACATCTGCCGCTGCGGCACCTACAACCGCATCCGTGAAGCCATCGTCGCGGGCGCGCGGCGTTTCTAGGGCGTGTTGCGAAAGTAGCGCCGTCCGCCCGTAGGGCGGGGCTCGCGGCGTCTGGTGCGTGCGATCGCAAGGCGGTGGGGGCACCTCCCAGCGGTAGCTGGGGGAGATCATCCTCGTACTGGACGTACGTGGATGAGTCCGACAACGCAGCGTGGGGGCACCTCCCGTGCCCGAAGGGCTACGGGGGAGTGCGTGCCAGGCGTCGCGTGCCAGGCGGGACTTTCGCAACACGCCGTAGCCGCGGCGGTACTTCGTGACGAAAACAGGAAGGTGAAGGAACACGAAGACTCGTCGCGCGATGATTTCGGGGCGGCGTGACAGTCTTCATTGCCGTACACCAGAAACGAGGAAGAGGAGCGTGTCCCATGCGCATCGTGATCAGTGAGTTCATGAGCCTGGACGGTGTCGTGCAGGCGCCGGGCGGACCCGGCGAGGACACCGACGGTGGCTTTGCCCACGGCGGCTGGTCGCACCCGTTCTTCGACCCGGAGGTGGTGGGCGGTGCCTTCGACGACGCGCTGACCAAGGCCGAGGCGCTGCTGTTCGGGCGCCGTACGTGGCAGACGATGGCTGCGGCGTGGCCCGAGCGAGCCGGCGACCCGTTCGCCGACCGGATGAACGCGATCCCGAAGTACGTCGTGTCCGAGACGCTCGGCGACTCCGAGCTGACGTGGGACAACACCACGCGCATTTCCGGCGACAAGGCCGTCGACCGTATCCGGGAGCTGCACGAGACCGACGGCGGCGACCTGTTGGTCATGGGGAGCCCCACACTCGTGCGCACCCTCCTGCGCGAGGGCCTGGTCGACGAGCTCCGGCTCATGATCATGCCGGTGACCCTCGGCGGCGGTAAGACGATCTTCCCCGACGACGGTGCACTGCGTACGCTCGAGCTGGTCTCGACCGTGACCAGTGGCACGGGCGTGAACGTGTGCACCTACCGGCCTGTCGCCGAGGCCTAGGGCGTGTTTGAGAACTAGCGCCGTCCGCCCGTAGGGCGGGGCTCGCGGCGTCTGGTGCGTGCGATCGCAAGGCGGTGGGGGCACCTCCCAGCGGTAGCTGGGGGAGATCATCCTCGTACTGGACGTACGTGGATGACTCCGACAACGCAGCGTGGGGGCACCTCCCGTGCCCGAAGGGCTACGGGGGAGTGCGTGCCAGGCGTCGCGTGCCAGGCGGGAGTTCTCAAACACGGCCTAGTGCGGGCTGGCCCCACCCCCCACGTTGCGCCGGCCGGTGGCCTCTCGCGCCTTGAGGGTCGCGGGAGGGCCACCGGCCGGGGCATGGACCGCAGGGCTGTTACTTCAGGGGGTCGATGTTCCCGCCGCCCTTGCCCTCCTGCTGGATCTGCTGCTTGAGCTGGCGGGCCTTGTCCTTCAGCCGCTGACGCTCCTGCGGGTCAGTGGCACGGTCCGCGGCCTGCTCCATCTCCTGCACCTTCTGGCGCAGCTGCTGGGCACGACCGGACTCGCCTGCGACGCTCATGGTCACTCCTTGGTTCTCTCGGTGGACGAGCGGGCCACATCAGCGAAACAGCACCCCCGCGCATGCGCACTTCGAACGCTCACCCACCGTTATCTGCGCAGCGCTCCGCTGTGGGCACGAGAGCTCGAATGCTTCCACGGCCACCGCCGGGCAGCGGGTGCCCGGTTCCCCGGGTACGGGCTTGCTGTCGTCGTTCATGGCAGCGGTTCCTGCACGACGCCGGCGAAGACCGTGGTCACGACCTTGTGGACAGCTCCAGCTTCCGGCGGGGTGCCTTTCCGGTCGGCGAACAGCATGTGCACGGCCCCGATCAGCGTGGGAGCGAGCGTGTCGACGTCGGCATCCGCCGCGACGCGGCCCTGTTCCCGCTCGGCGTCGAGGTAGGAGGCGATCATGGCCGCTGCTTCCGTCAGGACCGGGACGCCGGTGGGCCTGGCCCGGCGCAGCCGGGCGCGCAGGTCATCCCGGGAGGTGACGAGGCCGACGATCGCCACAGCGACCGACCCGAACAGGGCCACCAGCGCGTCGGTGAGGTTGCCGGCGACGGTGCCGGCCCCGGCGGAGTTGCGCAGGTCGGCGGCCTGCTGATCGATCCGGGCGATGCGGTCCAGCACGAGCTCGGCAAGGAAGGCGTCGAAGTCGGCGAAGTGCCGGTGCAGGACGCCCTTGGCGCAGCCCGCCTCCGTGGTGACCGCCCGGCTGGTCAGCGCGCTCGGACCGTCCCGTAGCAGGACGCGCTCGGCGGCGTCGAACAGTTGGTCCCGTACGTCGCGGATGGCTACTCCCGTGGGCACCGACTATCTCCTTCGTCTGTTGACCGGCCCGTTGTGATTGACGAGTGGGCATGCGCCCATTCATAGTGGGCGCATGCCCACTTTACCGCCGAAGCCTGCTCCTCGCCCCGAACGCGCCTCCCATCAACACCGACAGGTGGCGGAGTCGTTCGGTTCGGACGCCGAACGTTACGACCGGGCTCGGCCCCGTTACCCCCAAGCCATGGTGGACCGGATCGTCGCTGCCGGCCCCGGCCCGGACATCCTTGACGTCGGCTGCGGCACCGGCATCGTGGCCCGGCAGTTCGAAGCGGCCGGTTCCCGGGTGCTCGGCGTCGACGTCGACGCTCGGATGGCCGATCTGGCGCGACAGCGCGGACTCGACGTCGAGGTGGCGTCGTTCGAAGCCTGGGACCCGGCCGGCCGGAAGTTCGACGCCGTCGTCTCCGGACAGACCTGGCACTGGGTGGACCCGGTCGCCGGAGCCGCCAAGGCGGCGCAGACACTGCGTCCTGGTGGTCTGCTGTCTCTGTTCTGGAACGCGGGCCAACCCTTGCCCGAAGTGGCGGAAGCCTTCGCCGAGGTCTACCGCCGGGTGATGCCGGACTCGCTCGCGGCTCGCCAGTGGACGGTGCCGGCCGTGGACGGGTACACGGCGCTGTGCACCAAGGCGGCCGACGGGATTCGGGAGGTGGGCGCATTCGCTGAACCCGAACAGTGGCGATTCGACTGGGAGCGGCCCTATACGCGGGACGAGTGGCTGGATCAGCTACCCACCCAGGGTGCCTTCACCCGGCTCCCGTCGGCCAAGCTGGAGGAGGTGCTGGCAGGCGTCGGCGCCGCCATCGACGCGGCAGGAGGCAGCTTCACGATGAGCTACGCCACGGTGGCGGTCACCGCGGTGCGAACCGATGCCGCCTGACCCGGCTTTACGGCTCTCCGCCGCTCGCCGGACGCGAGCCTGCACGGCTCACCCTCCTCGTCCCCCGTCCCTCCTCGTCGCCCGTCTCCCCTCGCCCTGCTCGTCCCCCTCGTACCCGTCCCCGCCCCAGGGGCCGGGCGGCAGGGCTGCGAGGCGGGACGGACAGAGTCGCGGGCATGCCGGCTCCCGCAATCCTCAGTGACGTCTTCCATGCCTTGCGTAGGGAACAGGGGGAGGAGGATGCAGGTATCACCTTCGATCACGGTCCGTCCCCCGTCGGCCGGATCGACGTGATGGTCTACCGTGCGCCGGACCCCACGGCCGCCACGCTCTTCGCGACGATCGGGATGTCGGCCCAAGCCATGCCGCCCCGAGAGGGGCGACCCGGCGGCCGTGCAGAACTCCGCTTGCTCCGGCGCGGGATCGTCCAGCCGGACGATGAAGGTCTGATCGCGATGAAGCTCGCGAACCTGGCCGCCTATCCATGGATGTGCGGCCGGGCGCTCGGCTGGGGCGAAGTGGTTTCCTTCCCGGACGACATTCCGACGTTCCCGGGCTGTCGCAGTGTGTTCCTGGCGGGGCCCTGGACGACTGGGCAGCCGGACTTCATCGAGGCGCGAACCGAACCAGTACGGGTGGTCAACGTCGTGCCGATCAGTGAGGCGGAACGCGCCGATGCGCTGAAGGCCCGACCGGAGGCGTTCTTCAGCGACCTGCTCGACTCACGGGATGCCCTCACCCCACCCGCACTGGCCTGACGAGCGATCGTCGACGTTCTCCTGAACGCTCTGCCCATGCGCGCTCAGAGCGGCAACACCACTGCGCACTGGAGTTTTTGACGGTCCGTCATGAAGTCGTACGGGGATGCCGTTGGCGGCCGTGGGGGCGACGGCCTTCTTCAGTAGCGCCGGCGTTGCATTCCGTGAGCGGTGGCTCGTCGGCCCGTCGGTTGTGACGGGGAATGCGATGACCTGGCCGGCGGTTACAGGGGTCGACACTGGCATGAGCGGTTCAAGCCGCGGAGTGTCGGTGGGAAGGAGGACTCCATGGCACGTAACGATGCGCGCCCGATCGTCACGCTCCGTTCGTCGGCCGGGACCGGCCACACGTACGTGACGCGCAAGAACCGTCTGAACGACCCCGACCGGCTCGTGCTGCGCAAGTACGACCCGGTGGTGGGGGAGCACGTTCTCTTCCGGGAGGAACGCTGACCGACTGAGGTCCGGACCGGGGCCCGGGCCCGGCCTGCGCGTTCTGCGGAGGCCGGGCCGCCGGGCAGCCTCGCCCCGAGCCGACACCGACGAAGAGGCAGAACCTACGCCTTCGAGACGGCGCCGGCGGTCCAGCGCTGGTTGCTTCCTCCGTCGGCCGGGTCGAAGCCGAGGGAGCTGCCCTCGGAGCCGTCAACGGGTTCAAGGGCGAAGTCCGGCGCGATCATTGGGTGGATCGCTCCCGAACCATCGGTGGCGAAGAGCAGGTTCAGACCGTTCTTGCCCTCGACCGAGGCGCAGGACCAGATGCCGGCGCCGCGGTCGGTGTCGCCGCGCGAGTCGAGGCAGTAGTCCGGGTCCGCGTTGCTGCGCAGGAGACCGTTGGAGTCAAGACTCCACTGCTGGGTCCGGGCACCGTTGCAGCGGGCTGTGACAACGTCCGTGCGGTTCTCCATGACACCGTTCTCGATGTCCAGGCACAGTCCGGAAGCCGCGTTGACGACCTGGACATAGCCGCGTCCCGGGGCGATGGGCACAGGCCGGGGAAGGGAGCTCGGGGACGGAGCAGACGACGGGGGCTCAGGGGCAGGTGCGGACGTGCTGGGGCTCGGCGAGCGCGAGGGCTTCTTCGACGGTTCCCGACTGGGGCTCGCCGACAGGACGGGCGGGATTGGGGCCGGGGTGGGCCAGGCCGCCTGGACCGGGGGCTCCTCCGCGCGTCGCGCCGTGACGGGGTCCTCGGAGGAGGACTGCAGCAGGACGCCGGAGACGACGGCGCCTGCGACGGCCACCGCGACGAGGACGACGGCCGGCGACAGCCGCCGCGCGCCCTTCGGTGGCGTTCCGTCGGTCTGCGGCACCCTGCCGGACGCGGTGAACCCCCACCTGCCGAAGGACTTCGACCGGTCGGGCCGGGCCGGAACGTGGTCGGACAGGCCGGGCGCGGGACCGCGGGCCACATAGGCCGATCCGCCCCACCGGAGCAGGCCCTCGGCAAGCACGGCCCGGGGGTCGTCCGCCATCCGTGCGAGTTCGGTGACCAGCCGGGTGCATCGGGGGCACTCCGACAGATGGAGCGTCAGGTCCTCGCTGCGGCGCCGGTCCTCCGGCCGTGCCGCCGCCTCGATGATGCGGCGGAACCCCAGGCACTTCCGGTCCCCGCCACTCTCCAGATACGCATGGATGTAGGCCTGTCGCATCGCGTTCTGGGCGTTGTCCCGCAGCTCGGCGACCATGCTCGGCCGGATGCCGAGACAGGTGGCGACCGTCGCGTCCGGTTCCTCGTCCACCACCGCATACCAGAGGATGCCCCGCGTCACTTCCGGCAGCCGGTAGAAGCCGGTGAGCATGGCGGACGAGGCCTCGGACCGAAGACGCCGGGTCTCGGACATTCCTGATGCGGTGTCGGCGGTGTCGGCGGTGTCGGCCGTGTCGGCCGTGTCGGCGGTGTCGTCGGTCCATGCGACGAAGTCGGGTTCGAGTCGGTCCCGGCGTCCGCCGGCCGCCCAGGTGAGCCCCACTCGCTGAACGAGCATCAGCAGGTGGTGACGCCAGTTCCCCCGGGGTTCGATGCCCCGGCACGCCTCCTGGGCGGCAAGGCCGAAGGCCTGGACCGCCAGCTGGTAACCGGAGCCATGGTTGCGCCCGCACAGCCGGGCGTACGTCAGGACCGCCGGCATATGGCGACGCTTGAGCTCCTGCGTGGCCGGATAGGCGGGCGGGGCACCGGCGCGGATGCGTTCGGTGAGCTCCGCGTCCGACAGAGCCGTGCAGTCCGCTTTGTCGCCCGCGGGATCCGGACCGACCCGGTGGAGCTCTGGCACCCTGACTCCTCGTTCACTACGGCGCACCGACCAGCCTGCCCAACCGGTGATCCGCCGGTGTTACCAGCTGGAAACAAGAGCCCATGGTGAAGCAGGAAAGCCTGCGGGGAAAGGTGTTCCCGTGGGTAAGTCGTCAACGGGGCGGCAGACGACCGCATACGGGTCGACGTCGGCCCAGGGAGGGGCCGGTAAGTCGGGCGTGGCGCACGGTTGATGTGCATGGCGCCGATGACGCCGGGCGCCGCCAGAGGAGGGCGGCGCCCGGCGCAGACGGCACCGGCGCCCCGGGGGGAGGGGGAGGAGGAGCCGGTAACGCCACGCGGACGCTGCGGGGGTCAGCGCTCGCTGTCGAGGTGGTTCATCTGGGGTGCGGCATAGCGGGTGCCGGCCGCGGAGCCGACCGGAACGGCCTGCTCGATGGCGTCGAGATCGGACGCAGTGAGCGTCACGGCTTCGGCGCCGAGGGCCTCGGACAGGCGCTCACGACGGCGGGCGCCGACGAGCGGCACGATGTCCTGACCCTGCGCGGCCACCCAGGCGATGGCGACCTGGGCGACCGTGGCGCCCTTGGTTTCGGCGATCTTGCGCAGCGCCTCGACCAGGTCGAGGTTGCGTTCGAGGTTGTCGCCCTGGAAGCGCAGGCTGATGCCGCGGAAGTCCCGGGCGCCCAGCTCGCGGTCCTTGCTCCAGTGGCCGGAGAGCAGACCGCGGGAGAGCACGCCGTGGGCGGTGATGCCGATGCCCAGCTCGCGGGCGGTGGGCAGGATCGTCTCCTCGATGCCGCGGGACAGCAGCGAGTACTCGATCTGCAGGTCGGCGATGGGGTGCACGGCCTGGGCCCGGCGCAGGGTGTCGGCGCCCACCTCGGACAGGCCGATGTGGCGGACGAGTCCGGCCTGGACCATCTCGGCGATGGCTCCGACGGTCTCCTCGATCGGCACGTTCGGGTCGAGCCGGCCCGGGCCGTAGATGTCGATGTGGTCGGTGCCGAGCCGGCGCAGGGAGTAGGCCAGGAAGTTCTTCACGGCCTCGGGGCGGGAGTCGTAGCCGCTCCAGCCACCCAGGGCGTCGCGCAGCGCGCCGAACTTGACGCTCATCACGGCGTTGTCGCGGTTGCGGCCGCGCAGTGCGTCGCGCAGCAGCAGCTCGTTGTGACCCATGCCGTAGAGGGGAACCGACGAAATGCGCTGGTCAGCGACAATGCCCATGCCGCCGTGGACGGCTTCCCGCGAACAACTAGATCATTTCCCACCTGCAAGGTCAGGCCGGTCGCCACGCGGGTCGATCTGACGGCCGAGGAGGGGTAGCAACGGCTCTGACCAGTCGTCCTGCGAAGCCGATGGTTCCCACGCGTCCGTTCCGAACGTGGCCAAGAGTCAGCGATTCCATGCGGAACCCAGAGGGCTGCGACGCCTGTGTACCGGTCGGCGGTCACCTGGTACGTGGCAATCACGGCTCGCTCCCAGTCGGACAGCGGATGGAACTCAGGGATCCGTACCACGATCACTCGTCGGGGGCGCCCGGCAGATTGCTGCACCGCAAGGGCCCTCGCTTGCTCTGTCCAGCCCTCTACCAAGCGGTCCATAGCGGCGTCTCGGCCCTTACGCCGCCTGCCGAGGGCGTCATGCAAGGCAAAGCTGGCTCCGAACTCGGCCACGTGCCACGGAGTGCCGGATCCCCAAAGGTGGGGTCGTGCCGTAGCAGGCAGGGGCGGCTACCAGCGAGGATGGCCGTCGTGATCACTGACCAGAACGTCGTTCCCCTCCGCGCGACGCGCTCAGTACCTGTGGTGTTCGGTGCGGGAGCGGCTGAGCTCGGGACGCGGCCACCACAGCCTTCCGCAGCTTCTGGCCAGGTCCGGCAGGTCTCTCCGGCAGCTCAGAAGGGCCCGTGGAGTTCGCCGAGCCGGTCGGTCAGCCGCAGGTTCTCGGAGTAGTCGACCGGGCAGGCGATCACGGAGACACCATCGTGGTCCAGTGCACGCCGCAGTGTCGGAAGGAGCTCGTCGGCCGCCTTGATGTGGTAGCCGCGCGCGCCGAAGCTTTCGGCGTAGGAGACGAAGTCGGGGTTGGTGAAGCGGGTGTGGCTGTGGCGTTCGAGTTCGAGTTCCATCTTCCAGGTGATCAGGCCGTACTCCTCGTCGACCAGGACGAGGACCACCAGGGGGATTCGTTCGCGGACGGCCGTTTCCAGCTCCTGGGAGTTCATCAGGAACGAGCCGTCTCCCATCATGGCCAGCACGCGGCGCTCCGGGCGGGCGAGCTTGGCCGCGATCGCACCGGGCAGGGCGAAGCCCATGGTGGACAGGCCGTTGGAGACCAGGCAGGTGTCCGGCGCGTAGGCGGGGTAGAGCCGGGCCATCCACATCTTCCCGGCGCCGGTGTCGGCGAGGACGATGTCCTCGCGGCCGAGCGCGGTCCGCACGTCGGCCACGACGCGCTGCGGCACGAGGGGGCAGGCATCGTTGTTCCGGCCGTAATCGAGTTCCTCGGCGAGCAGGGAGCGGATGCGTTCACCCGCTCCCACTTCGAATGCGAGGCCGTCGGGAAGCGCGGCCGCGAGCGCGTCCAGCCCCAGTGACAGATCGCCCTCGACGCCGACGGTGACCGGGTAGTGGGCATCGACTTCAGCCGGGAAGCGGTGCAGATGGATGATGCGCTTGTCACCGTCCGGATTGATCTTCACCGGGTCGAACTCCTGGATCTCGTACCCCACGCAGATCAGGACGTCTGCCGAGTCGAATCCGAAGTTGGCGTAGTCGTGGCGCATGAAGCCCACCGCGCCGAGCGCGTTGGCGTGGTCGTCCGGGAAAACGCCCTTTCCGTGGAAGGTGGTCGCCACCGGGGCGTTCAGCCGTTCGGCAAATCGCAGCAGGGCCGCGGAAGCGCCTGCCCTGGCCGCACCATGACCGGCGAGCACCACCGGATGCTGCGCCGCCGCGACGACCTCCGCGGCGCGGGCGACCTGTGACGGCGACGGAGCGTCTGCGCGGACTGTGTCGACCTGCAAGGGAGCGAGCGGTGTCTTGGTGCGCGAGGCCTCGATGTCCTCTGGGACCGCGAGGAAGACCGCCCCGGGACGCTCGCTCTGCGCGGTCTTGAACGCCTTGCGCACCATCTCCGGCACCGCTTCAGGACTCTGCACGCGCGCCGACCACTGAGTGACCGGTGCAAACATGGACACCAGGTCGATGACCTGGTGGGACTCCTTGTGGACGCGGCCCAGCGAACCCTGCGCGGCCAGCGCCACCAGCGGGGTGCTGTTCGTCATCGCATCAGCAGCGCCCAGTGCCAGATTGATCGCACCGGGGCCCAGCGTGGCCGAGCACACCCCTGCCTTGCCGGTGAGCCGCCCGTAGATCTCCGCCATGAAGGAGGCACCCTGCTCGTGACGGACCAGGATGTAGCGGATGGCCGAGCCGTTCAGGGCGTCGACAAAGCGGATGTTCTCCTCCCCCGGGATCCCGAAGACGTACTCCACTCCCTCAGCCTCCAGGCAGCGCACCATGAGATGGGCGACGACGTCGTCGGTCGCGGTACCGGAGCTCTGCGGGCCTGAGCCCTGGTGAGTGTCCATAAGCCGAACCTAGACATGCCAAGTGCGCACGGACCAGGCACCGGCACCCGGCCGAGTGAACGCCCCCTCAGCCGTCGCACCGTGACAGTTCGGCCGTCGGAGTGATCGTCATCGTCCTCCTGCGCCTGTATGACGACGGCGACAGGCCCAGCCCGCACGATGGAGGGCGTCGCACCGCTGTGAACGGCACGGCGGCAGGATCCAGGAGCACTCTGTGAACACCCAGCCGCCCCCTTCGTACGACGGTCTGCGGGCGATGTTCATCAACTGCACGCTCAAGCGCTCGCCCGAGGTCAGCAACACCCAGGGGCTGATCGACAAGAGCCGCGCGGTGATGGAGGCCAA
>NZ_JBVJKN010000058.1:13194-31727 GCF_055585225.1 Streptomyces sp. NPDC053673 | reverse complement strand
TCAGTCGCCAATGTCCCCCGTAGCCCTTCGGGCACGGGAGGTGCCCCCACCGCAGTGGCTCCCTCCTCCGCCTTGCATCTGCACGCGCCAGACCCTGCTCGCCCCGCGGCGGTAGCCGCAGATGTCGCTGCCGGCCTGATCCGAACGACAGGCCCTGACCCCTGGACGTGCCGGGCCGCGCCCGCATCTCCTGAGCCTCGAACTCCCTCGCGTCCCGCGGGCGTTCGGGGCCCCCAACCGTCCGTGGGGCCGGGCTCAGGGCCTGTCCGGTCGAGGTCCTCGACGGCCGACACCCCCGCCGCCCGCGCATGCACCACCTCGACGTGTACGCGGGTCACCTGTGGCCCTCAGTCCGGCGCGCACCCTCGCAGGATGTACGCGACCACGTCGTCCAGCCCGTGCTCGGTCATCTCCGGCGGCAGCACGCCGCTCACCGCCATGCTGGCGTAGCCGTGCAGCGTCGTGAAGAACGGCAGGGCGACGCGTTCCACCGGCCCCTGCCGGACCTCGCCCCGGCGCTGGCCCTCGCCGATCAGTTCGATGGTCTGCTCGGCCCAGCGGTGGCTCGCCGTGCGCAGTGCCTCCGACGCCTCGGAGCTGTGTTTGATCGAATACATCAGGTCGAGCAGCTCGGCGTTGGCCGTGGCGAAGCCCACGTAGGCGCGGGCCGTGGCGTCCAGCCGCTCGGCGAACGACTCGCCTGCCCGTTCCTGGGACGCCGCGAGCACCTCGGCGAGCCGCTCGAAGCCGGTCAGCGCCAGCGCGTCCAGAAGGGCCTGCTTGTCCTTGAAGTGGCGGCTCGGAGCGGCATGGCTGACTCCCAGGTCGCGGGCGAGCTCGCGGAGGGACAGGGCTGTCGGCCCCTTCTCCCGCAGCGTCTCCTCGGCGTGGGTCAGCAGCGCGGCGCGGAGGTCTCCGTGGTGGTAAGGGCGGGCGTTCATGGCCGTCAGTGTATCCGGCATGTAACCGCCGCCAACATTGTTGTCGCCGTCACTATTGTTGTCGTTGACAGCATTGTTGGCGATGTCTACATTGAGAGGCATGGCTACTGAACCCAGCAAATGGAACGTCACCCGCATCCCCGACCAGACCGGCCGTACCGCGGTCGTGACCGGCGCCAACAGCGGACTCGGCATCGCCACCGTCGAGGCGCTCGCCGGCGCGGGGGCCCACGTGGTGCTCGCCGTGCGGGACCCGCAGCGCGGCGAAGCCGCAGCCGCGACCGTGCGGGGGAGCGTGGAGGTGCGCCGGCTCGATCTGGCCGACCTCGCCTCCGTACGCGAGTTCGCCGCCGGCTGGCACGGCGATCTGGACCTGCTCGTCAACAACGCCGGCGTCATGAACGTCCCGGAAGCCGCGACCAAGGACGGCTTCGAGATGCAGTTCGGCACCAATCACCTCGGCCACTTCGCCCTGACCAATCTGCTGCTGCCGCACATCACCGACCGCGTGGTGACCGTGTCGTCCGGCGCGCACCGGATGCCGGGCAGCCCGCGCATCCACTTCGAGAACCTCAACCTGACCGGCGAGTACGCCCCCATGACGGCGTACAGCCAGTCGAAACTGGCCAATCTGCTCTTCACGCTGGAGCTCCAGCGGCGGCTCGCCGAATCGGGCTCGCCCGTACGCGCCCTGGCGGCACATCCCGGCTGGGCCGCCACCAGCCTTCAGGGACACGACGCCAGTGCCCTGCGCCGCGCCGTCATGCGGGTGGGCAACCGTTTCGTGGCCCAGGACAACCGGGCCGGTGCGCTGCCCACCCTGTATGCCGCCGTCGGGGACCTGCCCGGTGCGAGCTACGTCGGCCCCGACGGCCTGGGCGAGATGCGCGGCGCCCCCACCCTGGTCGGCCGCTCGGCGGCGGCCAGTGATGCGGCGTCCGCGCGGCGCCTGTGGACCGTCTCCGAGGAGCTGACCGGCGTCGCCTTCCCCGAGCCTGCCGCGGTGGCGAGGGGCTGAAAGGCACGGTCCTGCGTCAGGCTCGTGCCGCCACCCACAGCAGTGCCTCCTCCGGCGTCGTCGCCACCGGCACGCCCGCCGGGACCGGTGGGCGGCGGACGACCACGACCGGGATGCCCGCCTCGCGGGCGGCGGTGAGTTTGGGGGACGTCGCCGCGCCGCCGCTGTCCTTGGTCACCAGGACGTGGATGTCGTGGCGGTGCAGGAGGTCCCGCTCGCCGTCGAGGGTGAAGGGGCCGCGGTCGAGGAGGACCTCCATCCGCGCCGGGTGCGGGGGCTCGGGCGGGTCCACGGAGCGGACCAGGAACCACGCCCCGTCAACGGCGGCGAAGGCCGCCAGGCCCATGCGGCCCGTCGTCAGGAAGACCCGGCGGCCCAGGCCCGGCAGCGCCCGCGCCGCGGCCGGCAGTGAGTCGACGACGCGCCAGTCGTCGCCCTCAACCGGGGCCCACCCGGGCCGGCGCAACGCCAGCAGGGGAACATGGGCCTGGTCCGCGGCGAGCGCCGCGTTGAAACTGATTGTCCCGGCGAAAGGATGGGTGGCGTCGATGAGCACATCCACCCGCTGCCCGCGCAGCCAGGCGGCGAGCCCCTCCGGCCCGCCGAAGCCGCCGATCCGCACCTCGCCCCGGGGCAGCCTCGGCGTGGCGACCCGGCCAGCGAGCGAGGTCGTCACCCGCTCCCCGCGGGCGTGCAGCGCCTCGGCCAGGGCTCGGGCCTCGGTCGTGCCGCCGAGGATGAGGATGTGCATGGGGGACCTTCCGTGAGCGGGCCCGCGGTCACGGGCGGGCGCAGCGCCCAACTCAAGCACACCGGCCTCCGGCCGGGATGGACCACCGGCGCCTGCGCGACCGCGGCGACGACCGCCGCGTACACCGCGCTGCTCACCGGCGACTTCCCGGACCCGGTGACGATCACGCTGCCGAAAGGGCAGACCCCGGCCTTCGCGCTGGCCGCGGAGGAGCTGACGGACGGGTACGCCATGGCGGGCATCGTCAAGGACGCGGGCGACGACCCGGACGTCACGCACGGCGCGCTGGTCCGTGCGACCGTACGGATCCTGCCGGCGGGGGCGGGGATCGTGTTCCGGGCGGGGCCGGGCGTGGGTACGGTCACCCGGCCCGGGCTGCCGCTCGATGTCGGCGAGCCCGCGATCAACCCCGTGCCGCGCCAGATGATGCGCGACCACATCGCCGAGGTCGCGGCTCGCCACCGCGCCGCCGGCGACGTCGAGATCACCGTCTCCGTCGACCACGGCGAGGAGATAGCCCGTTCCACGTGGAACCCCCGCCTCGGCATCCTGGGCGGGCTGTCCGTCCTCGGTACGACCGGGATCGTCGTCCCGTACTCGTGCTCGGCGTGGATCGACTCGATCCGGCGGGGGGTGGACGTGGCGCGGGCCGCGGGCCGTACGCACGTCGCCGGGTGCACGGGCTCGACGTCCGAGAAGACCGTCGTCTCGCTGTACGACCTCCCCGAGGACGCCCTGCTCGACATGGGCGACTTCGCGGGCGCGGTGCTCAAGTACGTGCGCAGGCACCCGGTGGAGCGGCTCACCGTCTGCGGCGGCTTCGCGAAGCTGTCGAAGCTGGCGGCCGGCCATCTCGATCTGCACTCCGCCCGGTCCCAGGTGGACAAGGGCTTCCTGGCGGAGCTGGCGCGTGAGGGCGGGGCGGACGAGGCGCTGGCGGCGGAGGTCGCGGTCGCCAACACCGGACTTGCCGCCCTGCAGTTGTGCGCCGCCCGCGGCGTGCCCCTGGGCGATCTCGTGGCCGCGACCGCCCGCGACCAGGCGCTCGGAGTGCTCCGGGGCGCGCCGGTCACGGTGGACGTGGTGTGCATCGACCGCGCGGGCACGGTCGTCGGGCGTTCGTCGCCCAAGGGGCCCTGACCGCCTGTCTTCCACCATCCGACGGCCGAGCGCGGGGTGACCCCGGAACAGACCAAGGCGGGCCTGGACGAACTCATCGGCCTCCGAGGCCGGCCCGCGCACGGCGCGGCCTCGCCGTCCCCGCTCGGGCCACCCGGACGGACCCCCCGTCCCGCCCGGCCGGATCACCCACCGGGCGCGGTCGGCCCCGGCGGGCGAGGCTGCTCCGTGGAGGTGGGTCATGGAGCAGGTGACAGCGGACGTGTGTGTCGTGGGCGCCGGATTCGCGGGACTGGCGGCTGCCGGACAGCTCGCCCGGGCCGGGCGCGAAGTCGTGGTGCTCGAGGCCAGGGACCGGGTGGGCGGCCGGGTCTGGAACCGGGAGCTGCCCGACGGCACCGTGGTCTCCGCGGGCGGGACGTGGCTGGGAAAGGGCCAGGACCGGATGTTCCAGCTCTGCCGGGAGCTGGGGCTCGAGGTGTACCCGCAGTACGACGAGGGCGACCGCATCGTGCGCCTCGACGGCGTCAACCACCGTTACCGGGGCAACATCCCCAGCACCGGCCCGGGCGCGCTCGCCGCACTCGGACTGGCGCTCCTTCGCCTGAACCTGATGGCGCGGCGGCTCCCGGCGGACGCCCCCTGGAAGGCCCGGCGCGCACGGGAGTGGGACGCCCGGACGCTCGGGCAGTGGCTCTCCCATCCGCTCAACGTGCCCTCGGCCACCGCCCACACCCTCCTCAGGTCGACGATGAATCTGCTGTTCTGCGCCGACCCGGCGGAAGTCTCGCTGCTGGGCGCACTCGTTCTGGCGCGTGGCGGAGGCGGCTTCGGCTACTACACCGACTCCCGGAAGACGGAATCCCATCTCGTGGACGGCGGAGCCCCCGAAATCGCCCGGCGGATGGCCGAACGCCTGGGCGCGGCGGTCCACCTGTCCAGCCCCGTCCGGCAGATCGTGCAGAACACCACCGACGTGCGGGTCGTCTCGGATGCGCTCGCCGTACGAGCACGACGGGTGATCGTGGCCACTCCGCCCGTGCTGGCGGGCCGGATCTCCTTCGACCCGCCGCTGCCCGCCGCACACAGCCACCTGCGGCAACGGGTGGTGCCCGGGGCGATCATCCGGGTGCTCACGCAGTACCCCGAGCCGTTCTGGAGGGGGCAGCGGCTGTCGGGGCAGACGCTCGCACCCCAGTCGCCCCTCCCGATCACCATCGACCAGACCCCGCGTTCGGGGCGGCCAGGAGTGCTGAGCAGCTATGCGTTCGGGCCCGGGGCCGTCCGGCTGGGTCGCCTGGACCCCAAGGAGCGGCAGACGGTCTTTCTGGGCGCGCTCGCCGAGCGCTTCGGCGCGGAGGCACGCCGTCCCACCGCGTACCTGGAGACCGACTGGTCCGGCCAACCGTGGTCGCTGGGCGGGATGGTCGCCCATTTCCCGCCGGGCGCCCTGACCAACTACGGCAGCGCGCTGCGCGAGCCCGTGGGCCGGGTCCACTGGGCCGGTACGGAGTCGGCGACGCTGATGCACGGACTGATGGAGGGGGCGGTGCGCTCCGGCGAACGAGCCGCCCGCGAAGTCCTGGCCGCGAACTGACCGGCCCCGTGCCCGCACCCCCGCCCCGCGCTCGCGACGAAGGGCCGGGCCGACGGGCGCGGGCCCGCGCCAAGTGCCGGACCGGCCAAGTGCCGGACAGGCTCAGGGCCGGAGGGGCCCAGGGCCTGTCCCGCGGATCTAGTGCCATGGCCGGAAAGGTTCACCGGCTCGCGACGCCCTGCACGGCACCTCGCTGCGTTGTCGCGTCACCCAAGTACATCCAGTACGAGGGCGATGCTCAGCCTTGCGATGCGTCCCCTCGGCCCCCCGGGCCGGGGGAGACCTCATGCACCGGACGCCGCGAGCTTCCCGGCAAACCTTTCCGGCCACGGAACTGGCTGGGTTCGTTCGCGAGGCCCTGCGACTCGCTGATCCAGCCTGATCCGCCGGATCCCTAACCGGGGTACGTGCGCGGGGTCCAGACGATCTCCTCGCCGGCCCCGGCGCCCGACCCCCTCCTGACCGTCCTGGTCTGCGAGGAGCCGACCAGCAGCAGCGTCCTCATGTCGACCACCGCCGGGTCCAGTTCGCCGAGGCGCACGATCCGTACGCTCTCCTCCGGGCCGCCCACGTCACGCGCGACGACGACGGGGGTGTCGGGGGCGCGGTGCTCCAGAAGCAGTTCGCGGGCCTTGGCGACCTGCCAGGTGCGGCTGCGCGAGCCGGGGTTGTACAGGGCCAGTACGAGATCCGCGGCGGCCGCGGCCCGCAGGCGCTCCGCGATGACCTCCCACGGCTTGAGCCGGTCGGAGAGGGAGATCGTCGCGTAGTCGTGGCCGAGCGGGGCGCCCGCGCGCGCCGCCGCGGCGTTCGCCGCTGTGACGCCCGGCAGGACGCGTACGGGAACGTCCGCGTACGGCTCCTGGGAGGCGGCCTCCAGCACCGCCGTGGCCATCGCGAAGACCCCCGGGTCGCCGCCCGAGACCACCGCCACCCGCCGCCCGCGCCGCGCGAGGTCCAGCGCGAACTCGGCGCGCTCCGACTCCACCTTGTTGTCGGAGCCGTGCCGCCGCTGGCCGGGCCGTACCGGCACCCGGTCCAGGTACGTCGTGTAGCCGACCAGGTCGTCGGCGGAGGCGAGCGCCCCTCGCGTCTCGGGCGTCAGCCACAGCGGACCCGCCGGGCCGGTGCCCACCACGACGACCTCGCCCTGCGGACGCGTCTTTGGCCGCACCTCGTCGACACGGCTCGGCAGCACCGCCACCGAGAAGTACGGCACGGACTCCGGATCCACCTCGGCCAGCGGCTCCGTACGCTCGCCCGGCATCGTCGCCCGCTCCACGTACCGCGCGTCGTCCAGCCGCCCCGCGCGCTCCAGCGCCCGGCGCACCGCCGGGAAGGTCCGCCCCAGCTTCATCACCACCGCGGAGTCGGTCGAGGCGAGACGGGCCGTCAGCTCCTCCTCGGGCAGCGTGCCCGGGATGATCGTCAGCACCTCCTCGGCCTCCACGAGCGGCTGTCCGAGCCGGGCCGCGGCCGCGCTGACCGACGTGACCCCGGGGATCACCTCGGTCGGGTACCGGTGGGCCAGCCGCTTGTGCATGTGCTGGTACGAGCCGTAGAAGAGCGGGTCGCCCTCCGCGAGCACGGCCACGGTCCGCCCCGCGTCGAGATGCGCCGCGAGCCGCTCCGCGGCCTCCTCGTAGAAGTCGTTGAGCGCGCCGCGGTAGCCGCCGGGGTGATCGGTGGTCTCGACCGTGACCGGGTACATCAGCCGCTCTTCGATGTGGTCGGAGCGCAGGTGCTTCGCCACGATCGAGCGCGCGATGGAACGGCCGTGCCTGGCGCTGTGGTACGCCACGACGTCCGCCTCGGCGATGACCTCCACCGCGCGCAGGGTCATCAACGACGGATCGCCGGGCCCCAGCCCGACGCCGTAGAGCTTCCCGGTCACGTCGCTCACTCCGCCTCACTCGCTATCGCGTTGATCGCTGCCGCGGCCATGGCGCTGCCGCCGCGCCGCCCGCGCACCACCAGGTGCTCCAGGCCCGAACCGTGCACGGCGAGCGCGTCCTTGGACTCGGCCGCGCCGATGAATCCGACCGGCACGCCGATGACGGCGGCCGGGCGGGGCGCGCCCTCCTCGATCATCTCCAGGAGCCGGAAGAGCGCGGTGGGCGCGTTACCCACGGCGACGACCGCGCCGTCGAGACGGTCGCGCCACAGCTCCAGCGCGGCCGCGCTGCGCGTCGTACCGAGTTCGGCGGCGAGCGCGGGCACGGACGGGTCGGAGAGCGTGCATATCACGTCGTTGTCCGCGGGCAGCCGCTTGCGGGTGACACCGCTGGCGACCATCTGGGCGTCGCAGAGGATGGGTGCGCCGGCACGTAGGGCCGCGCGTGCGCGGGCCACCACGCCGGGCGAGTAGGCGAGATCGCGGACGAGGTCGGTCATGCCGCAGGCGTGGATCATCCGCACGGCGACCTGGCTGACGTCGGCGGGCAGCGCGGCGAGATCGGCCTCGGCGCGGATCGTGGCAAAGGACTGGCGGTAGATCTCCGCGCCGTCCTTCTCGTAGTCGAACACTGTGCTCTCGCTCATCTCGTGACGGTCTTCGTGGCGGTCGTCGGGACGGTCGTCGGGAGGGGCGTGGCCCGTGCCACCGCGACAGCGTCGGCCAGCCCCCGGTCTGTCGGTACGTCGGTCGGCCCGCCGACCGGTACGCCGGCGCCGAGCACGGTCACCCGGTACGTGCCGTCCGCCGTGGCCAGGACGTCCACGTACTCCCCGTGCGGATGTCCGCACCGCCGCTCGCAGCCGGACCAGTACACGGGCAGGCCGCCCCGGCCGGGTGCCGCGTCGGTCCGCACGTCGGCCAGCGACTTGGCGCATCCGGGCCGGCCGGTGCAGGCGCCGACGCCGTACCAGGGGGAGTCGGCGCCGGTGATCAGCCCGGCCTCGCCGAGCTGCGCGAGCCGCGCCTCGGCCGCCGCGCGGTCGGCGAACCCGGGCACGACGACTCCGCGCCACGGCGTGAGCCGTACCTCGTCCGCGGGCGCGGGGAGCAGCGCGCGGACCTGCGCGACGGTGAGCCGTCCGAGCGGGGCGGCGACGGAGAGGGCCCAGCCGCCGGGCCCTTCTACGACCCCGGGCACGGGTTCCGCCTCACGGCCGAAGGCCGTACGGGGGTCCGGGGGCTTGCTCCCCACGTGGCGGAGCCGCACATCGACACAGCCGGGAAGGGGCGGAGCGGGGAAAGCTTCCGCGGCGACGCCCGCCCGTTCCAGATGCGCCCCCACGGCAATGTCCTGCCCACCGGGCAGCTCCCGCACCCGCCACGCCCCCGTGCCCGCCGCGACCGCCGCCGCGAGGAAGGCTTCCGCGGCGGCGAGGGCCGCGCGCGGGGCATCGGCAGCGCGGATGCGAAACGCCTGGTCCCCGACGCGTACGAGCGCCGAGCCGCCCGTCTCTGCGAGCAAGGTCACATCCGCACCGAGGCCCGCCACGTCCCCGCGCCCGTCGTCCAGGGCGAACAGGAACCGCCCGGACAGCCCGGCCGCCCCGTCGCTCGCGCACAGCAGCACGTCCAGTTCGCGCGCCCACAACTGGACGTCGCCGTAACCGAGTCCGTCGAGTCCGGCGAGCGGTGAGGCCAGCACGTTGCGTACCCGCTCGTGCGTGTCCGAGGGCAACAGTCCGGCCTCCCGGAGCACTCCCGCGAGCTGCGCCCCGCACCCCTCGCCGAGGCCGCGCAGTTCCGCGTTCCCACGGGAGGTGATGCTCAGCGCCCCGTCACCGAGCCGCTCCGCAGCATCGGCCAGGGCTTCGACCTGACGAGGCGTCAAGACGCCTGCGGGCAACCGGAGTCGGGCCAGCTGCCCGTCGTCCGCCGCGTGCAGCCGCAGCGCGCCCGGGCATGCGTCTCCCCGGTCCCGAATGCGGGGTTCGTCCCGGTCCGGGGGTGTTGGCGGTGTGGGCGGCATGGCGGCGAGCATACCTACGTCATTCCAGGTGGCCGCCCTGTCGGCAAGGGCCAGCCTCTACTATGCAGAAAGGCAAGGGGTCCCAGGGCCCTGGGGAGGAAGCCCGGTGAGAATCCGGCGCGGTCCCGCCACTGTGAGCCGGGCCCTCGGGACCCGGCGAGTCAGGAACTCCCGCCGTCCTACGACCACCCGGGGCGCGGACACCCCGAGGAAGGCCTGCGCACGCGATGACGCACGCGACGATCCTGCTGCTGTCGACTTCTGACACCGACCTGCTCAGCGCCCGCGCGGCCGACGGCAACGACGGCCCGGTGGCGTACCGCTTGGCCAATCCCTCCCGGCTCCCGCTCGACGAGCTGCCGGCGCTCCTCGACGGCACCGACCTCGTCGTCGTACGGCTCCTCGGCGGTATCCGCGCCTGGCAGGAGGGTCTGGACCAGCTGCTGGCCCAGGACCGGCCCGTGGTCGTCCTCACCGGCGAACAGGCCCCCGACGCCCAGCTGATGGAGGCCTCCACCGTCCCGGTCGGGATCGCCGCCGAGGCGCACGCCTACCTCGCGCACGGCGGTCCGGACAATCTGGAGCAGCTCGCCCGTTTCCTGTCGGACACGGTCCTGCTCACCGGTCATGGCTTCGAGCCCCCGGCCCCGGCGCCGACCTGGGGCCACCTGGACCGTGAGGCGAAGAGCACCACCGGCCCCACCGGCCCCACCATCGCCGTGCTCTACTACCGCGCCCACCACATGAGCGGGAACACCGCCTTCGTCGGTGCCCTCTGCGACGCCGTCGAGGACGCGGGCGGCCGGGCCCTCCCCCTCTACGTGGCATCGCTGCGCGCCCCCGAGCCGGAGCTCCTCGAACAGCTCCGCGGCGCCGACGCCATCGTCACGACCGTCCTCGCCGCCGGCGGCACCAGGCCCGCCGAGGCACAGGCCGGCGGTGACGACGAGTCCTGGGACGCGGGCGCGCTCGCCGCGCTCGACGTGCCCGTCCTGCAGGCGCTGTGCCTGACCGGGTCGCGCAGCAGCTGGGAGGAGAACGACGAGGGCCTGTCCCCGTTGGACGCCGCCAGCCAGGTCGCGGTCCCGGAGTTCGACGGCCGCCTCATCACCGTCCCGTTCTCCTTCAAGGAGATCGACGAGGACGGCCTCCCGGCCTATGTCCCCGACCCCGAGCGCGCCGCCCGCGTCGCCGGGATCGCCGTACGCCACGCCCGTCTGCGCCACATCCCGAACGCCGAGAAGCGGCTCGCCCTCGTCCTGTCCGCGTACCCGACGAAGCACTCCCGCATCGGCAACGCCGTCGGCCTCGACACCCCCGCCTCCGCGGTCTCGCTGCTGCGCCGGCTCCGGGCGGAGGGCTACGACTTCGGTACGGAGGAGATCCCCGGCCTCGCGTCCGGCGACGGCGACGAGCTGATCTACGCGCTCATCGAGGCGGGCGGCCACGACCAGGACTGGCTCACCGAGGAGCAGCTCGCCCGCAATCCGGTCCGTATCCCGGCCGCCGACTACAAGCGCTGGTACGCGACCCTGCCGCAGGAACTGCGCGAGCACGTCGAGGAGCACTGGGGCCCGGCGCCCGGCGAGATGTTCCTGGACCGCTCCCGCAATCCCGAGGGCGACATCGTGCTGGCCGCCCTGCGCCGCGGCAATCTCCTCGTCGTCATCCAGCCGCCGCGCGGCTTCGGCGAGAACCCGATCGCGATCTACCACGACCCCGATCTGCCGCCCTCGCACCACTACCTCGCCGCCTACCGCTGGATCGCGGCCCGGCAGGACGACGGCGGTTTCGGCGCCGACGCGATGATCCACCTCGGCAAGCACGGCAACCTGGAGTGGCTGCCCGGCAAGAACGCGGGCCTGTCCGCCGCCTGTGCCCCCGACGCGGCGCTCGGCGACCTGCCGCTCGTCTACCCGTTCCTGGTCAACGACCCGGGTGAGGGCACCCAGGCCAAGCGCCGCGTGCACGCCACCCTCATCGACCATCTCGTCCCGCCGATGACCCGCGCCGACTCCTACGGCGACATCGCGCGCCTGGAGCAGCTGCTCGACGAGTACGCGCAGATCTCGTCGATGGACCCGGCGAAGCTCCCTGCCATCCGCGCCCAGATCTGGACCCTGATCCAGGCCGCGAAGCTCGACCACGACCTGGGGCTGGACGACCGGCCCGACGACGACGGCTTCGACGACTTCCTGCTCCACGTCGACGGCTGGCTCTGCGAGGTCAAGGACGCCCAGATCCGCGACGGTCTGCATGTGCTCGGCGGTGCGCCGACCGGACCCGAGCGCGTCAATCTCGTTCTGTCCATCCTCCGCGCCCGGCAGATCTGGGGCGGTACGACCGCCCTGCCCGGACTGCGTGAAGCCCTCGGCCTCGACGAGTCCGCCGCCACCCGCACCACCGCCGACGAGGCGGAGGCCGCGGCCCGCGCGCTGGTCGAGGCGATGGAGGAGGCCGACTGGGACCCGGCCGCCGTCGCCTCCGTGACCTCCGCGTCGGGGGGGTATGGACAGGCCGTCGCCGACATCCTCGACTTCGCCGCCCGTCAGGTCGTCCCGCGCCTCGCCGCCACCACCGACGAGCTCGACCACGCCGTCCACGCGCTGAACGGCGGCTTCGTCCCGGCAGGACCGTCCGGTTCGCCGCTGCGCGGCCTCGTCAACGTCCTGCCGACCGGCCGCAACTTCTACTCGGTCGACCCCAAGGCCGTGCCGTCCCGACTCGCCTGGGAGACCGGCCAGGCTCTCGCCGAGTCGCTGCTCACGCGCTACCGCACCGACAACGGCGAGTGGCCCACCTCCGTCGGCCTGTCCCTGTGGGGTACGAGCGCGATGCGCACCGCCGGCGACGATGTCGCCGAGGCCCTCGCGCTGCTCGGCATCCGCCCCGTCTGGGACGAGGCGTCCCGCCGCGTCACCGGCCTGGAGCCCGTCCCGGCCGAGGAACTGGGCCGCCCGCGCATCGACGTCACTCTGCGTATCTCCGGCTTCTTCCGGGACGCGTTCCCGCACGTCATCGGCCTGCTGGACGACGCCGTACGGCTCGCCGCCTCGCTCGACGAGCCCGCCGACGTCAACTACGTACGGGCGCACGCCCAGGCGGACCTGGCCGAGCACGGCGACGAACGCCGCGCCACCACCCGTATCTTCGGCTCCCGTCCGGGCACGTACGGCGCCGGTCTGCTCCAGCTGATCGACTCCCGCGACTGGCGCACCGATGCCGACCTCGCCGAGGTGTACACGGTGTGGGGCGGGTACGCGTACGGCCGCGGCCTCGAAGGCCGCCCCGCCCGTGACGAGATGGAGACGGCGTACAAGCGGATCGCGGTCGCCGCGAAGAACACCGACACCCGCGAGCACGACATCGCCGACTCCGACGACTACTTCCAGTACCACGGCGGCATGGTCGCCACCGTCCGTGCGCTCCGCGGCACCGCCCCCGAGGCCTACATCGGCGACTCGACCCGCCCCGAGACGGTCCGCACCCGCACCCTCGTCGAGGAGACCTCCCGGGTCTTCCGCGCCCGCGTCGTCAACCCCAAGTGGATCGAGGCGATGCGCCGCCACGGTTACAAGGGGGCCTTCGAACTCGCCGCGACCGTGGACTACTTGTTCGGCTACGACGCCACGACCGGTGTGGTCGCCGACTGGATGTACGACAAGCTCACCGAGGCCTACGTCCTGGACCCGGAGAACCGCGAATTCCTTCAGCAGGCGAACCCCTGGGCCCTGCACGGCATCGCGGAGCGCCTGCTGGAGGCGGAGTCCCGCGGCATGTGGGAGAAGCCCGATCCGGCGGTCATCGCGGCGCTGCGCGAGGTCCTCCTGGAGACGGAGGGCGACCTGGAGGGTGGCGACGACTGAGGCAACTGCCTTTCGCCCCACGGGAATCGGCAGGACGGCCCGCGCCTTGATCGCCCGGACAGGACCTAGTGCCGCTCCCGGCAAGCTTTGCCCTGTCGCGGCACTAGCGTGCCGGGCATGGACGACGACGTGACGGCGGCGCGCCCGCGCGCCGCCGGGACTCCGGTGGCGCAGCGGCCGGGGGAATTCGCTCGACGTAAGACTTCCGTCACCACGTGAGGTGGTCCACAGGGACCTTTGGCCCGCTTCAATGGGCCTCATGAACATTTCAGTGCTACGGAAGCCCGTGATCGTGATCGGCCTCGCGGTCGTCGCGGTGGTGGTCGCGGCCGGGCTGTACTGGTTCCAGCCGTGGAAGCTGTGGGTGGACGAGACCGTACGCGAGGATCTTCCCGCGGCGGTGGCCCCGTCCGCGCCCGGCGAGCCGTCCGCCCCCACCGCGCCCAGGACCCTCGCCACGGGGACGTTCATCAGTCATGAGCACGCCACCAAGGGCACGGTCAGGATCGTCGAGCTCGCCGACGGCTCCCGCGTCCTGCGGCTGGAGGGCCTGGACACCAGCAGCGGCCCGGACCTCCGGGTCTGGCTGACCGACGCGCCCGTGAAGGAGGGCGCGGCGGGCTGGCGGGTCTTCGACGACGGCGCGCACGTCAGCCTCGGCAAGCTCAAGGGCAACAAGGGCGACCAGAACTACGCACTGCCGGCCGACGTCGATCTGAGCAAGTACTCCAGCGTCAGCATCTGGTGCGACCGCTTCGACGTCTCGTTCGGCGCGGCGGAGCTCTCGAAGGCGGCCGCGTAGCCTGAGAGGACGATGAACATTTTCACCACGTCATGGGGCGACCTCGGGCTCACCCGCTTCCCCGAGGACCCCCGTGACCAGCTCAGGGCCTGGGACGCGTCCGACGAGTACCTGCTGCGCCACCTCGCGGGCGAGACGGGCCCCGAGGACGACGTGAGGCCCGCGGACCTGTCCGGCACCGTCGTCGTCCTGGGCGACCGCTGGGGCGCCCTGGTCACCGCGCTCGCCGCGCACCGGCCCGTACAGATCACCGACTCGTATCTGACCCAGCAGGCGACCCGCGCCAACCTCGCCCGCAACCGCCCCGGTGAGGCGGCGGGCGTCCGGCTGCTGTCGACCCGGGACACGCCCCCGGACCGTATCGACGTCCTGCTGGTCCGGGTCCCCAAGAGCCTCGCGCTGCTGGAGGACCAGCTGCAGCGGCTCGCCCCGCACGTCCACCGCGGCACCCTCGTCGTCGGTACGGGCATGGTGACGGAGATCCACACCTCCACGCTGAAGCTGTTCGAGCGGATCATCGGCCCGACCCGGACCTCGCTGGCCGCGAAGAAGGCCCGGCTGATCTTCTCCGTCCCGGACCCGGCCCGTACGGAGTCCGGATCCAGTGCGGGGGAGTCCTGGCCGCGCGGCTACGACCTGCCTACGGACATCGGGGTGATGTCGGGGCGGCCCGTCACCAACCACGCGGGCATCTTCTGCGCCGAGCGCCTCGACATCGGCACCCGCTTCTTCCTGCAGCATCTGCCGCGCAGCCGCGGCAGAGTCCGCGTCGTGGACCTGGGCTGCGGAAACGGTGTGGTCGGTACGGCCATGGCGGTCGCGAATCCCGAGGCGGAGGTGCTGTTCACGGACGAGTCGTTCCAGGCGGTCGCCTCGGCCGAGGAGACGTTCGGGGCGAACGCGGGACCGGGCGGCCGGGCCGAGTTCCTGGTCGGCGACGCGCTGTCGGGCGTGGAGCGCGAGTCGGTCGACCTGGTGCTGAACAATCCGCCGTTCCATACCCACCGCGCCCTGACCGACAGCGTCTCCTGGCGCATGTTCACCGGGTCACGCGCCGCGCTGCGCCCCGGCGGTGAGCTGTGGGTGATCGGCAACCGCCACCTCGGCTACCACGTCAGGCTCCGCCGCCTCTTCGGCAACTGCGAGACGGTCGCGAGCAATCCGAAGTTCGTCGTCCTGCGGGCCGTGAAACAGACCTGAGCCGCTTCCGATCCGTACGCTCTCTCGTCACGGCACGAAAACGGGCCCGGCTCGACGAGCGTCCGTCGAGCCGGGCCCTCTGCCGGCCGTGGTGGCCGGGCTCAGTGGTTGTTGACGCCGTTGCCGGACAGCACCGGGATGCCGTCCAGGACGTGCGACAGCGGCTCGTCGCCCTTGGCCTGCGTCGAGTTCTCCGAGCACTGCTGGTTCTGCGGGTTCGACAGGACGTTGGCGTCCTGGACGGCGACCGGCACGAGGCCCACGAGGGAACCCGCGCTGGCCTTGGCCGGCAGGCCGACGCAGGGCTTGTTCAGCGAACCCTGGACGAGCGAAAGCTGCGGGCTCTGCTCGCCGTACGTCGCCGAGTTGCCGAACGACTGCACGGCCTCGTTGCCACTCAGCGACGTGGTGCCGTTGTCGTTGCCGATGGCGAGTGCCTGCGGCGCGGCGGCAGCCAGCGAGACTCCGGCCACAGACGCGGTCACGGCCGCTGCTGCCCACAGCTTCTTCATGATGATTCCCTTCGAGCCTTCAGGATGCGCACTCCATCGATGAAGTGACGCGTTGGTCAACACCGTCGTCCGCGCCCCGGTTGCGGTCTGTGACCCGAACAGCGGAGCGCGAGGCGCGCCGCCCGGAGCGTTCGGTCCTTTCGCCCGCCAGGAAGGTGGGCGGTACGGGATATTGGGGGCATGGCGGAGCACAAGGGCCGTTGGGAACGGCAGGGGCTGATTCCGGCGAGCCGCAAGGAGCCGGGAAGCCGCACAGAGCCGACGAGCCGGGGGAGGCGGGCGGTCCGGTCGGCCGTTGACCGTTCGGCAGAGCCGATCTACGCGTCCCTGATGGCCAGCTGGTCCTCCCAGGGCCGAACCCTCCCCGGCGTCGTGGACCATGAATGGGAGGCTCTCGTCTCCTGGTCCTGGCCGAGGTGGTAACGCGCTCCGCACGACGCCGCACTGGCGCGGCAGCAGGGGGCCGTGACTGCACGCGGGCGGTGACAGCACACGGGCCGGGCCGCCGCGGAGTACCGCGACGGCCCGGCCCGGGGCGTACGGGGACGGTCAGCCGTTGTTCTGGCCGTTGCCGGAGAGCACCGGGATGTCGTCCAGGATGTGCGAGAGCGCCTCGTCGCCCTTGGCCTGCGTCGAGTTCTCCGAGCACTGCTGGCTCTGCGGGCTGGCGAGGACGTTGATGTCCTGGACGCCGACCGGCACGAGGCCCACGAGGGAACCCGCGCTGGCCTTGGCGGGCAGGGCGATGCAGGGCTTGTTCAGCGAACCCTGGATGAGCGCCATCTGCGGGCTCATGGCGCCGTACGTGGCCGAGTTCCCGAACATCTGCGACGCGCCGACGCCGCTGGCGGTCGTGGTGCCCGTGTCGTTGCCGATGGCCAGGGCCTGCGGAGCCGCCGCGGCCGAGGCGCCGACGATGGACGCGGTGACGGCGGCAGCCGCCATAGCCTTCTTGATCACGACTGATCCCTTTCTGGGAGGTGAGAGAGGACCGAGAGAGCCCGTTCCCGGAGCCTCCTGACCAACTCGGACCCTACGGAGTTGGTTCTTCCGCTTCACTCCAAAGGGCGGTGGGGAACGTGGCTACGGCCGCTCGGAATTCTCTTTGCCGATCCAGCCGGTTTTCTCGATCTGACAGCGGTGCGATGAGGGCTGTTCGGGTGAAGTTCCGAAACCAAACGATTGCCACTCAGTTTGAGTCGGTGCGCAGACGAGCTCGAGTGTTCCTGCAGAAAGGCAAGCAAGTGATGATCAAGAAGGTGATGGCCACGGCGGCCATCACGGCCTCCGTAATCGGTGCCTCGGCCGCAGCCGCGCCCCAGGCTCTGGCCACCGGCAACGACACGGGCACCACGACCGCCAGCGGCGTCGGCGCCTCTCAGGTGTTCGGGAACTCGGCCACGTACGGCGCCATGAGCCCCCAGTTGTCGCTCGTCCAGGGTTCGCTGAACAAGCCCTGCATCGCCCTGCCCGCCAAGGCCAACGCCGGTTCGCTGATCGGTCTCGTGCCGGTCGGCGTCCAGGACGTCAACGTCCTCGCCAGCCCGCAGAGCCAGCAGTGCTCGGAGAACTCGACGCAGGCCAAGGGCGACGAGGCGCTCTCGCACATCCTGGACGACATCCCGGTGCTGTCCAGCAACGGCCAGAACAACGGCTGAGTTCAGTTTTCACCCCGATTCCTGGGAGTGGTCTGCCGGGCATCCGAGTGAATGCGCGGAGTCTGAATGTCCAAAGGGTTTCTTCGGCGGGGCACGGCTCGTTGGTACGGCGTCAGTGGCATTGCCTGGTGCATTGCCATGACGCCTACATGACCGCCGAACAGAAGGAATCCGAGATGAAGTTGAAGACCACGACGGTGCTGGCGGGGCTGGTGATGGCCATGGGCATGGCCTCGCCCGCCCTCGCGGACACCGGGGCGACCGGCGTCGTAGCCGGCTCGCCGGGAGTGCTGTCCGGGAATCTTATCCAGGTCCCCGTGCACGTTCCGGCCAATGTGTGCGGCAACTCCATCGACCTCATTGGCCTGCTGAACCCTGCGTTCGGCAACGTCTGTGTGAGTGACTGACCGTCAGTCCTCGCATACAGCCCTGAAGGGTCGTTTTCCGCCGGTCCTGGGGGTGCCGCCCGGTACCCCCAGGACCGGCTCGCGAAGCGAAAGCGGGAAGAACAAGAGATGCGACAGGTCATCAGCAAGGGAATTCTGACGGCCGCGGCGGCCACAAGTATTCTGTCCCTGAGCAGTGTGTACGCCAGTGCCGACTCCCAGGCCGAAGCGGAGGCCGCGGGCTCCCCCGGCGCACTGTCGGGAAACAACCTCCAGGCACCCGTGGACGTGCCGGTCAATGTGTGTGGCAATTCCCTGAACGTCATCGGGGTGCTCAATCCGGCGTTCGGCAACAGCTGTGCCGGTGCCGGTCTCGGTGCCGACGCGGACGAAACGGCGGGAGTCGGGTCCGGTGCCACCGCCGTGGGTTCGGCCGTGGGGTCACCGGGTGTCGTCTCCGGCAATGCCGTCCAGGCCCCGGTGAGCGTCCCGGTCAACGTCTGCGGGAACACCGTCGACGTGGTTGGCCTGCTCAACCCGGCTCTCGGCAACAACTGCGCCCCCGGCGAGGTGGAGCCGCCGACGACGCCTGACACGCCTGACACGCCGACGACTCCGGACACGCCGACGACGCCGGATACCCCGACGACGCCGGACACCCCGGACACGCCGACGACTCCGGACACGCCGACGACGCCGGATACCCCGACGACGCCGGACACCCCGGACACGCCGACGACTCCGGACACGCCGACGACGC
>NZ_JBVJKN010000058.1:0-13097 GCF_055585225.1 Streptomyces sp. NPDC053673 | reverse complement strand
CGCCGGATACCCCGACGACGCCGGATACCCCGACGACGCCGGACACCCCGGACACGCCGAACACCCCGAACACCCCGAACACGCCGAACACCCCTGAGGTGCCGGAGGTTCCGGAACTGCCGGGGACCGTGGTGCCCGTCGTGGACACCCCCGTCGACTCGCCCAACACCCCCCCTCAGCTGGCTCGGACCGGCAGTGACGAAGGCATGCTGGCCGCCGGGGCGGCCGCAGTGGGCCTGCTGGCCGGTGGCGCGCTGCTGTACCGGCGCGGGACGGCTGCCGCGCGGCGCTGAGCAACCCGGTATCCCCGCCTGATTCCCGGCCGGGAGAGTCTCCTCATCGGACTCTCCCGGCCGTGGTGCGTTGTCCGTCCGTTCTTCAGTCGTCCGCACGGCACACCGGACCCTCGCGGTGCCGGGAGCCCGCCGCAGCCCCGCGGGCCGCGCGACCGAGCACGACGTGCCCGGCCCCCGGACCGTGCCGACGGCCGGCCCGGCTCCGCCGGCCCGGCCCGTGCTACTGGCCGATCGGCTTCCCGCTCCCGGGTCGTACGCCCGCCACGTCGCGGTACACGTCCGCGATCGCGCCCGCGGTGTGCCGTACGTCATGGGCGGACAGGACGTGCTGGTGGCCCTGACGGCCCAGCGCGGCGCGCAGCGGCGCGTTGAGCAGCAGATCTCCGACGGCCGTGGCCAGCGCGTACGGATCCTGAGGAGGCGTCAGACAGAACAGTGTCTGCCCGGGAGGCAGGCTTTCCCGGGCCCCGCCGACATCGGTGACGACGACGGACCGGCCGCAGGCCATGGCCTCCAGCGGCGTCAGCGCCATGCCCTCCCAGCGGGACGGGACGACGACCAGGTCGGCCGCCCGGTACCAGGGCGCCGCGTCCCGCTCGGCTCCGGCGAACCGTACGGACGCGGGCGCGTCCACGCACAGGGTGGCGGCCTCGGGTCCGTCGCCGACCAGGGCGAGACAGGCGTTGGGCAGTCTGCGCAGGACGTACTCCCACGCCTTGAGCAGCACGTCCTGGCCCTTCTGCCGGCACAGCCGCCCCACGCACACCACGAGCGGCGCGGACTCGGGCAGGTCGGCGATCAGCGGCGGCAGGGCCCGCGGCCGGTCCTCGGGGGCGGGCCGGAACCGCTCGGTGTCCACACCGTTGGGGATGACGGCCCAGCGCGCGTCGATGCCCGCCCGCGCGCCGGTGCGCTGCTCCGCCTCACTGGCACAGACGACCTGGTCCGCCCAGCGTGCGGCGTACCGTTCCCAGCGGCGCGCGAGCCGGACGGCGATGCCGTCGGCCGCCTCGAAGGACCAGGTGTGCGGCTGGAACACGGTGGGGGTCCGGCCGCGCACGGCGAGCCGGGCGGCCAGTCCCGCCTTGGCGCCGTGTGCGTGCACGACCTGCGGGCGTACCCGCGCCAGGATCCCGGCGAGCTGCCGTACCTCGTGGAACAGCAGAGGCCCGGCCGCCCGCCCGGCGCGCCACCGGTGGACATCGACGCCGACCGCGCGTGCGGAGTCCGCGAGCACACCGCCGTCGGGACAGGCCACGGCCGCCCGAAGGCCGGTGCGGACCTGGTCGGTCACCAGATCCCTGACGACTCGGGGGACCCCGCCGTCGACGGGCTGCACGACGTGGAGCACGGCCGGACGGCCCGGGTCTGGTTGCGGCAGGGACGACCCGGCCGGCGCCGTGTCCCGGACGCGCTCGACACCGTGCCGAGCCGGAACGAATTGCGGTTCGGCACGCATCGGAAATCGATCCGGATGCGGCCGGAACTCAGCAGGCTGCTCAGATCGTGGATTCCGATTCATATCCAAGGGTATTCAGATGAACGGGCCGGCGAACGGGTTTCGTCGTGTGCTCTATGCGTGTTGGGGGGCGAGTGGTGACTCTAGCTCCTTTTCTTTCGGCGGCCGTACGGGCCGGACCGGACCGGATTAATCCTTTTGATGCTCGTCCGTGTCCGGAGTTCGTCTGCCCTCGTTGATGGTTGCGCCTCATCGGTAACCCGGAAGGAAGTAATGATGAAGCGAATCGCCAAGTCGGTTGTTTTTGCGGGCGCGGGCGCTGCCCTGGTCATGGGCGGCGCGGGCATGGCTGTCGCCGACAGCGGCGCGACCGGCCTCACCGAGGGCTCGCCCGGTGTCGTTTCGGGCAATGCCGTCCAGCTTCCGGTCCACGTGCCGGTCAACCTGTGCGGCAACACCGCCAGCGTGGTCGGCCTGCTGAACCCGGCGCTGGGCAGCGCCTGCGTCACCGAATGACATGCACGGCGTCCGGCGGCGGGGCGCCGCCGGACGCCGGCATTCATATCGGGCGACCGGTATTCACTCCATCGGCCGCACAACCTGGCAGTCCACGCTGCCGTTGAACTTTTGGACCGGGCAGTCACGCACGGCCACTGACCATTTGACCAAGGAGTGTTTCTCCATGTCGCGTACCGCGAAGGCTTTCGTCCTGTCCACCCTCGCTGCCGCCGCTGTTGCGGGTACCGCCGGAATCGCCACCGCCGACAGCGGTGCGATGGGCGCGGCGACGCTGTCGCCGGGCGTCCTCTCGGGCAATGCGCTCCAGGCTCCGGTCCACGTGCCGGTCAACCTGTGCGGCAACACCGTCGACGTGGTCGGCCTGCTGAGCCCGGCCTTCGGCAACGCCTGCGCCACCAACTGACCGCCTTTCACGGCGTTCCCCGGGCCGCTCTCCCCGCCATGGTGGGGAGAGCGGCCCTTTCGCTCTGTCCGCTGCGGCTCCCTCGTATGGCGGGTGCGGAGCCCCATTGCGCGACACGCCCCATGATCAAGTCCTCACCAGCGGAAACACTCCGAAGCGTGAACCAGCCACCCATCGACCCCAGTACGTTACGTGGTCGTTCGGTTGCGTTCGGTATCCGCCCCTCGCACGGTGATTCCAAGATCCGTCAATCACTGGAAGGGATTCTCATGCGTGCTCTGGCATCGCGACCCATCACTACGACCGCCCTCTCCCTCGCCCTCCTTCTGGGGGTCGCAGGTCCCGCGATGGCGGTTCAGGAGGAGGCTCCGCGGGCCGTCGCCGCCGAGGACACGGCCGACGCTCCGGTTCCCGGCGCCGAGACGGTCCTCGCGCAGGTCACAGTGCTGGACAACTTCGGTGGTGTGGTGGTCCCCGTCACCGATCTGCTCAAGGCTGTTCTGGCCGCCGACAACGGCCGGCTCGCCGCCGCGGACGCGACGGAGCACGCCGACGCCATCAAGACGGCCATCGCCGCGGCCAGAGCTGCGGCCGCAGACCCGGCGACGACGCCGACGACACCGACGACGCCGTCGACGCCGTCGATGCCGTCGACGCAGACCCCGCAGACTCCGGCTGCTCCGAAGCCGCAGGCTCCGCAGCAGCCCGAGGCGAGTGTGCTCGCCGCCATGGCCCGGGCGGACGTGGTGGAGGGCGCGCTGACGGCACTGCAGCAGCGGGTGGACGCGCTCATCGCGGCCTCCACGTCGGGTGATGCCACGGCGGTTGCCGACGCACTGCCCGCGGCCGTGGAGGGTGTCGTGAATCTCGTCGCGGCCACGCTGCTCGGCGAAGGCCTCCCGGAGGCGAACCTCGTCGGCCTGCCGGCGCTCCCGAAGCTGCCGCCTTCCCAGGAGGACGCGCAGTCCGTGGCCCCGGCGCTCCCCGAGAGCTGAGCCGGGCTCACCCCGGCGTCACCGCGCGACGGTCGTGCCGACCCCTTCCCCGGGGCCGGCACGACCTTTTCGGCGTGCTCCCGCAGCTGATACGAACATCCGGGCGGCCGCTTCATTCGGGTGGGGATACAGGAATCCCCGGGTTTCGGAGTTTCTGGCGCGGTGACGGATCGTTACAGAACGTGTAGCTGCACGACGGGCATGCACGAGCATCCGCAATATGTCTGAGCCGTACGTCACTTGCGCGCGCGACACGCGTCGCCGAAGGGGAGATTCACTGATGAAGTCCATGAGGGTCGCTGCGGTCGTTGCCGGTTCCCTGGTGGCCGCGGGTGCCGCCGCCCCGGCTTTCGCCGCCTCCGAACTCACTCCGAGCAGCCTCAACGGGGCGGTCGGGACCGTCGCGGAAGAGACCACGTCCTCCTTGGAGCCGCTCGCGAACGAGGCGCTGGACACGGAGAAGAAGGGCTCGCTGCTCAACAGCGTCAAGAACGCCACCGGCGAGCTGGGCAAGGTCAAGAAGGCAGCCCCGAGTCACCTCCTCGGCGGACTTCCCATGGGCGCCTGAGCGCCGGTGGCGAATTCACCCGACTGAATTCCGTGGATTGCGCTGGACGAGCGATGTCGGTGGTGCGGTTCCGGGCCGGCCCGGCGGAATGGGGGTTCCGCAGGGCCGGTCTTTCGTCGCCCGCCGGCCCGCTGCCGGTCCCATGCGCGGGTGCGTACGAGCGAGCGAGCGCGACACCTTCGGGGTAATCGATGGCGGGGCTCCCCCGCGCGTGTGACACGGACGCCCGAAGGATCCCGGTAAGTCGCTAAGGTCCGACCGTGACATCAACCCCCAGCGCAGTACGCGCCTTCCGCCCGGCCCAGCTGGGCACCCTCGTCGTCATCGCCTGGAGCGGCGAACATCCTGACGACGAGCGCGACATGCCCTTCCTCCTGGCCTACTCACTCGGGGACGGCGACGGCGGCCCCGAAGGGGTGGAGGCCGCCGCCCGGCAGCTGCTCGCCGACGTGGGCCTGCCGGTCGGAACCGAGTACGTGGATGCCGCCCAGGCGGTCGGCCTCCCCGTCAGCCTCCTTGTCGAGGCGGGCCAGGCGGTCCTGACGATGCCTCATCTCACCGCCCAGTGCGCGGTGCCGCCGGAGTGGCTGGCCGCGGTGCAGGAGCGGGGCCATGTCTACTTCGTCTTCGCCACCCGGCCGTGGCCGGAGGCGGCTCCCGGGGAACCGGTCACGGAGGAGGAGCTGCGGGCGTTCGTGGGCGACGAGGCGGTGCTGTCGACGGCGGCGCACTGCCTGCTGCCGGTGCGTCAGCTGCGGGGGTGAAGCCGGGGCAGCGGACGCCAAAAGGCCCGACGGGCGGGTGCATGACCGCCTGCCGGGCCTTGGTTACGCCGTACGGATCAAAGGTACTGGGGCGCGCTCGCCGGGCAGCAGGCCGCGGGGTGCGCGACCTCCGGGGTGACCCCGGCGAGCTTGAGTGTTATCCAGCTGCTCGGGGCGGTGGCCGCCCCTGGGTGGCGAAGCGTCAGCTTCATGATCGAGCTCCTCGATCTTTCAAGGGTCAGGGACAACCGCGACGCTAATCGGAATCTGACGATCCGTCGCGTTGAGCGGGACGGCGATTACTGCGTGTGCGCATCGGCCCAGGTGGGCGAAGGGCCGGGGAACCGACCCTGACAGGACCGGTCGGAGAGGGGATCTGGAAAGACATGGAGACACAAGCGAGGGCACGCGTCCCGCGCCCGGCGACGGCGCCGGACGACGCCCCGTCAGATGCGGTGGGCGGCAGCCGCGGCTTCGCGCTCCTGCTCGTCGTCACGGGCGCGGCGGGACTGCTCGCGTCGTGGGTCATCACGATCGACAAGTTCAGGCTGCTCGAAGACCCGCACTTCACGCCGGGCTGCAGCCTCAACCCGGTGGTGTCCTGCGGCAACATCATGAAGAGCGAACAGGCCGCGGCCTTCGGCTTCCCCAACCCGATGCTGGGCCTCGTCTCGTACGCCGTCGTGATCGGCGTCGGGGCCGGTCTCCTGGCGGGCGCCCGCTACCGCCGCTGGTTCTGGCTCGCCCTCAACGCCGGCACCCTCCTCGGCGTCGCGTTCTGCACCTGGCTCCAGTTCCAGTCGCTGTACCGCATCAACGCGCTGTGCCTGTGGTGTTCCCTTGCCTGGGCCGCCACGATCCTCCTGTTCTGCTACGTGACCCGCCACACCGTCGAACACCGGATGCTCCCGGCACCGGCCGGCCTGCGCAGCGGCCTGCGCGAGTTCGGCTGGGTACCGCCGGTGCTGTGGACGGGGATCATCGGGATGCTGATCCTGACGCGCTGGTGGGACTTCTGGACGAGCTGACGTCAGACCTCCGGGATGCGGGTGAAGCGGCCCGCGATGTGGAGGTCCGACTCGATGTGGGCGGCGGCGGCGCGGAGTTGGGGGAGGACGTCCGTGAGGCACTCGTCGGGAGTGCGGCGGGTCGTGTGCATGGCGACGTTGAGTGCGGCGACCGTACGGCCCGTGTGGTCGTGCACCGGAACGGCCAGGGAACGGAGTCCCTCTTCGAGTTCCTCGTCGACCAGGGCATGGCCCTCCTGGCGGACACGGTCCAGGAGCGAGGCGAGGCGGGCGGGGTCGGTGATGGTGCGGGGGGTCAGCGGACGCAGCTCGGTGCGGCCGATGCGGGCCGCGCGCTCGTCCGCGGGGAGGCCCGCGAGCAGGACCCGGCCCATGGAGGCCGCGTACGCCGGGAGGCGGGTGCCGACGGTGATGTTGACGCTCATGATGCGCTCGGTGGCGACCCGGGCCGTGTAGCGGATGTCGTCGCCGTCGAGGACGGCGAGGGACGCGGAGTCATGGACACGGCGGACCAGCTCCGCCAGGTGCGGTACGGCGATGTCCGGGAGCGTCGTCCGGGAGAGCGGCGGGCAGCCGAGGGAGAGCACGCGCGGGGTGAGGCGGAAGGCCCCGTCCCGTGAGGTGACGTACCCGAGGTGCTCCAGGGTGATGAGAGCGCGGCGGGCGGTGGCGCGGGCGAGGCCGGTGGCTTCGGCGATCGCGCTGAGGCCGAGTTCCGCCCGGCCCTCGCCGAAGGCGGTGATGACGGTCAGCCCGCGGGCCAGCGACTCCACGAACTCCGCGCCGAGCTCCTGCTTGGACGCGGTGGTCCAGTGCGCGAGTCCGGCGGCGGCAGGCTCCGCGGCGGGCGGGGTCCGCCGCAGCTCCTGTTCCATCGCGGCCACGGTCTCCCGTACCCGGGGAAGTACCGCGCGGCGCAGTGAGTCGGCGCTGTGGCGGCTGGTGTGGCTGACGACGCTCAGCGCGCAGGCCGGCCGTCCCTGCGGGTCGTGCACCGGGACCGCGATGGCGATCAGCCCGGGCTCGATCAGCTGGTCGTCCAGCGCCCAGCCGTCCTTCGCGGCGCGGGCCGCCCGTTCCTCGAAGGCCGCTCCGGGGCGCCACGCCGCCCGTTCCTCGTCCGACCATGCGGCGGCGAACAGCGGGCCCGGCGCGGTGCGTCCGGCGGGCAGCAGATCGCCGATCCGGAAGGCCGGCGACATGGCGCGACGCCGGGTGGTCTGGTGGATGAAGCGGATGCCGTCGCGGTCGGGGACGGCGAGCGACACCGACTCGTCGAGCTCCTCGGCCAGCCGCTCGGCGAGCGGGCCGAGCGGGCCCGGCAGACCGACCGCGGCCAGATACGCGTTGCCGAGCTCCATGAGGCGGGGCGCGAGCCCGGCCTCGTGGCCGTCGAGGCGTACGTAACCCATGCGCGCGAGAGTGGCGGCGATCCGGTCGACGGTGGACCGGGCCAGCCCGGTCGTACGGACGAGTTCGCCGAGGCTCATCCGGCCGCCCGCCTCGCTGATCCCGCGCAGCACGGCGATACCGCGCATCAGCGGCCGTACGGCCTCCGCGGGGGGCGTGGCTGACATCGGTACTCCAGGGCGTTGACATGCGTGAGGGGTGCACGCAGACTCGGGGGCGGCTATTCGTGAACTGTAGTTCATCTGGCGAACGCGACGTGGGTCGCGGACAGGTCGACACCGTCATCCTGGGAGGAGCCACCCGTGCGGATGTGCGTGCGAAGACCGCCGCACCCATGAAGGAGCTGACATGACCGACCGTCTGCGCGATGTGTACATCGTCGACGCCGTCCGTACGCCCATCGGCAAGTACGGCGGCGCGCTGTCCGGCGTGCGCCCCGACGATCTCGCCGCGGGCGTGCTCGGCGCCCTCGTCTCCCGTACCCCGGAGCTCGACCCGGCCCGTATCGACGACGTCTTCTTCGGTGACGCCAACGCCGCGGGCGAGGACAACCGGGACGTGGCCCGCATGGCCGTGCTGCTCGCGGGCCTGCCGGTCACCGTCCCCGGTACGACCGTGAACCGGCTCTGCGGCTCCGGCATGGAGGCCGTCATCCAGGCGGCCCGCGCCATCGCCGTCGGCGACGCGTCGATCGCCGTCGCGGGCGGCGTCGAGTCGATGAGCCGCGCGCCCTGGGTGGTGCAGAAGCCGGAGCGCGGCTTCCCCGCAGGCCACCAGCAGATGTACTCGACGACCCTCGGCTGGCGGATGGTCAACCCGCGCATGCCCGACGAATGGACCGTCGGCCTCGGTGAAGGGGCGGAGCTGCTCGCCGAGCGGTACGGCATCGGGCGCGAGGAGCAGGACGCCTTCGCCCTCGCCAGCCACCGGAACGCGGCACGGGCGTGGTCCGAAGGGCTGTACGACGGCGAGGTCGTCCCCGTCGACGGAGTGGAGCTCGCTCGCGACGAGTGCATCCGCGACAGCACGTCGCCCGAGGCGCTGGCCAAGCTGAAGCCGGTGTTCCGGACGGACGGCAGCGGGACGGTCACCGCGGGCAACTCCTCCCCGCTCAACGACGGCGCCGCCGCGCTGCTGCTCGTGGACGAGGACGGTCTGCGCGCCACCGGCCGCGAACCGCTCGCCCGCATCGGCGCCTCCGCCGTCACCGGCATCGAGCCGCAGTACTTCGGGGCGGGACCGGTCGAGGCCGTTCGTCGTGCCCTGAAGAAGGCCGGCCGGGAGTTCGGCGATCTGCACACCGTCGAGCTCAACGAGGCCTTCGCCGCCCAGGCGCTGGCCTGTCTGCGCCAGTGGCCGGGGCTCGACCCGGCCGTCGTCAACCCGCGCGGTGGTGCCATCGCCATCGGCCACCCCCTCGGCGCGTCCGGCGCCCGGCTCACCGGCGCCGTCGCCCATCAGCTCGCCGCCGCGGGCTCCGGCACCGGCCTCGCCACGCTGTGCATCGGCGTGGGGCAGGGCCTGGCCCTGGTACTGGAGAGGTGACGCGTCCCGACGAGGACGAGCACGAGCCCCGTGATCCCCACCCAGGAGCGGACGAGGAGCACTGATGCACACCAGCGTCGGCATCATCGGCGGCGGCCCCGCGGGACTGCTGCTGGCACGGCTGCTGCACGGCGCGGGGATCGACAGCGTCGTCCTGGAGCGCCGTGACCGCGCGTACGTCGAGCAGCGGCAGCGCGCCGGCATCCTCGAACAGGCCACCGTGGATGCCCTCCGCGCCGCCGGGGCCGGGGAGCGGATGGACCGCGAGGGCATGCCCCACCACGGCATCGAGCTGCGCTTCGGCCGCCGCGCGCACCGCGTCGACTTCCCGTCCCTCGCCGGTGGGCGGAGCGTGATGGTGTACGCGCAGACGGAGGTCGTGAAGGATCTGATCGCCCTCCAGCTCGCCGCAGGCGGCCCGCTGCTGTTCGGCGCCGACGTGACCTCCGTCGAGGGCGCCGACACCGAAAGCCCCGTGATCCGTTACGTACACGAAGGCCGCGAACAGGCACTGACCTGCGACTACGTCATCGGCTGCGACGGCTTCCACGGCGTGGCGCGGAACGCGATCCCCGAGTCCGTGCGGACCGCGTACGAGCGGACGTACCCGTACTCCTGGCTGGGCATTCTCGCCGAAGCGCCACCCGTCTACGAGGAGTTGATCTACGCCCACTCGGAGCGCGGGTTCGCGCTCGCCAGCATGCGGTCGGCATCGGTGAGCAGGCTCTACCTCCAGGTGCCGAACGGCACCGACCCCGCGGACTGGCCCGACGAGCGGATCTGGGACGAGCTCGACGCGAGGTTCGCGACCGACGCCGACCCGGGGTGGCGGCTGGAGCGCGGTCCGGTCATGTCCAAGGCGGTGTTGCCGATGCGCAGTCACGTCACCGAACCCATGCGCCACGGCCGGGTCTTCCTGGCCGGCGACGCGGCGCACATCGTCCCGCCGACCGGGGCGAAGGGGCTCAATCTGGCCGCCGCCGATGTGATCGTGCTGGCCCGGGCGCTGATCAGCCGGTGGGACAGCGGCTCGACGGAGCTGCTGGACGCGTATTCGGACACGTGCCTGCGCCGTGTGTGGCGTGCGGAGCACTTCTCGTACTTCATGACGACGACGCTGCATGCGGATCCGGCGCAGCCTGCGTTCGAGACGCGGCTGCAGCTGGCGCAGCTGGAGCGGGTGGCGACGTCGCCGCACGCGGCGGCGGAACTGGCGGAGAACTACACGGGGTTGCCGCTCCCCTGCTGACGGGGGCGCTGCCCGGGAACGCCGGTCGTCGATCGCCGGAGGGGCTCCGAACGCAGCCCCTCCGGCGATCGAGGACTCCGCCCTCGGGGTCGGGGCCGGGGTCGTGCGTCGGTCCGCCGCTCGCACCGTCGCATCGTTCGTCAGGTGAACTTCGATTCACTGGGTGAAAGCGTCCGACGCCTTGTTACGGCGCCTGCGGCGTGAGGTGCACCGTGAACCAGTCGCGGGCGAGCGCCGACACTTCCTCCAGCGCTCCCGGCTCCTCGAAGAGATGCGTCGCGCCCGGCACGACCGTCAGCCGGCTCTCGCAGCGCAGCGCCGTCTGGGCCTGGCGGTTGAGGTCCAGGACCGTCGTGTCGCTGCCGCCGACGATGAGCAGCGTCGGCGCGCGTACGCCGGGGAGCCGAGGACCGGCCAGATCGGGCCGCCCGCCGCGGGAGACCACGGCGCCGACCTCGTTGCCGGCGGTGGACGCCGCCCACAACGCGGCCGCGGCGCCGGTGGACGCCCCGAAGTAGCCGATCGGAAGGTATGCGCGGGTGCGCAGCCACTGGGTGGCGCCCGCGAGCCTGCGGGCGAGGATCTCGATGTCGAAGACGTTCGCCCGGTCCGCGGCCTCGGCCTCGGTGAGCAGGTCGAAGAGCAGGGTGCCGAGGCCGGCCCGGTTGAGGGCCGATGCGACCGACCGGTTGCGCGGGCTGTGCCGGCTGCTGCCGGAGCCGTGCGCGAACATCACGACCGCTCCGGCCCCGTCCGGCAGGGTGAGTTCCCCGGCGAGCCGGACGCCGCCCGCCTCGACGTCGACGTCCTCGGCCTCCACACCCCGGGGATCGGCGCCCCGGCGATCGGCGCCCTGCGGGTCGACGCCCCCGGGATCGCTCTGCGTGGCCTCGGCTGCCTGTGCCAGCAGTGAGACGACCTCCTCGTCGGCGGTCTGCGAGAAGTCCCGGTACCACTCCCCGACGGCCGAGAACGCGCGCGGCGTCGACAGGCACACCACCTCGTCGGCCTCGCTGCGCAGCCACGCGACGGCGTCCGGCGGCGCCACCGGCGCGGCCAGCACCACATGGGCCGCTCCCTGCGCCCGTACGACCTCGCAGGCGGCCGCGGCGGTGGCGCCGGTGGCGATCCCGTCGTCCACCACGATCACCGTCCGGCCCTTGATGTCGATCCGTGGCCGGTCGGCCCGGAACCGCTCCGCCTGCCGTACGAGTTCGGCCGCCTCGGCCTGTTCCACCGCCTCGACGTCCTTCGCCGAGACGTGCCCCCGGCGGACGATGTCGTCGCTGATGACCCGCACCCCGCCCTCGCCGATGGCACCGAACCCCAGCTCCCGGTGGTACGGCACCCCCAGCTTCCGCACGACGATCACGTCCAGCGGCGCCCCGAGCACCCGCGCCACCTGGAACGCCACGGGCACCCCGCCCCGCGGCAGCCCGAGCACAACGGGATCCGCCCCCCGCAGATGCCGCAACGCTTCGGCGAGGCGCTGCCCCGCGTCCATGCGATCGGTGAACAGCACAGTGGTTCACCCCCAAGCCAGGAGGGGAGACAGAAACCACGTCCACACCTACTTCGAACCAACCCCATGGCGGGCCGCTCCGCAACTCGGGCCGGCGGCCACCACTCAGTGCCCCTCCGGCAGGCAGAGCACAGGAATCCGCTGCACGAGGTTGTTGCCGAAGCCACCGCGGTTCCACGACTGGCCGAGGGGCTGGGTACGCCCGTCGGCATCGGTGGCGCGGACGCTGAGCACATGGCGGCCGGGTACGGCCGCCCATGCCGTGTGCCAGTGGCGCCAGGCCCAGGCGTGGCCCTCAGGCGGAGTCAGTGCGGCGTCGTGCCACGTACGGCCGTCGTCGGTACTGACCTCCACCCGTACGACCGGCGCGTGGCCGGACCATGCGCGGCCCTCCAGTCCCATCCGGCCGGGGCGCACCACACGGGCCCGGGACATGAAGTCCGGGAATCCGGGCGGGATCATCAGGGCGCGCGGCGCGATGCGGGTGACCGGTTCGCCGGGGTCGTCGGGGGACTGCTTGTAGCAGTACGCGACCGACTGCTGGAAGCCGGTGAACGGGGTGTCGGTGAGGCTGATGTCCCGCAGCCACTTCACATGCGCCATCCCGTACCAGCCGGGCACCACCAGCCGAACGGGACGGCCGTGCTGCGGCGGCAGCGGACGGCCGTTCATCTCGTACGCGACCAGCACCTCGGGATCGCTGCCGGTGGCCACGGCCAGCGGCAGGCTGCGCTGGTAGTCCTGCTCGACCCCGCGCTCGACGCCGTGGTCGGCGCCCGTGAACACCGCCTCGACGGCGTCCGGCTCCACCCCTGCCGCGGCGAGCAGGGTCCGCAGCGGCACCCCGGTCCACTCCGCCGTCCCGACCGCCTCCACCAGCCACGGCTGGCTCACCGGGCGCGGGCTGAGCCGTGCCCGGCCGTTGCCCGCGCACTCGATCGTGACGCGGTGGGTGACGGGCTCGTACGCCCTCAGCGCCGCCACGTCCAGCGTCAGCGGGGTGCGCACCCGGCCCCCTACGGTGAGCCGCCACTCGGCGGCTTCGGCGGCGGGGATGTCGTAATGGACGAGGACGTAGTGCAGCCCGGGCGGTGTCACGTCGTAGCGCAGCGCCTCCAGCGGCAGCCCGTGGTTGCGGGCGGCGAGCGCCAGCTCCTCCGGGCTGATGCCCTCGCCGGGCTCGGCGAGGCGCCCGGGTGCGCTGATTTCGCCGAGGCGGGCGTCGTCCATGCCTTCATGGTGCGCCGTCCGCGCGCGGGACGCGCTTCAGCGGTGCTCGGGGTTCGGGAAGTCGTAGCGGCACCCGGCGTCCCACTCCGAGCGCCGGTTGCCGTGCGCG
>NZ_JBVJKN010000057.1:0-31753 GCF_055585225.1 Streptomyces sp. NPDC053673 | reverse complement strand
CGATCGAATGACCAGCCAGGAAGTCCGGCCTCACACCCCACGACTCCACCAGCCGGAACAACGCCACCTCAACGGCAAACAACGCAGGCTGGGTGAACTCCGTCCGGTCCAACGCCTCAGCATCGGACCCGAACAGCACGCTCTTCAGCGGCAGTTCCAGGTGCCGGCACACCTCATCCAGCGCCTTGGCGAACACCGGATACGCCTCGTACAACTCACGGCCCATCCCCAGCCGCTGACTCCCCTGCCCCGTGAACAGGAACGCCGTGCGGCCGCCCTTCGCGACCGTGCCCCGGATCAGGCCGGGAGCCGTGCGCTGGTCGGCGAGTGCGTCGAGTGCGGTGGCGATCGTGTCGCCGTCGGACGCGACGACTACGGCGCGGTGGTCGAAGGCCGTACGGCCGGTGGCCAGCGAGTACGCCAGGTCGGGCAGAGCGGTGTCGGGGTGGGCCGCCACGTGTGCCCGCAGGGCGCGGGCCTGGGCCGCCAGGGCGTCCGCGCTGCGGCCTGAGAGCCGCAGGGGCACCGCACCCGGCGTGTACACGCGATGGGCCTCAGCCGGGGCCTCCTCGGCGGCGGCATCGGGCGCCTGCTCGATGATCGTGTGGGCATTGGTGCCGCTGATACCGAACGACGACACACCCGCGCGGCGCGGACGGCCCGTCTCCGGCCACGGAACGGACTCGGTGAGCAGCGAGACCGCCCCCTCCGACCAGTCCACGTGCGGCGAGGCGTGCTCGGCGTGCAAGGTGCGCGGCAGCACTCCGTGCTGCATGGCCAGCACTGTCTTCATCACGCCCGCGACACCCGCCGCGGCCTGGGTGTGCCCCATGTTCGACTTGATGGAGCCCAGCCACAGGGGGCGGTCCTCGGGGCGGTCCTGACCGTAGGTGGCCAGGAGCGCCTGGGCCTCGATCGGGTCGCCGAGCGTCGTCCCCGTGCCATGCGCCTCCACCACGTCCACGTCGGAGGCCGACAGTCCCGCGCTCGCGAGTGCGGCACGGATGACGCGTTGCTGTGAGGGGCCGTTGGGAGCCGTCAGACCGTTGCTCGCACCGTCCTGGTTGATCGCCGAGCCACGCACGATCGCCAGTACGGGGTGCCCCTTGGCCCGCGCGTCCGACAGCCGCTCGACGAGCAGCATGCCCACGCCCTCGCTCCAGCCCGTGCCGTCGGCGTCGGCCGAGAAGGCGCGGCAGCGGCCGTCGGCCGCGAGGCCGCGCTGGCGGCTGAAGCCGACGAACGTGCCTGGGGTCGCCATGACGGTGACACCGCCGGCGAGTGCCATGTCGCACTCGCCCGTGCGCAGCGCCTGGGCGGCCATGTGAAGGGCGACCAGCGAGGACGAGCAGGCGGTGTCGATGGTCACGGCGGGGCCTTCGAGACCGAAGGTGTACGAGACGCGGCCCGAGGCGATGCTGCCGGTGCTTCCCGAGCCGAGCGAGCCTTCCGCTCCGTCGGCGGAGCCCTCAAGGAGCGACGCGTAGTCGTGGTACATGACACCCGCGAACACGCCGGTCCGGCTGCCGCGCACGGTGGCCGGGTCGATCCCGGCCCGCTCGAACGCCTCCCAGGTGGCCTCCAGGAGAAGCCGCTGCTGCGGGTCGGTCCCGACGGCCTCGCGCGGGCTGATCCCGAAGAAGGTCGGGTCGAATGCGGCGGCGTCGTGCAGGAAGCCACCATGGCGGGTGTACGAGGTGCCGGGGTGCTCGGGATCGGGGTCGTACAGTGACTCGATGTCCCAGCCCCGGTCGGCCGGAAAGCCGGAGATCGCGTCGCCGCCGTTCTCCAGGAGCCGCCACAGTTCCTCGGGGGTGGTGACGCCGCCCGGGTAGCGGCAGCTCATCGCCACAATGGCGATCGGGTCGTCGTCGACGGCTGCGGGCACCGGCTTTCCTGCCGCGGGCTCTGCTTGCGAGCCGCCGAGTACGAGGGCCAGGTGGCGGGCGAGGGTGAGCGAGGTCGGATAGTCGAAGATCAACGTGGCGGGCAACCGCCTGCCGACGGACGTGCCCAGCCGGTTGCGCAGCTCGACCGCCGTGAGGGAGTCGAAGCCCAGCTCGCTGAAGGCGTGTTCGGGTTCGATGGCGTCCGGGGAGCCGTGGCCGAGTACGTCGGCGACGTGAGTGCGGACGAGGTCGAGAAGCAGCCGCTCCCGCTCGGGCACGTCGAGGCCGAGGAGCTGCTGTTCCAGGGCGGAGCGGTCCGACGCGGTGCGGCCGGTGGCGCCGGCGGCGACGCGCCGTGCGCGGCTGCGGACCAATCCGCGGAGCAGTGGGGCGACTTCACCGCCGGGTGCATGGGCAGGAAGGGCCAGCCGCATGGGCACGAGCAGTCCCTGATCAGCGGATGCGTGGTCGTCCTCGGCGCCGCCGAGGGCTTCGGCGAGGTCGAGGAGCGCGAGGCCCTCGGCGGCGGTGAGGCCATGCACGCCGCCACGCTTCATCCGGTCGAGGTCGGCCTGCTCCAGGGCTCCCGCCATGCCGTCGGCATCCGCCCACAGGCCCCAGGCCAGTGACTGTCCGGGAAGTCCCTGGGCGCGGCGGTGCTGGGCGAGGGCGTCCAGGAAGGTGTTGGCCGCTGCGTAGTTGCCCTGACCGGGCGCGCCGAAAACTCCGGCGGCCGAGGAGAACAGGACGAAGGCCGTCAGGTCGAGGTTGCGGGTGAGGTCGTGGAGGTGGAGTGCCGCGTCGGCCTTGGGGCGCAGGACGGTGTCGAGTCGCTCGGGGGTGAGCGAGTCGATGATGCCGTCGTCCAGCACACCGGCCGTGTGCACGACCGCCGTGAGCGGATGCTCCGCCGGAACATCGGCCAGTACGGCCGCCAGCGCGTCCCGGTCGGCCGCGTCGCACGCGGCCCACGACACCTCGGCACCCGACTCCACCAGCTCTCCGGTGAGTTCGGCCGCACCGGGCGCCCGCTCCCCGCGCCGGCTGAGCAACAGCAGATGCCGCGCGCCACGCTCGTTCACGAGGTGCCGGGCGACGAGCCTGCCGAGAGTGCCGGTGGCGCCCGTGATCAGGACGGTGCCTTCCGGGTCGTACGTCGGTGTCTCGGCGCGGGCTGTCGCGGGGAACCTGGCCAGGCGGGCCGCGTGGGCCGTGCCGTCGCGCAGGGCGAGCTGCGGCTCGTCGGTGGCGAGCGCGGCGGCCAGCGCCTCGGAGGAGGCGCCGGTGCCGTCGGTGTCGACGAGTACGAACCGGCCGGGGTGCTCGGCCTGCGCGGAGCGGACCAGCCCCCAGACGGCGGCGTGCACCGGGTCGGGTACCTGGTCGGCGGCGCCGGCGGCCACCGCGCCCTCGGTGAGCAGGACGAGCCGGGTGCCGGCGAGCCGGTCATCGGCAAGCCAGTGCCGCAGCAGGCCGAGCGTCCGGTGCGTGGCCTCGTGGACCGCCTCCGGGGTGAGAGCGGGCGCGCCGGGGTGTCGTACGACTACGGTGCCGGGCAGGGGGTCACCGGCATCGAGGGCCGCGCTCAGCGCCGCAAGGTCGGTATGGCGGGCGGCGGGCACACCCCACTCGTCGGCACGAGGGATCTCTCCGAGCGCTGCCCCGTGCTCGTCGGCCGCGCCGGGCAGTGCGAGAGGGCTCCATTCCACCCGGAACAGCGCGTCGTGGTGACCGCTGCGTCCGGCCTCGAGTTGCTCGGCCGAGACCTCGCGCAGCGCGAGTGAGGCGATGTCGGCCACGGGCAGCCCTGCGCCGTCGGCCAGTGCCAGGGACACCGCGTCGGGACCCGACTTCGACAGCCGTACGCGCAGCACCGAGGCGCCCACGGCGTGCAGGGTGACGCCGCTCCAGGAGAACGGCAGCCTGCCCCGGCCGGTGTCCTCGGCCAGTCCGGCGAGGCCGATGGTGTGCAGCGCCGAGTCGAGCAGCGCGGGATGCAGCCCGAACCGGTTTGCCTCGGCGGCCTGTTCGTCGGCGAGTTCGATCTCGACGTACGTCGTGCCGTCGCTGCTCCGCCAGGCCCCGCGTACGCCTTGGAAGGCGGGGCCGTACTCCAGGCCCGCTTCGGCGAGTCCCTTGTACAGCTGGGTGACAGGGAGGGCGGTGGTGTCGGCCGGGGGCCAGACGTGCGGGGTGAAGCCGGGCGCCGGGGCCCCCGTGGCGAGGACGCCGTCGGCGTGCCGCGTCCACGGGTCACCGGAGTCGGAGTCCTGGGCGGCATCGGCGGTCGGCTCGGGGCGCGAGTGCACGCCCACGGATCGGCGGCCCGTGGCGTCCGGCGCGCCGACCCACAACTGGAGCTGCACGCCGCCGTGCTCAGGCAGCACGAGCGGCGCGTGGAGGGTGAGTTCTTCGAGGAGGTCGCAGCCGACCTGGTCGCCGGCACGGATCGCCAGCTCGACGAAGGCGGTGCCCGGCAGCACGACCGAGCCCATGACGGTGTGGTCGGCGAGCCACGGGTGGGTGTCGAGTGACAGACGGCCGGTGTAGAGGAAACCGTCGAAGTCCGCGAGTGCGACGGCGGCACCGAGCAATGGGTGCCCGGCCGCACCGAGCCCGGCCGAGGAGACGTCGCCGACGGGCCGTCCGGCGTCGAGCCAGTATGCGTCACGCTGGAAGGCGTACGTGGGCAGGTCGACGCGCTGGACGCCCGTGCCGGCGTAATAGGCGTGCCAGTCGACGGTCACGCCGCGGACGTGGAGCCGGGCGAGAGCGCCGGCAAGCGTCTCGGCCTCGGCATGGCCGTTGCGAAGCAGGGGCACGAAGGCGGCGGTGTCCCCGGTCGGGCAGTCCTGGGCCATGGCGGAGAGCACGGCGTGCGGGCCCAGTTCCACGAAATGCACGACGTTGCGGTCGGTGAGAGTGCGGATGCCGTCGAGGAACCGTACGGCTTCACGCACATGCCGGACCCAGTAGTCGGCCGAGCCCATCTCGTCGGTGACAAGCGTGCCGGTGAGGTTGGAGACGACCGGGATGCGCGGGGTCTCGTACGAAAGGCCCTCGGCGATCTTGCGGAAGGCGTCGAGCATGCCGTTCATGTGCGGCGAATGGAAGGCATGACTGACCGTCAGCCGCTTGCTCTTGCGGTCCTTGAAGGTCTCCGCGATGGCTGTGGAGGCGTCCTCGTCGCCCGCGATCACGACGGACTGCGGGCCGTTGACCGCGGCCATGCTCACCCCATCGGTGAGCAGCGGGAGGACCTCGTCCTCCGACGCCTGCAGCGCGATCATCACGCCATCGGACGGCAGCGCCTGCATCAATCGCCCACGCGCAGCGACCAGCTCACACGCATCCGCCAGCGACAGCACCCCGGCCACGTGCGCGGCAGCGATCTCCCCGATCGAGTGCCCCGTCAGGAAGTCCGGCCTCACACCCCACGACTCCACCAGCCGGAAGAGAGCCACTTCGAGAGCGAACAGCGCGGGCTGTGTGTACTCCGTTCGATCCAGCGCATCCGCGTCCGAGCCGAACAGCACATCCTTCAGCGGCTCTGCAAGACGCGGGTTCAGTTCCGCACACACCGCGTCCAGGGCGTCCGCGAACGCCGGGTGGGTTTCATACAGTTCCCGGCCCATCCCCAGCCGCTGACTCCCCTGCCCGGTGAACAGGAATGCCAGCTTTCCGGCGACCGGCCGGCCCCGGGTGATGCCCGGTGCCGTCTCGTCGGGGCCGAGGGCGGCGAGGGACTCCAGTGCCCGGGTGAGTCCGGCCCGGTCGCCGGCCGTGAGGACCGCTCGGTGCTCGAAGTCGGTGCGTCCGGTCGCCAGGGAGTGGGCGATGTCCCCGGCGCGCAGGTCCGGGTGCGCGGTCAGATGGGTGTGGAGCTTGTCCGCCTGGGCGCGCAGGGCTGCCGGAGTCCTGGCGGAGAGGTTCCAGAGCGACGGGACGGGCGGAGCGCCGCCGGCCGGGGTCTCGTCCTCGGTCGCGGCGGGCTCGGGGGCCTGTTCGATGATGGTGTGGGCGTTGGTGCCGCTGATGCCGAACGACGAGACGCCGGCGCGGCGCGGACGGCCGGTCTCGGGCCACGGTATGGATTCGGTGAGCAGCGAGACCGCGCCCTCGGTCCAGTCGACGTTCGGGGTCGGCTCGTCGACGTGCAGGGTCTGCGGGAGCACGCCGTGCCGCATCGCCATGACCATCTTGATGACGCCCGCGACACCGGCCGCGGCCTGGGTGTGGCCGAGATTCGACTTGATGGAGCCCAGCCACAGCGGTTGGCCGTCGGGGCGGTCCTGGCCGTAGGTGGCGAGGAGGGCCTGTGCCTCGATGGGGTCGCCGAGGGTGGTGCCGGTGCCATGGGCCTCGACGGCGTCGATGTGAGTGGCCGACAGCCGGGCGCCGGCGAGGGCGGCCCGGATGACGCGTTGCTGCGACGGTCCGTTGGGGGCGGTCAGGCCGCTGCTCGCACCGTCCTGGTTGACGGCGGAGCCACGGACGACCGCCAGGACCTGGTGGCCGTTCCTGCGGGCGTCGGAGAGCCGCTCCAGGAGGAGCATGCCCGCGCCCTCGCCCCAGCCCGTGCCGTCGGCGGCGGCGGCGAACGACTTGCAGCGGCCGTCGCCGGCCAGGCCCCGCTGGCGGCTGAACTCGATGAAGGTGCCCGGCGTCGACATGACCGTGACGCCGCCGGCCAGGGCGAGCGTGCACTCGCCGTTGCGCAGCGCCTGGACCGCGAGATGCAGGGCGACCAGCGAAGAAGAGCAGGCGGTGTCGACGGTGACGGCGGGGCCTTCGAGGCCGAGTGTGTAGGCGACCCGGCCGGAGGCGATGCTGCCGGAGCTGCCGTTGCCGAGGAAGCCCTCGATCTCCTCGGGCACGCTGAACAGGCGGGCGGCATAGTCGTGGTACATCAGTCCGGCGAAGACACCGGTACGGCTGCCGCGCAGCGACGACGGGTCGATCCCGGCCCGTTCGAACGCCTCCCAGGAGGTTTCGAGGAGCAGCCGCTGCTGCGGGTCCATCGCGAGGGCCTCGCGCGGCGAGATCCCGAAGAACCCGGGGTCGAAGTCGGCGGCGTCGTGCAGGAATCCGCCGACCTTCTCGTACGCCTCGATCCCGCTCTCCGGGTCGGGGTCGAACAGGACGTCGGTGTCCCAGCCGCGGTCGGTGGGGTAGGCGGATGCCGCGTCGCCGCCGCGGGACACGAACTCCCACAACTGCTCGGGGGTGTCGACGCCTCCGGGGTAGCGGCAGCTCATCGCCACGATGGCGATCGGCTCCTGCTCTCGCTCCTCCAGCTCGCGCAGCCGCCGTCGGGCCTCGCGGAGGTCGGTCGTCGCCCGCTTGAGGTAATCGAGGTACTTCTCCTCGTTCACCATTTACGCCATCCCCGTGGTCAGAGTCGGAAAGCTCGCGCGGAGCCGGTGGATCGGAAAGAGGGAGCCGGGCCGGACGGCGGGCAGGACCCGGTGCGCCGCCGGGGCCGAAGGCCGGCCGGCGTCGCCCCGGAACCGGTCGGCCCGACGCCGGTCAGGACAGCCCCAGTTCGTCGTCGAGGAGATCGAAGATCTCGTCGGCCGTCGCGGACTGGATTTCCCGCTCTCCGGCGGCGCTGTCCTGTGCACTGTGCGTCTCATTCCACTTCGCCAGAAGGTCTCGCAGCCGGGCGGTGATGCCCGCGCGTTCGACGTCGTCGGGGCCGACTGCCGCGAGGATCGATTCGAGCTTGTCGAGCTCCGCGTGGACGGGCCGACGGGCCGGGTCTGCCTGGCCGAGCCTGCCGCTGAGGTATGCGGAGAGCGCGGCGGGCGACGGGTAGTCGAAGATCAGCGTGACGGGCAGCCGGAGTCCTGAGGCCGCCGTGAGCCGGTTGCGCAGATCGACCGCCGTGAGCGAGTCGAAGCCCAGGTCGAGGAAGCCCCGGCCGGCGTCGACGTCGTCCGGTCCTGAGTAGCCGAGGACCGCGGCCACCTGGGTGCGGACCAGCTCCATGAGGACCTGGTCGCGCTCGGCGGCCGACAGGCCCGCGAGCCGCTCTTCGAGGGAGCCCGCGGCCTCGGCCCGGGGGCGCGTTCCGGTGCGGGCCCCGGAGTCGGCGGCCCGGCGCGCGGGGGTGCGTACCAGACCGCGCAGCAGCGGCGGCAGCGTGCCGTCCGCGGCCTGGGCGCGCAGCGCGGCCAACTCGACGCGCATCGGCGCGAGGACCGCATCGTCCAGAGCGCGGGAGGCGTCGAAGAGCGCCAGCCCCTCCTCGGGCGCGAGCGCGGCCACACCGGCGCGGGCCATCCTGCTCAGGTCGGCGTCGTCGAGAGAGCCTGCCATGCCGTCACCGGCCGCCCACAGACCCCAGGCGAGGGAGCAGGCCGTGAGCCCGCGGGCCGTACGGTGCTGGGCGAGAGCGTCCAGGAAGCTGTTGGCCGCCGCATAGTTGCCCTGGCCCGCCGCGCCGAAGGAGCCGGCGACCGAGGAGAAGAGCACGAAGGCGGAGAGCTCGCGGCCCTCGGTCAGTTCGTGCAGGTTCCAGGCCGCGTCCACCTTGGGGCGCAGGACGGTGTCGAGTCGCTCGGGGGTGAGCGAGTCGATGATGCCGTCGTCCAGCACACCGGCCGTGTGGACGACCGCCGTGAGCGGATGCTCCGCCGGAACATCGGCCAGTACGGCCGCCAGCGCGTCCCGGTCGGCCGCGTCGCACGCGGCCCACGACACCTCGGCACCCGACTCCACCAGCTCACGGGTGAGTTCGGCCGCACCGGGCGCCCGCTCCCCGCGCCGGCTGAGCAACAGCAGATGCCGCGCGCCGTGTGCGGCGACCAGGTGGCGGGCGAAGAGTTTGCCGAGGGTGCCACTGGCGCCGGTGATCAGGACGGTGCCGTCGGCGTCGAGGCCCGCGAGGGCGACCTCGTCGCCGTCCGTCTCGGGCGCGGTCCGTGCGATACGGCGCAGCCGGAAGGCGTACGCCTCGCCGGACCGCAGTGCGAGCTGCGGCTCGTCGGTGGCGAGCGCGGAAGCCAGCGCCCCGAAGGAGGCGTCGGTGCTGTCGGTGTCGGCCAGCACGAAACGGCCGGGGTTCTCCGACTGCGCGGACCGCACCAGACCCCACACCGGGGCGTGGGCCAGATCTGTCACATGTTCGCCCGGCACGGCCGCCACCGCGCCCCGGGTGACGAACACCAGCCGCGCGTCCTCCAGTCGCTCGTCGGCCAGCCACTCCTTGACCAGAGCGAGGGCGTGGTGCGTGGCCGCCCTGGCGGCGGCGGCCCGGCCGCCGCCGGAGGCGGCGGCGGAGAGCGGTACGAAGACCACGTCCGGTGCCGATGCCCCGGCCGCGAGCACGTCACGCAGTGCGGTGAGACCGGTGTACGTCTCCAGCCGCTCGCCACCGATCCTCAGGTCGGGCTCGTCCTCGCCGAGCACCGCCCAGCGCTCGCCGGACGGGATCGCGCCCGCCGCGACGGACACCTTGGCCCACTCCACGCCGAACAGGGACTCGTGGTGCGCGGCCCGGTCGTCGCCGAGCTGCTGTGCGGAGACCGGGCGCAGGATCAAGGAGTCGACGGAGGCCACCGGCGCGCCGGTGGAGTCCGCCACGTCCAGGGCGACTCCCCCGGACCCGGCGACGGTGAGCCGAACGCGGACGCCTGCCGCGCCGACCGCGTACAGCCGTACACCGGTCCAGGCGAAGGGCAGCCGGGCTCCTTCGGAGGCGGCGTCGGCGGGCACGCCGAGGCCGATCGCGTGCAGGGCCGCGTCGAGCAGGGCGGGGTGCACGCCGTAGGCGGCGGCGTCGCTCTCGTGCTCCTCGTCGAGGGCGACCTCGGCGAAGAGTTCCCCGCCGCGCCGCCAGGCGGCCCGCAGCCCCTGGAACACCGGTCCGTAGCCCAGTCCGGCCGCCGCCGCGCCCGCATAGAACCCGTCGGTGGGCACGGGCTCCGCGCCGGCCGGCGGCCACTGGGCCAGGTCGAACGTGCGCGGCGGCGCTGCGGCTGCGAGGACACCGGTGGCGTGCCGTGTCCACGGCTCGTCGGCCGGGGCCTCCGCACGGCGGGAGTGCAGGGTCAGCGTCCGCCGCCCGGCGTCGTCCGGCGCATGCACGGCAAGCCGGAGCTGGACGGCGCCCTGCTCGGGCAGGGTGAGCGGAGCCTCGATGGCCAGCTCCTCGACCGTGTCGCAGCCGCACTGTGCACCGGCCCGCAGGGCCAGCTCGACGAATGCCGTGCCGGGCAGCAGGACGGTGTCCATGACGGTGTGGTCGGCCAGCCAGGGGTGTGTGGAAAGCGCGAGACGTCCCGTGAGGACCAGCCCGTCGGACGCGGGCAGTTCGACGGCGGCGCCGAGCAGCGGGTGGTCGGCCGCGTCGAGCCCGGCCGCCAGGACGTCCTCGACGGAAACACCGACGTCGAGCCAGTAGCGCTTGCGCTGGAAGGCGTAGGTGGGCAGCTCGACGCGCTGGGCGCCGGTGCCGGAGAAGTACGCCGCCCAGTCCACGGGCACGCCCTCGACGTGGGCGCGGGCGAGGGCCGTGGCCACGGTCTCGGGCTCGGTCTCGGGCTCGGTCTCGGAGCGGTCGTGCCACAGTACGGGGACGAATACCGCGTCCTCGCCGGTTACGCACTCCTGGGCCAGGGCCGACAGGACACCGTCCGGGCCGAGTTCGACGTAGGTGGTGACTCCGGCCGTCTCCAGGGCGCGGATGCCGTCCAGGAACCGGACCGTCTCACGCACGTGCCGGACCCAGAAGTCGGCCGAGGACATCTCGTCGGTGACCAGGGACCCTGTGAGGTTGGAGACGACCGGGATACGCGGAGGCTCGTAGACCAGCCCCTCGGCGACCTTCCGGAAGTCGGCGAGCATGCCGTCCATGTGCGGCGAGTGGAATGCGTGACTGACCGTCAGCTTCTTCGTCCTGCGGTCCGCGAAGGCCTGCGCGATCGCCGTAGCCGCGCCCTCGTCACCTGCGATGACGACCGACTGAGGGCCGTTGATCGCCGCGATGCTCACCCGGTCGGTCAGCAGCGGCAGAACCTCTTCCTCCGAGGCCTGCACGGCGATCATCACGCCGCCGGTCGGCAGCGCCTGCATCAACCGGCCACGCGCGGCGACCAGTTCACAGGCGTCCTGGAGGGACAGGACGCCCGCCGCATGCGCAGCCGAGATCTCGCCGATGGAGTGGCCTGCCAGGAAGTCCGGCTTGAGTCCGAGCGACTCGACGAGCCGGAACAGCGCCACTTCGACGGCGAAGAGGGCGGGCTGCGTGAACCCGGTCTGGTCGAGCGCATCACCCTCGGTCGCGAACAGCACGTCCTGCAGGGGACGTTCGAGGTGCCGGTCGAGTTCGGCACAGACCGCGTCCAGCGCCGTCGAGAATGCCGGATGCGTCTCGTACAGCTCACGCCCCATCCCGAGCCGCTGGCTTCCCTGGCCGGTGAAGAGGAACGCCGTCCGGCTCTCGCCGGCGGTGCCCCGCAGCAGCCCGGCCGTCTCCTCGCCGCGGGCGAGGGCGTCCAGACCGCGCAGCAGTTCCGTACGGTCCCCGGCGACGAGCGCGGCGCGCATCTCCAGGGCCGAGCGGGTGGTCGCCAGGGAGAGGCCGAGGTCGGCGGTGCGCAGCGTGGGGTCGGCATGGAGGTGGGCGTGGAGGCGCCGGGCCTGGGCGCGCAGGGCGTCCTCGCCGCGGGCCGACAGGACCAGGGGCACGGGCCACGACTCGGCGCTGTCCGGCCGCGGCTCCGGCTGCTTCTGCGGCTGCGCGGGGTCAGGCGCCGGGGCCTGCTCGATGACGGCGTGCGCGTTGGTGCCGCTGATGCCGAAGGAGGAGACGCCCGCCCGGCGCGGACGGCCGGTCTCGGGCCACTTCACCTGCTCGGTGAGGAGGGACACCGCGCCTGCGGACCAGTCGACGTGCGGAGTGGGCTCGTCCACGTGCAGGGTCTTCGGCAGGAGGCCGTGCCGGATCGACATGACCATCTTGATGACACCGGCGACACCCGAAGCGGCCTGTGTGTGGCCGAGGTTGGACTTCACCGAGCCGAGCAGCAGCGGCCGGTCGTCGGTGTGCTCCTGGCCGTAGGTGGCGAGCAGTGCCTGCGCCTCGATCGGGTCGCCGAGGGTGGTACCGGTGCCGTGCGCCTCGACGGCGTCGACCTGTCCGGCGGCGACACCGGCGTTGGCGAGTGCGGCGCGGATGACGCGTTGCTGCGACGGTCCGTTGGGGGCGGTCAGGCCGTTGCTGGCGCCGTCCTGGTTGACGGCGGAGCCGCGGACGACCGCCAGGACCTGGTGGCCGTTCCTGCGGGCGTCGGAAAGCCGCTCCAGGAGGAGCATGCCCGCGCCCTCGCCCCAACCGGTGCCGTCGGCAGCGGCCGCGAAGGACTTGCAGCGGCCGTCGGCGGCCAGGCCCCGCTGGCGGCTGAACTCGATGAAGGTACCGGGCGTGAACATCACGGTGACACCGCCCGCCAGGGCGAGCGTGCACTCGCCGTTGCGCAGCGCCTGGACCGCGAGATGCAGGGCGACCAGCGAAGAAGAGCAGGCCGTGTCGACGGTGACAGCCGGGCCCTCCAGACCGAAGGTGTAGGCGACGCGTCCTGAGACGATGCTGCTGGAGCTTCCGGTGCCGAGGTAGCCCTCGACGCCGTCGGGCACGGCGTGCAGTCGCGCGCCGTAGTCGTGGTACATGACGCCTGCGAAGACACCGGTACGGCTGCCGCGCACGGCGGACGGCGCGATGCCGGCGCGTTCGAAGACCTCCCAGGTGGTCTCGAGGAGCAGCCGCTGCTGCGGGTCCATGGCGAGCGCCTCGCGCGGCGAGATACCGAAGAAGGGCGCGTCGAACTCGGCGGCGTCGTGCAGGAATCCGCCTTCGCGGGCGTAGCTGGTGCCCTGGCTCTCCGGGTCGGGGTCGTACAGCGCCTCGGTGTCCCAGCCGCGGTTCTCCGGGAGGGGCGTGATGCCGTCCACGCCGGCCGTCAGGAGCTGCCACAGGTCTTCGGGGGTGCGGACGCCGCCGGGGTACCGGCAGCTCATCGCCACGATGGCGATGGGCTCGTCGTCGGACGCCGCCGTCACCGGCTCGGCCACGGACGCCGTGGTGTCGTCGCCGATCAGCTCGGCACGCAGGTGGCGGGCGAGGACGGTCGGGTCCGGGTAGTCGAAGATCAGGGTCGCGGGCAGACGCAGCGCGGTGCGGGCGTTCAGCCGGTTGCGCAGCTCGACCGCGGTGAGCGAGTCGAAGCCCAGCTCCTTGAAGGCCCGGCCCGACTCGACGGCCGCGGGGCCCGGGTGGCCGAGTACCGCGGCGACTTCGGTACGGACCAGATCCAGCAGGGCGCGGTCCTGTTCGGCGACGGAGAGCCCGGTCAGCCTGCCGCGCAGTTCCGGCTCCGCGTTTCCGGCAGCGGTCGAAGCGTCGACGGTCCGCCGGGCCACGCCGCGTACGAGACCGCGCAGGAGCGGAGCGATGGCGCCCGCAGCCGCCTGCGTGCGCAGGGCTTCGGTGTCCAGCCGCATGAGGGCGACGGATGCGTCGGGAAGGGAGACGGCCGTGTCGAACAGCTCCAGGCCGTCGGCAGCCGTCAGCGGGGGCAGTCCGGCCCGGCGCATGCGGTTGACGTCGGCCGCGTCCAGGGCTCCTGCCATGCCGTCGGCCACGGACCACAGACCCCAGGCCGTCGAGATCGCCGGGAGCCCTTGGGCGCGGCGCTGCTGGGCGAGGGCGTCGAGGAACGCGTTGGCGGCGGCGTAGTTGCCCTGTCCCGGGCCGCCGAAGAGGCCGGAGGTGGAGGAGAAGAGCACGAACGCGGAGAGGTCCAGGCCCTGGGTGAGCTCGTGCAGGTGGAGTGCCGCATCGACCTTGGGGCGCAGGACCGTGGAGAGCCGCTCGCGGGTCAGCGAGGAGATGATCCCGTCGTCGAGGACTCCGGCGGTGTGGACGACGGCGGTCAGCGGGTGCTCGGCGGGGATGGCGTCGAGGACGGCTGCCAGCGCGTCCCGGTCGGCGACGTCGCACGCCGCCCAGGTCGCACGGGCGCCCGACTCGGCGATTTCGGCGGCGAGTTCGGTGGCTCCCGGGGCGTCGCCTCCGCGGCGGCCGACGAGGAGCAGCCGCCGCACGCCGTACTCGGCGACGAGGTGCCGGGCGATCAGGCCGCCCAGGGCACCCGTGGCACCGGTGATCAGCACCGTGCCGCCGGGGCCGAAGGCAGGGGCGCGGTCGGCGTCTTCCTGCCCCGTCCTGTCCCCGGCCCCGTGCCGGGTCGCCTGCCGGGTTCCGTGTCGGGTCTCGACGCGGGCGAGGCGCGGCACGAGCACCGCGCCGCCACGCAGCGCGAACCGCTCCTCGTCGGAGGTGAGCGCCGCCCTCAGGGCCTGACCGGTACGGTTGTGGCCGTCGGTGTCGACGAGTGCGATCCGGCCGGGGTTCTCCGTCTGCGCGGACCGCAGCAGGCCCCACACGGTGGCGGCGGCCAGGTCGTTCACGCCGTCGGCCGGGTCCGTGGCCACCGCGCCCCGGGTGACGAAGACCAGTCGGGATGCGGCGAACCGCTCGTCCGCCAGCCAGGCCTGGACGAGCGCGAGTGCGTCGTGCGCGGCGCAGTGCACGGCCGGTGCGGAGGGGACCTCATGGCCGGGCACGAGGGTGACGACGACCTCGTCCGGTACGGCCGCTCCGGTGTCGACGGCGGCGGCCAGCGCAGCCAGGTCCGGGTAGCGATCGGCGCCCGTGTCCCCGAACGCCATGCCGTCGCCGTCGCCGAGGGCCGCGTACCGGAACGCGGAGCCGTCGGCCGGAGCGATCAATCCCGGGAGCTCGGTCCACTGCTGGCGGAAGACGGACTCGTGATACGTGGCACGCGCCGCCCGGAGCTGATCGGCCGTCACCGGGCGCAGTCCGAGGGACTCGACGGCCGCGACCGGGGTGCCCGAGGCGTCCGCGATCTCCAGGCGCACCCCCTCGGCCCCCGCCGGGGCAAGGTGGACACGCAGTGCGGCGGCACCGCCCGCGTGCAGTGACACGCCCGTCCAGGCGAAGGGCAGCCGCCCCACGCCGTCGTCCGCACCGACGCCGCCCAGGCCGATGGCGTGCAGGGCCGCGTCGAGCAGTGCCGGGTGCAGCCCGAACCGGCTCGCCTCGTCCTCGGTGCCCTCGGGCAGCCGCACCTCGGCGAAGATCTCGCCGTCGCGCTGCCATGCCCTGCGCAGGCCCCGGAAGGTGGGACCGTAGGCGAATCCGATGTCGGCGAGCCCGTCGTACCGCCCCGTCAGCTCGACTTCGGTGGCGTCGCCGGGGGGCCAGGCGGCCAGGTCGAAGTCAGCCTGGGGCCGTCCACCCTCGGAGAGCACACCGCCGGCGTGCCGCGTCCACGGCTCCTCGGCGGCCGGCCCCTCGGCACGGGAGTGCAGGGCGAGCGGGCGACGCCCGGCCTCGTCGGCGGCACCGACCCACACCCGCAGCTGCACTCCGCCGTGCTCGGGCAGGACCAGCGGCGCTTCGAGGGTCAGCTCCTCGAGGTAGTCGCAGCCGACCTGGTCACCGGCACGGATCGCCAGCTCCACGAAGGCCGTACCGGGCAGCAGGACACTGCCGAGAATGGCGTGGTCGGCGAGCCAGGGGTGCGTGGAGAGCGCGAGCCGCCCGGCGAACACCATGCCGTCGGACTCGGGCAGGGCGACCCCGGCGCTGAGCAGCGGGTGTGCGGTGTCGTCGAGGCCGATCGCCTCCACATCGCCGAGGTGGAGGGAGGAGACGGCCGGCCAGTAGCGCCGGCGCTGGAAGGCGTACGTCGGCAGGTCGACGCGGTGGGCGCCGGTGCCGGAGAAGTACGCCTGCCAGTCGACCGCTGTGCCGTGGACGTGCGCCTGCGCGAGCGCCGTGGTCATCGTCTCGGGCTCGGGGCGGCCGCTGCGGAGGACGGGGACGAAGACGGCCTCCCCTGCGACGCACTCCTGCGCGAGGGCGGACAGAATCCCGTCCGGGCCGAGTTCGAGGTACGTGGTGACGCCGGCGGTCTCCATGGCACGGATGCCGTCCAGGAACCGGACCGCCTCCCGCACATGGCGGACCCAGAAGTCGGCCGAGCACATCTCGTCCGAGACCACGGCTCCGGTCCGGTTGGAGACGACCGGAATACGCGGGGACTCGTACGACAGCCCCTCCGCGACGCGGCGGAAGGCGTCGAGCATGCCGTCCATGTGCGGCGAGTGGAAGGCATGGCTGACGGCCAGGCGCTTCGTCTTGCGCCCCTGCACCTGGAAGCTCTCGGCGATCTCGACCGCCGTGTCCTCGTCGCCCGCGATGACCACGGACTGCGGGCCGTTGATCGCGGCAATGCTCACGCCGCCGGTCAGCAGTGGCAGGACCTCTTCCTCCGACGCCTGTACGGCGATCATCACGCCGCCTCCCGGCAGCGCCTGCATCAACCGGCCGCGGGCCGCGACCAGTTCGGCTGCGCCCTCCAGCGAGAGCACGCCCGCCACATGCGCCGCCGCGATCTCGCCGATCGAGTGCCCCGCCAGGAAATCGGGCTTCACACCCCATGACGCGACCAGCCGGAACAGCGCCACCTCCGTCGCGAACAACGCGGGCTGCGTGAACTCCGTCCGGTCCAACGCCTCGGCATCGGACCCGAACAGCACGTCCTTCAGAGGTACTTCGAGGTACGCGTCGACGTGAGCGCAGACCGCGTCCAGCGCCTCGGCGTAGACCGGATACGCCTCGTAGAGCTCCCGGCCCATCCCCAGCCGCTGACTCCCCTGCCCGGTGAACAGGAAGGCGAGTTTGCCGCCGACCGGTGAGCCCTCCACCAGTCCCGCCGCCGAAGCTCCCTCGGCCAGTGCCTCAAGCCCTGCCAGCAGACCCTCCCGGTCTGCGGCGACCACGGCGGCGCGCCGCTCGAACGCCGAGCGGCCGACGGCCAGCGAGAGTCCCAGGTCGGCGGGGCGCAGGTCGGGGTGCAGCTCCGCGTGGGCGTGCAGTCGGCGCGCCTGGTCGCGCAGAGCATCATCGTTCTTGGCGGAGATCAGCCACGGCAGAGGGCCGTCGGTACGCTCCGGGGCCACTTCCTGCGCCGCGGTCGTGGACGGCACGGCCTGCGGGGCCTGCTCGATGATCGTGTGGGCGTTGGTGCCGCTGATGCCGAAGGAAGAGACGCCCGCCCGGCGCGGGCGGCCGGTCTCGGGCCACTCCTGCTTCTCCTTCAGCAGGTCGATGTCACCGGCCGTCCAGTCCACGTGCGGGGTCGGCTCGTCCACGTGCAAGGTCTGCGGCAGCACCCCGTGCTGCATCGCCAGCACCATCTTCATGACACCGGCGACACCGGCGGCGGCCTGCGTGTGACCGATGTTCGACTTGATCGAGCCCAGCAGCAACGGCTGATCGGCCGGTCGGTGCTGCCCGTACGTCGCGAGGAGTGCCTGGGCTTCGATCGGGTCGCCGAGCTTCGTGCCCGTGCCATGCGCCTCCACCGCGTCCACGTCAGCGGCGGACAGACCCGCACTCGCCAGCGCCTGGCGGATCACCCGCTGCTGCGACGGACCGTTGGGGGCCGTCAGCCCGTTGCTCGCACCGTCCTGGTTGATCGCCGAACCACGCACCACCGCAAGCACCGGATGGCCTTTGGCCCGCGCGTCGGACAGCCGCTCCACGAGCAGCATGCCGACACCCTCGCCCCAGCCCGTACCGTCGGCGGCCGACGCGAAGGCCTTGATCCGGCCGTCCTGCGCGAGTCCCCGCTGACGGCTGAAGTCGATGAACGAGGCAGGTGTGGACATCACGGTCACGCCACCGGCCAGGGCCATGGTGCACTCGCCCTGCCGCAGCGCCTGAATGGCCCAATGCAGCGCCACCAGCGACGACGAGCAGGCGGTGTCGACCGTGACCGCCGGGCCTTCGAGGCCGAGTACGTAACTGACGCGGCCGGAGACGACGCTCGCGGCGTTGCCGGTGCCGAGGAGGCCCTCGACGCCGTCGGGGGCGGCCAGGATGACATTGATGTAGTCCTGGCCGTTGGTTCCGGTGAAGACGCCGACCTGCTCGCCCCGCACGGTGGCGGGGTCGATCCCGGCCCGCTCGAAGACTTCCCACGAGGTTTCGAGCAGGAGCCGCTGCTGCGGGTCCATGGCGAGGGCCTCGCGCGGCGAGATCCCGAAGAACGCCGGGTCGAAGTCGGTGGCGTCGGCGAGGAACCCGCCTTCCCGGACGTAGCTGGTGTTCTCGGCGACGGCCTCGGGGTCGTACAGCCCGTCGAGGTCCCAGCCCCGGTCGGAGGGGAAGCCGGCGATCGCGTCGCGGCCGGTGACAAGGAGCTGCCAGAGGTCCTCGGGGGTCTCGACGCCGCCGGGGAAACGGCAGCTCATCGCGACGATGGCGATGGGGTCGTCGTCGGCGGCCGGACCCGCGGGGACGGGGGTGCGAACAGCGGCGTCCGTGGTGTGCGCGTCGAGCAGCTCGCTCTGGAGGAAGGCGGCCAGGGCGAGGGAGTTGGGGTAGTCGAAGATCAGTGTGGCGGGCAGCCGCAGGCCGGTTCGGGAGGTGAGGAGGTTACGGATCTCCACGGCGGTGAGCGAGTCGAAGCCGAGATCCCGGAACGCGCTGGCCGGGTCGACGGACTCCGGTCCCGCGTAGCCGAGGACGGCGGCGACCTGGGCGCGGACGAACTCCAACGCGAGTTGGTCGCGTTCGGCTGCCGGAGCGTCCGCCAACTGTCGCGCAAGGGTGTCGGCGGCGGCGCCGGACGTGGGGGCCGACCCGGCCGTGGCGAGCGCGTGAGCGGCCTCGGGCAGGTCGGCGATCAGCGGGCAGGGGCGTACGGCGGTGAGGCCGGGGGCCAGTCGCTGCCAGTCGATGTCGGCGACGACGGAGGAGGTCTCGTCCAGCGTGAGCGCCATGTGCATCGCGGACAGGGCGAGTTCGGGCGCGAGGGCGGGCAGTCCGGCCAGCCGCAGGCGTTCGGCGACGAGTTCGTCGGTGGCCATGCCGCCTTCGGCCCACGCACCCCAGGCGAGCACGGTGGCGGGCAGGCCGTCGGCGCGGCGCTGCTCGGCCAGGGCGTCCAAGTAGGCATTGGCCGCCGCGTAGTTGGCCTGCCCGGCGGCTCCGAAGGTGGCGGCGACGGAGGAGAAGAGGACGAACGCGGACAGGTCCAGGTCGCGGGTCAGCTCATGCAGCACGTGCGCGGCGTGGGCCTTGGGGCGCAGGACTCCGGCGAAGCGCTGCGGGGTCAGGCCGTCCAGGACGCCGTCGTCGAGGATGCCGGCGGCGTGGACGACGGTGGTGAGAGGGTGCTCGGCGGGGATGGCGGCGAGCAGCGCCGCGACCGCGTCGCGGTCGGCGACGTCGCAGGCGACGAAGGTGACGTCGGCGCCCAGCTCGCGCAGTTCGGCGGCGAGTTCGTCGGTGCCCTCGGCGTCCGGGCCGCGCCGGCTGACCAGCAGAAGGTGGGCCGTGCCGGTGCGGGCGAGCCGGCGGGCGACATGCCGGCCGAGCGCGCCGGTCCCGCCGGTGATCAGAGCCGTACCGCCGGCGGTCCACTCGGTGGCGGGCCGCTCGTCCTGGGCAGCGCGGACCAGCCTGCGGACGAAGACTCCGGTGGAGCGTACGGCGAGGTGGTCTTCGGTGCCGAGGCCGCCGAGGACGTCGGCGAGCCGGCCGGCGGACCGGTCGTCGGGGGTCTGCGGCAGGTCGACGAGACCGCCCCAGCGGCCGGGCAGTTCGAGCGCGGCGGTGCGGCCGAGACCCCAGACCTGGGCCTGGACGGCGCTGGTGAGGCGGTCGGAGCGGCCGGTGGAGACCGCGCCCCGGGTGGCGGTCCACAGCGGTGCGTCGACTCCCGCTTCGCCGAGCCCCTGGATGAGGGCGACGGTGGCGGCCAGCCCGGCGGGCACGGCCGGGTCCACGGGGTGCGGCCGCTCGTCCTGGGCGAGCAGGGAGAGCACCCCGGCCGGCTCGTCGGCATCCGCGAGGGCCTCACCGATGCGCCGGGCGATGGCGGCACGGTCGTCGGCGGCGGCATCGAGTACGAGGGTGCGCACGGTGGCACCGCGCGCGGCCAGGGTCCGTTCGGCGGCCGACGCCCAGGGGTCGTCGGCGGACACGGCGAGAAGCCAGTGCCCGGCGAGGGGCCCGGGCGTTGCTTCCGTGAGCGGCTTCCAGGTGACGCGGTAGCGCCAGCCGTCGACGGTGTCACGGTCGCGGTGGCGACGGTGCCACGCGGACAGGGCGGGCAGCACGCTGCTGAGCGGCTGGTCCCCGTCGACTCCGAGGGTGTCGGCGAGCGCGGCGAGGTCCTCGCTGTCGACAACTTCCCAGAACTTGGCGTCGGTGGCGCCGAGTTCGCCGCCTTCGGCGGGTTCCGCCAAGTCGGTGAAGGGGTCGCGGGGCCAGTACAGGTCGCGCTGGAAGGCGTAGGTGGGCAGCTCGACGCGCTGGGCGCCGGCCTGGGCGAAGCGCGCGGCCCAGTCCGGGGAGTGCCCGCGCACATGGGCGCCGGCGACGGCGGCGGTCAGCGACCACGGCTCCGGGCGGCCCGTGCGCAGCGCGGGCAGGAAGGCCGCCGCGCGGGCTCCGGTCGCGGTCTGGCAGTCCTGTCCGAGGGCGGACAGGACACCGCCGGGGCCGAGTTCGAGGTACGTGGTGACGCCTCGGCTCTCCAGCCAGCGGATGCCGTCGAGGAACCGTACGGCCTCGCGCACGTGCCGGACCCAGAAGTCGGCCGAGCCCATCTCGTCGGTGACCAGGGCACCGGTCAGGTTGGAGACGACCGGGATGCGCGGGGCCTCGTACGACAGGCCCTCGACGATCTCGCGGAAGGCGTCGAGCATGCCGTCCATGTGCGGCGAGTGGAACGCATGACTGACCGCCAGGCGCTTGGTCTTGCGTCCCTGGGTCTCGAAGCCCGACGCGATCTCGGTCGCCGCGTCCTCGTCACCCGCGATGACGACCGACTGCGGGCCGTTGATCGCGGCGATGCTCACCCGGTCGGTGAGCAGCGGCAGGACTTCGTCCTCGGCTGCCTGTACGGCGATCATGACGCCGTCACCGGGCAGTGCCTGCATCAGCCGGCCGCGGGCGGCGACCAGGGTGCAGGCGTCTTCCAGGGACAGCACTCCGGCCACATGCGCGGCGGCGATCTCGCCGATGGAGTGCCCGGCCAGGAAGTCCGGCTTCAGGCCCCAGCTCTCCACGAGCCGGAACAGCGCCACTTCGACGGCGAAGAGTGCGGGCTGGGTGTACGCGGTCTCGTCCAGCAGATCGCTCTCGTCGGCGAACAGGACGTCCTTCAGGGGCATTTCGAGATCAAGGCGGTCGCAGACCGCGTCCAGTGCCTGGGCGAACACCGGGTAGGTCCCGTACAGCTCACGGCCCATACCGAGCCGCTGACTACCCTGCCCGGTGAACAGGAAGGCCACCTTGCCTTCCGTGGCGCTTCCTTCGACGACTTCGGCGGTCGGGCGTCCTTCGGCCAGTGCGGCGAGTCCGGCCAGCAGGCTGTCCCGGTCGTCGGAGACGACGGCCGCGCGGCGGTCCAGGGCGGCCCGGGTGAGGGCCTGCGAGAAGGCGAGGTCGGCGATGCCGAGGCCGGGCCGGGCGGCGACATGGGCGTGCAGCGCGGCGGCCTGGGCGCGCAGCGCGCTCTCGGTCCTGCCGGACAGGACGACGGGCAGGGCGGCCTGGGGGCCCTCCGGGGCGGCGGCGGCCGGCTGATCGGCCGTGGCCTCCGGTGCACTCTCCAGGATGATGTGCGCGTTGGTGCCGCTCATACCGAACGAGGAGACACCGATGCGGCGCGGCTGGTCGTTCTGCGGCCACGGCCGCGCCTCGGTGAGGAGCGACACCTCGCCCGCCGACCAGTCGACGTGCGGGGTCGGCTCGGTCACGTGGAGGGTGCGCGGCAGCACACCGTGCCGCATCGCCATGACGCTCTTGATGACGCCCGCGACACCGGCCGCGGCCTGCGCGTGCCCGATGTTGGTCTTGAGCGAGCCGAGCCACAGCGGACGTCCGTCGGGGCGGTCCTGACCGTAGGTGGCTATGAGGGCCTGCGCCTCGATGGGGTCGCCGAGGCCGGTACCGGTGCCGTGCGCCTCGACGGCGTCGACCTGGTCGGGGGTGAGGCGGGCGTTGGAGAGCGCCTGGAGGATGACGCGCTGTTGCGACGGGCCGTTCGGCGCCGTGAGACCGTTGCTCGCACCGTCCTGGTTGACGGCGGTACCACGGACGACGGCGAGGACGGGGTGGCCCTTGCGGCGGGCGTCGGACAGCCGCTCGACGAGCAGGATGCCGACGCCCTCGGCGAGGCTGAAGCCGTCGGCGTCCGGCGAGAACGCCTTGCAGCGGCCGTCGGTGGCGAGGCCCCGCTGCTTGCTGTAGTCGATGAAGGTGCCGGGCGCGGACATCAGGGTGGCGCCGCCCGCCAGCGCGAGCGAGCACTCTCCGTTGCGCAGCGCCTGCACGGCCAGGTGCAGGGCGACCGAGGAGGACGAGCAGGCGGTGTCGACGGTGACGGCCGGGCCTTCGAGTCCGAAGGTGTACGAGAGCCTGCCGGAGGCGACGCTCGCCGCATTGCCGGTGCCGAGGTAGCCCTCGACGTTCTCGGACGAGCTCAGCAGCGCGGTCAGATAGTCGTGGTTGCTGGTGCCGACGAAGACGCCGACCTGCTTGCCGCGCATCGAGGTCGGGTCGATCCCGGCCCTCTCGAACGCCTCCCAGGAGGTTTCAAGGAGCAGCCGCTGTTGCGGGTCCATGGCGAGGGCCTCGCGCGGCGAGATCCCGAAGAGCGACGGGTCGAAGCGCGCGAAGTCCTGGACGAAACCACCCTGGTCGGCGTAACTGGTGCCCGGGTTCTCGGGGTCGGGGTGGTAGACCGTCTCCATGTCCCAGCCGCGGTCGGCGGGGAAGCCGGTGATGGCGTCGCCGCCGTCGACGACGAGCTGCCAGAGCTCCTCGGGCGAGTTCACGCCGCCGGGATAGCGACAGCCCATGCCGACGATGGCGATGGGGTCCTGGTTCTTCGCCTCGACGTCGCGCAGCCGCTGACGCGTCTGATGCAGATCCGCCGTCACCAGCTTCAGGTAGTCCCGCAGCGTCTCTTCATTCGCCATTTAACGCAACCACCCATTTGCAGCAGACGGCATCGGAAAACTGTCAGCAAAAAGCCGAGGATTACATCGGGTACACAGCCGTTTCTTTTCTTCACCGAATCGGCTACCGAATCGACTGATCAGCGGCAGGTTATTCGCCGCTCAATCCCCCCGACAACCCCTAACTGCCCCCTACGCACCCCTGGGTGGCAGGGTGCGCAGAGGGCAGTGGCGATACGAGAATTACAAGCTGACTGACCATCCTGACCAAATAACAGGCACGCCGTCAATAACCGTATTCACCGGATTCCCGGACACGGATTCATGGCGACGGCTGCGGCGGTTCAGGCGCGGCCGAGCCCCTTGTTGATGAAGGCGAACAGCTCCTCGTCGCTCGCCTCCTGGAGCTGCTCGACATCGTCCAGCACGCCGTCCGCCGACCCGGCCCCGACGCCGTCCGCCGTGGCCGCCTGTGCCACCGCGCCCGCCGGGTCGTCACTCTCGTTCCACTTCGCCAGCAGCGACTGGAGCCGCATGGTCACCCGGGCCCGTACGACATTGTCGGCGGTGCCCCGCTCAAGGACGGCTTCCAGTTTGTCCAGCTCCTCCAGCAACGGGGCCCCGCCCGCGGCCGCGTCGGGCACGATCCCGGCACGAAGGTAGGCGGCGACAGCGGCGGGGGTGGGGTGGTCGAAGACCAGGCTGGCCGGCAGCTTCAGCCCGCTCACCGCGCCGAGGCGGTTGCGGAGTTCGACCGAGGTGAGCGAGTCGAATCCGAGCTCCTTGAACGCCCGGTTCGCCTCGACCGCCGCCAGGTCGGGGTGGCCGAGGACGGCCGCGACGGCGGTGCGGACCAGGTCGAGCAGCAGCCGCTCCTGCTCGACCTCGGGCAGTCCGGCGAGCTGCTGCGCGAGCGGCACTCCCCCGGCCAGGTCGTCCGCGGACTCCCGCTCCGCGCTCTCGATGATCTGGCGCGCCTCGGGGAGCTCCCGCAGCAGTGGCCGGTCCCGGTCGGCGGTGAAGGCGAGGGTGAACCTCTTCCAGTCCATGTCGGCGATGGTCAGCGTGGTCTCGTCGCGGTCCAGTGCGTGCTGGAGCGAGGCCAGGGTGCGCTCGGGCGACATCGCGAGGATGCCGTGGCGGCGCATCCGGTCGCCCGCTGCGCCCTCGGCCATGCCGCCGTCGCCCCAGGGGCCCCAGGCGAGGGACGTGGCGGGAAGGCCCGCAGCCCTGCGGTACTCGGCGAAGGCGTCGAGGAAGGCGTTGCCCGGGGCCTGATTGCCCTGCCCCGGGGCGCCGAAGGTGGCGGCGAAGGAGGAGAAGAGCACGAACGCCGACAGGTCGAGATCACGCGTCAGCTCATGGAGGTGGAGCGTCGCGTCGACCTTGACGCGCAGCACCCGCTCGATCTGCTCGGGGGTGAGCGCCTCGATGACGCCGTCGTCGAGAACGGCTGCCGTGTGCACGACGGCGGTCAGCGGCTGGTCGGCGGGAACGCCCTCGATGAGGGCGGCCACGGAGTCACGGTCTGCCATGTCACAGGCAACGATGGTCACCTGGGTTCCCAGCGCGGTCAGTTCGTCGCGCAGTGCGGCCGCGCCGGGTGCGTCCGTGCCCCGGCGGCTGGTGAGCAGCAGGTGCTCGGCGCCGTTCTCGGCGAGCCAGCGGGCGACCTGCGCACCGAGCGCCCCCGTGCCGCCGGTGACCAGCGTGGTGCCTTCGGGGCGCCATTCCCGTACGGCCGGGGTGTCCGCGAGACGCGCGCGGACCAGCCGCCTGCCGAAGAGACCGGAGGCACGCGGCGCCACCTGGTCCTCTGCACCGTCACCGGCCAGGACGCCCGCGAGCCTCGCGAGCGTACGGTCGTCGAGGTCGGCGGGAAGGTCGATCAGGCCGCCCCAACGGCCGCCCTGCTCCATGGACGCGACGCGGCCGAGGCCCCAGATGAGCGCCTGCGCCGGGTCTGCCACCTGCTCGGAGCGGCCGACGGCGACGGCGCCGCGCGTGACGCACCACAGGGGCGCGGTCACGTCGGCGTCGCCGAGTGCCTGGGACAGCGCGAGCTCGGAAGCGAAGGCGCCTTCGCCGCCGAGGGCGAGGAGGGAGAGTACGCCGGTGGGCGCGGCATCGCCCGTCTCGGCCTGCAGAGTCGCGGCGAGCCGGTCGCGGTCAGCGGCGTTGGCGGAGATGTGCACGGTACGAACATCCGCGCCGCGTTCGGTGAGCGTTCGCAGGACAGCGCCGGCCCACTCGCCGGCTGGGCCGGTCAGGGTCTCGGGGACGATGACGAGCCAGGTGCCCGAGAGTCGGGCGGCGACAGGCTCGGCGATCCGTTTCCAGGTGACGCGGTAGCGCCAGCCGTCCACGGTGGACTTCTCACGGCTCTGCCGGCGCCACGAGGACAAGCCGGGCAGCACCGCGCCCAACGAGCCGATCGTGTCGGGCGTGTCGAAGGCGAGGGTGTCTGCCAGTGCTTCGAGGTCTTCGCGTTCGACGGCTTCCCAGAAGCGGCCGTCGATCGCGCTCTCCGCCGGGGCAAGGACGGCCTCGACCGGAGCGGCTTCCGGCCAGAACCGCTGCGACTGGAAGGCGTAGGTGGGCAGATCCACCCGCTGCGCTCCCGTACCGGCGAACACCGCGTCCCAGTCCACCCCCACACCACGGACATACGCCTCACCGAGGGAAAGCCACAAACGCTCCAGACCACCCTCGTTACGGCGCAACGACCCGAGCACAGCCGCCTCACGCCCGGCGTCCTCCACCGTCTCCTGGATACCGACGGTCAACACGGGATGAGGGCTGGACTCGATGAACACACCGAAGCCCTGCTCCAGCAGCGTCCGGGTGGCCTGCTCCAGCTCCACCGTCCGCCGCAGATTGCGGAACCAGTAGTCCCCATCAAGCTCCGAACCCTGAACCCACTGCCCGGTCACCGTCGACAGGAACGGGATGTGAGCCGTACCCGGGGTGATCGGGGCCAGCAGCCCGGCGAGTTCCTCCCGCAGCAGCTCCACCTGCGCCGAATGCGACGCGTAGTCCACCGCGATCCGCTTCGCCCGCACCCCGTCCGCCTCACACGAGGCGAGAAGTTCGTCCAGAGCCTGCACTTCGCCCGACACCACCACCGAAGAAGGCCCGTTCACCGCCGCGACGGAGATCCGGTCCTCACCCCACGCGACGAGCCGCTCCCGCACCTCCTTCGCCGGCAGCGGCACAGAGACCATCCCACCCAGCCCGGCCAGCAGACGTCCGATCGCCTGGCTCCGCAACGCCACCACCCGCGCCGCATCCTCAAGCGACAAGACCCCCGCCACACACGCGGCAGCGATCTCCCCCTGCGAATGCCCCATCACCGCACCCGGACGCACACCCGCAGCCCGCCACACCTCCGCCAGCGACACCATCACCGCAAACAGCGCAGGCTGCACCACATCCACCCGATCCAACGACGGCGCACCCTCGACACCGCGCAGCACATCACGCAGCGACCAGTCCGTGAACGGCTCCAGCGCCTTCGCACACTCATCCACCCGCGCAGCAAACACCGGCGATGAATCAAGCAGACCCACAGCCATCCCCGCCCACTGCGAGCCCTGCCCAGGGAACACGAACACCGTCTTCCCACCGACTACGGTGCCGGTCACCACACCCGCAGCCATCGCCCCGGACGCCACCGCAGCCACACCCGCCACATGATCACCCAGCACCACCGCCCGGTGATCCAAAGCAGCCCGCGACGACGCCAACGACCAACCCACATCCAGCGCCCGCACACCCCCCGGCCCACCCGACGCACCCGGCCCACCCGCGAGCCAGCCCGACAACCGCTCCGCCTGCGCCCGCAACGCCCCCGCACTCTTACCCGACAGCACCCACGGCACCACCGGCAAACCGCCGGAGCCCTCGACCCCGGCAGACACCTCCTCCGCCACCGGCGCCTGCTCCACAATCACATGCGCATTCGTCCCACTGAACCCGAACGACGACACACCCGCACGACGCCGATGCGTCGTCTCGGGCCAGGCGGTCTGTTCGGTGAGCAGCGAGATCGCACCGGACTCCCAGTCCACGTGCGGGGTCGGCTCGTCGATGTGCAGACTCTGCGGAAGCACCCCGTGCTGCATCGACAGCACCATCTTGATCACCCCGGCGACGCCTGCAGCCGCCTGCGTGTGACCGATGTTGGACTTCACGGACCCCAGCAGCAGGGGCTGACCGGCCGGGCGATCCTGACCGTAGGTGGCGATCAGCGCCTGCGCCTCGATCGGGTCCCCCAGGCTGGTGCCGGTGCCGTGTGCCTCCACGACGTCGACCTGGTCGGTGGAGAGCCGCGCGTTGGTGAGGGCCTGGCGGATCACACGTTGCTGCGACGGACCGTTCGGAGCCGTCAGACCGTTGCTCGCACCGTCCTGGTTGATCGCCGAACCACGCACCACCGCCAGCACCGGATGACCGTTCTTCCGGGCATCGGAGACCCGCTCGAGCAGCAGGACTCCCACGCCCTCCGCCGGGCCGAACCCGTCGGCATCGGCCGAGAACGCCTTGCAGCGCCCGTCCGTCGACAGCCCGCGCTGCTTGCTGAACTCGACGAACAGTCCCGGCGTCGACATCACATGGACGCCCCCCACGAGGGCCAGCGAGCACTCCCCACCGCGCAGCGCCTGCACCGCCAGGTGCAGGGCCACGAGCGAAGCAGAGCAGGCCGTATCGACGGTGACGGCCGGGCCTTCGAGACCGAAGGTGTACGAGAGCCGGCCGGACATCACGCTGGAGGCGTTGCCGGTGCCGAGGTGCCCGGCGTAGTCCTCGGCCGCCTCCAGCAGCGGGGTGATGTAGTCCGATCCGTTGATCCCGACGAAGACGCCGGACTGGCTGCCGCGCAGCGTGTCCGGATCGATGCCCGCGCGCTCGAACACCTCCCACGACGTCTCCAGCAGCAGCCGCTGCTGCGGGTCCATCGCCATCGCCTCACGCGGCGAGATCCCGAAGAACGCAGCGTCGAATGCGGATGCCTCGCCGAGAAACCCGCCCTCACGAGTGATCGACGTGCCCTGGTCGTCGGGATCGTCCGAGAACAGGTTGTCGAGATCCCAGCCCCGGTCCGCGGGGAATTCGGTGAGCGCGTCCCTGCCGGAACTCAGCAATTCCCACAGCTCTTCGGGTGAGCGCACGCCTCCCGGGAAGCGGCAGCTCATCGCTGTGATGGCAATGGGCTCGTGGGCCTGGCTCTCGATGTCCCGCAGACGTCCGTATGCCTCGTCGAGATCCGTCGTGACCTTCTTGAGGTACTCGCGGAGCTTTGCTTCGTTCGCCACTGGCGCTTCACCTATTCGCATCGTCGAGATCGTGGGGGGTGTTTCTCGCACGTACTCGGAATGACTCGGGACTCTGGGTTCAGGGTCCGGACGCACCGCCGTCGCCGAGGGGGATCGGCGGTGCGTCCGGGTCTCGGTTCAGCCCTGGCCGAACTTCTTGTCGATGAGGGCGAACAGCTCGTCGTCGCTGGCCTCTTCGATTTCGCCGGCTCCGGTCTTGCCCGCCACTTGCCGGGCGTCGTTCCACTGCGCCAGCAGGGCCTGGAGCCGCACCGCCACCCGGGCGTGCGCGGCCTCGTCGCCCACCGCCGCGGACAGCTCCTCCGGTGCCAGCGAAGAGAAGGTGCTCTCCAGCCGGTCGAGTTCCTCCAGTACGGAGAGCTTGCGCTCCGCCGGGTCCGGGGCCACCTCGCTCAGCAGGTGCTCGGCGAGGGCGGCCGGGTTGGGGTAGTCGTAGATCAGGGTGGCCGGCAGCCGCAGACCACTCGCGGACCCCAGCCGGTTGCGCAGTTCCACCGCCGTCAGCGAGTCGAAGCCCAGCTCCTTGAACGCTTGCCCACCACCGATGAGTTCGGCCGACGAGTACCCGAGTACGGCCGCCACCTGACCGCGCACCAGGTCCAGTACGGTCCGTTCCCGCGCGGCGGCCGACAGCTCGGTGAGCCGCTCCGCCAATGTCCGCTCTCCGGCGCCGTCCATGGTCATCGCGTCCGCCGCGCGGCCTGCACTCTGCACGGACCTGCGCACCGGAGTCCGTACCAGACCACGGAACATGGGCAGGATCCCGCCGTCCGCGGCTCGCGCCCGCAGGGTCGGGAGATCGATCCCGACCGGTACGAGCACGGGCTCGTCCGCCGCGAGGGCCGCATCGAAGAGCGCGAGCCCTTCGGCCGCCGACAGCGGTGCGACGCCGCCGCGCGCGGCCCGGCCACGCTCGGCTTCGGTCAGCCGGCCCGCCATCCCGCGCTCCTCGGCCCACATACCCCACACCAGGGACAACGCGGTGAGACCGCGGGCCCTCCGGTGCCGGGCGAGTGCGTCGAGGAAGACGTTCGCGGCCGCGTAGTTGGCCTGCCCCGCACCGCCGAGTGTGCCGGCAGCGGCGGAGAACAGGATGAACGCCGACAGATCGAGATCGCGGGTCAGCTCGTGCAGATGAAGCGCGGCCTCGGCCTTGGGCCGCAGCACCCGGTCCACCCGCTCCGGGGTGAGCAGGTCCACGACTCCGTCGTCCAGGACGGCCGCGGTGTGCACGACAGCCGTCAGCGGACGCTCGGCGGGCACGGACTCCAGGAGCGCGGCCAGCGCGTCCCGGTCGGCCACGTCGCACGCCGCCCAGGTCACCTGTGCGCCCAACTCAGCGAGTCGCGCGGTGAGTTCCGTAGCACGGTCGGCCTCCGCACCCCGGCGACTGGTGAGCAGCAGGTGCCGTACGCCGTGCTCGGCGACCAGGTGCTGGGCGAAGAGTCCCGCCAGTCCGCCGCTCGCGCCGGTGATCAGGACCGTGCCCTCCGGATCGATACGACGGGCGGCGGGCGTTCCGGTGGCCGCCTCCGTAGTCGTAACTGGGTTCGTGGTCGTCCCCGTGCCTGTGCCCGTCCTGACCAGACGGGGCGCGTACATCGCCCCACCACGTACAGCCAGTTCAGGCTCGGTGGAGGCGAGGGCACCCGGCAGCGCCCGGTAGGAGGCGTCGACTCCATCGAGGTCGAGAAGCACGAAGCGGTCAGGGTTCTCGGTCTGCGCCGCACGCAGCAGACCCCACGCCGGTGCGTGGACCAAGTCGTCGACCTCGGAGTCCTCACCCGCCGCCACCGCTCCGCGGGTGACGACGACCAGGCGGGCGTCGGCGAACCTGGCGTTGTCCAGCCAGCTCTGCACGGACGCGAGGGCGCGGTGTGTTTCCTCGCGCACCTCCTGTGCGAGGCGCGCGGCCTCCTCCGCCGAATCGGCGGCAACAGGCACATTATCCGCCGCGACGAACGGTACGAGCACCGTCTGCGGCATGGCCCGTCCGTCCGCGACGGCCGTGTCGAGCGCCGCGAGATCGTCGTACGCCTCGGCCGAAAGGCCCACGCCCTCCAACGCGCCGACAAGGGAGCGATCGTTGCCTTCGGAATCGCCAACGACCGTAAGAATCCCCCCAGTCGGCCGTGCCGGAGTCTGCGTCGGCACCCAGTCGAGCCGGAACAGCGACTCGTGGACCTCCGCCGGGGCCACGGCGAGCCGCTCGGCATCGACCCCCTCCGTAACCAGCGCCTCGACCGAGGCGACCGGCGCGCCCTGCTCATCGGTCAGGACAACAGAGACGGTGTCCACGCCGACCGGGGTGATCTGGAGGCGCAGGGTGTCCGCCCCGACCGCGTGCAGGCTCACCCCGCGCCAGGCGAGAGGTATCCGCCCTGCACCGACCGGGCCTGCCGCCAGTGCCTGCGAGGCGGCGTCGAGCAGTGCCGGGTGCAGCGCGAACCGCCCGGCCGACGACTGCTGCTCGTCCGAGAGCCGCGCCTCGACGAACAGCTCCTCACCCCGCGCCCACACTTGGGTCAGGGTCCGGAACGCGGGCCCGTGGTAGAGCTCGGAGGCCGTCAGCCGGTCGCGCACCGCGTCGACAGAGACCTGCTCGGCCCCGGCGGGCGGCCACTGGGCTGCCTCACCCGAGGCGTCGAATGCCGATGAGCCGGTGCGGGTGGAGAGGAGACCGATTCCGTTACGGGACCACTCCCCGCCCGCAAGCCCGTCCTCACCGGCTTCGATCCGGCTGTGCACCTGCACCGGACGGCGCCCCTGCTCATCCGCCCCGCCCACGGTGAGGCGGAGCTGCACGGCGCCCTTCTCGGGAAGTACGAGGGGCGCTTCGAGGGTCAGCTCCTCCACGCCGTCGCACCCGACCTCGTCCCCGGCACGGACCGCCAGCTCGACGAGAGCCGCGCCGGGCACCACGACAGTGTCCGCCACCACATGATCGGCGAGCCATGGGTGTGTACGCAGGGAAAGCCGCCCGGTGAAGAGGAACCCGCCCGAGTCGGGCAGCTCGACCGCCGCACCCAGCAACGGGTGCCCGGCCGGCCCGATCCCGACCGAGGCGACGTCCTCGAACTCGGCGAAGGAATCCACCCAGTAGCGCTCCCGCTGGAAGGCGTAGGTGGGCAGGTCGATGCGCTGGGCGCCGGTGCCGGCGAAGTACGCCTGCCAGTCGACCGCGATGCCGTGGACATGGGCCTGTGCGAGGGCGGTGGTCGCGGTCTCGGGCTCGGGGCGTCCCTTGCGCAGCATCGGCGCAAAGGCGGCGGCCCCGTCGGCATCACCGTTCAGGCAGTCCTGGGCCATCGCCGAGAGGACACCGTCCGGGCCGAGTTCGAGGTACGTGGTGACTCCGGCCGTCTCCAGGGCGCGGATGCCGTCCAGGAAGCGGACCGTCTCGCGGACATGGCGGACCCAGAAGTCGGCCGACGTCATCTCGTCGGTGACCGGGGC
>NZ_JBVJKN010000056.1:0-33270 GCF_055585225.1 Streptomyces sp. NPDC053673 | reverse complement strand
GAAGACAAAACACCCCTTCCCCCCCCACACCTCTCTTCCTCCCCCCCGCCACCCGCCACTCGGTGGGCGGGGCCCACGACAAGCAAACTTTTCTGTCCGCCCCACTAGGCCCTGTCCGGGCGAGCTCTTCGGGCTCGCGACGACAGCTACGGCCTGTTCCTCGAAGATCGCCCGGACAGGACCTGGCGGGTGTCCCCAGCCGACGCACCTAGTAGGGGGTGTCCGCAGCCGACGCACCACGCGGTGCCGGCGCCACCCGGCACGGGCGCGGACGCGTCAGGCCTCGGCTGTCGTCGTACCCGTCGATGCTCCCGGCCGCAGAAGGTCCCGGATCACCCGAACCGCCGCCTCGGCATCGTCCACGGTGACCGTGAAGGTGCGGCCGTCGCCGAGAGTGAGGACGATCCCCTCGCCGCGGCGGACGATCACGGCCGTGCCCTTCTCCGGGCGCCAGCGACAGCCCCAGCCACCCCAGTGACGCGGGGTGACCCTCGGCGCGAATTCGGCCCCGACGACCTGCGAGAACGGGATCCTCCTGCGGGGTACTCCCATATGGCCGCAGCGGACCTCCATGGCATCGCGGTCGACCCTGACCGCGACATGCACGAAGGCGAGCGTCCCGAAGAGCATCAGCAGCCCGGCCGAGACACAGCCGATCACCGACATCAGCAGCGGGACGATGCCCGACGTCCACGGCGAATCGACGGCCAGCTCGATGCCCAGTGCCATACAGGCCGCGCCTGCGGCCGCGAGCACCCACTGGAGGCGGTTGGTGGCACGGCCGGTCCAGATCGCGGGCAGTCGCTCTGCGGCCTGCCCCTCGTCACGGGGGTGGTCCGTCATGCTTCGCAGCGTACTCACGTTCCGCACGGCGGGCACCGGTTCGTACAGAACGGGAAAGCCACCCCAAAACCCCCGGCGTATCCACGGAACCGCAGGCCGGGCGAGGTTCGGGACCGGTCCCGCCGCCGCGTTCCTCAGTGCGCGGGCGTGACCGGCTGCACCGCGCCCAGCAGCCCGCCTTCCGCGTACCCGAGCGCCCGCTCCGGAAGCTGCGACTCACGCCCGCTGAGCAGCACCGTCAGCAGGCTGCTCGGGGTGGCCTCGGGCGCGGGACCGGCGTCGATCCGGCGCAGCGCCTGGGCGGCGACGGCCCCGGCGGAGCCGTGCAGGACGACCGGCGGCAGGGCGTCGGAACGGCCGGCGCTCACGGCGGCACGGATGTGTTCGGCGACCAGTTCGTAGTGGGTGCAGCCAAGGACGAGGGCACGTACGTCCATCGGAGTGAGTGCGGCCGCTGCCGCGACAGCACGGGCGATGGCAGCCTCGTCGGCCTGTTCGACGGCGTCGGCGAGTCCGGGGCACGGCACCTCGGTGACGTCGGCGCCGTTGGCGAAGTCCCGGATGAGCCCCCGCTGGTAGGCGCTTCCGGTGGTGGCGGGGGTGGCCCAGATGGCGACCCGGCCGCCGCCCGCCGCAGCGGGCTTGATCGCGGGGACGGTACCGATGACGGGCAGCCCCGGCTCCAGCTCCGCGCGCAGCGCCGGCAGGGCGTGCACGGAGGCGGTGTTGCAGGCGACGATCAGGGCGTCGGGGCGGTGTGCGGCCGCTGCCCGGGCCACGGCGAGTGCGTGCTCGGTGACGTCGTCGGGGGTACGCGGGCCCCACGGCATCCCGTCGGGGTCGGAGGAGAGAACCAGATCGGCGTCCGGCCGCAGCCGACGCACCGCGGCGGCCGCCGCGAGGAGGCCGATTCCGGAGTCCATGAGCGCGATCTTCACCCGGTTACCCTAGCCGACGGCTCTTGCGGTCCCCGCGTAGTGGGGCACACTGCGGCGAATGAGCACCATTGCGTGGATCGCCTTGGGATCCCTGGCCGCCTGGCTGTGGCTGCTGCTGGGGCAGGGCTTCTTCTGGCGTACGGATCAGCGGCTGCCCCGGCGTACGGCGCCGGGGACCTGGCCGTCCGTCGTGATCGTCGTACCGGCCAGGGACGAGGCCGGTGTGCTGCCGGAGAGCCTGCCGTCGCTGCTGCGGCAGTCGTATCAGGGCGAGGCCGAGGTGATCCTCATCGACGACGGCAGCACGGACGGCACCGGCGAACTCGCCCGCAAGCTGTCGGAGCAGTACGACGGGCTGCCGCTGACCGTGGCCTCACCGGGCGAACCGGAAGCGGGCTGGACGGGCAAGCTCTGGGCGCTGCGGCACGGCATCGCGCTCGCGCGCAAGCGCCGGCCCGAGTATCTGCTGCTCACCGACGCCGATATCGCTCATGAGCCGGACAGCCTGTCCGAACTGGTCGCGGCTGCGAAGACGAACAGCCTCGACCTGGTCTCGCAGATGGCCCGGCTGCGGGTGGCCACGGGCTGGGAGCAGCTGGTGGTGCCCGCCTTCGTCTACTTCTTCGCGCAGCTCTACCCGTTCCGCTGGATCAACAAGAAGCGTGCGAGGGCGACGGCCGCTGCGGGCGGTTGTGTGCTGCTGCGTACGGACATGGCCGAGCGGGCGGGGATCCCGGAGTCGGTGCGCCAGGCGGTGATCGACGACGTGGCGGTGGCGCGGGCGGTTCGGCGGGCCGGCGGGCGGGTCTGGCTGGGGCTGGCCGAGCGGGTGGACAGCATCCGTCCGTATCCCCGGCTCGCGGATCTGTGGCGGATGGTGTCCCGGTGCGCGTATGCCCAGCTGCGGCACAATCCGCTGCTGCTCGCCGGGACGGTGGCGGGGCTCGCGGTCGTCTACCTCGCGCCGCCCGTCGCCGTGTTCTCCGTACTGTGCGGCGCGGGCGCCTCCCGGGACGGGGTGGCCGGCTGGGCGGGGTTCCTGGCGTGGGCGGTGATGGCCGGCACGTACATCCCGATGCTGCGCTACTACCGGCAGACGCTGTGGCTCGCTCCGGTACTGCCGTTCACCGCGCTCCTCTATCTGCTGATGACGGTCGATTCGGCGGTGCAGCACTACCGGGGGCGGGGTGCGGCCTGGAAGGGGCGTACGTACGCCCGTCCCGAAGCCGCACCCGAACGCTGACGACGGGCGTAGGTCACTTCCTGCCCGGCGTCCAGTTCATTCCCCATCCATAGGCGTAATCGATGGTGCGCTGCGGGCTCACGCCTCGTTCGGGTACGAGGTAGCGCGCCTCCCGCTGCACCACGAGGTCGCCGCCCACGTTGGTGAGGAGGGCGAGGGCACAGACGGTGGAGGGCACGGTGCAGTCGTCGAGGGAGAAGTCGACCGGCGCGCCGTGCTGCGGCTGGAGGGTGACGGTGGCGTGCAGGTCGGCGAAGCTGCGGGCGCCTTCGTAAACGGTGACGAAGATGACGACGCGGCGGAGCTTGTCCTTGTGGTCGAGGTTGATGGTGAGGTTCTCGCCGGTGGCCGAGGCCCCGGTGCGGTCGTCGCCGTCGAGATGGATGTACGGGGGCTGGTGCAGCGAGCCGTAGGCGTTGCCGAGGGCCTGGACGACGCCCTTGCGGCCGTCGGTGAGTTCGTAGAGGGCGCACAGGTCGAGGTCGAGGTCGCTGTGCATGGCGACGGCCCGGCCGAGCTTGGCGCCCCACCCCGTGAACTGCTTGCGCACCTCCCAGTTGAGATTGACGCGCATGGCGCCGGAGGTGCCGCCCTGCTTGCTGAGCGAGACGGTCGGCGACTCCTTGGTGAGCGTGACCTTGGTGAGGCGCACGGGAGCGTTCGCCGGTGCGGGCGGCGCCGCGGGCGCCGGGGCGAACCCGGGTGCTGCGGGCGCCGGGGTGACGACCGGTGCCGCCGGTGCCGGGGGCGCGGCGTGCTGGGGCTCGTCGACCGTGATGCCGAAATCGGTCGCGAGCCCCTGGAGGCCGGTTCCGTATCCCTGTCCCACGGCGCGGAACTTCCACGCTCCCTGGCGCCGGTAGAGCTCGCCGAGGATGAAGGCCGTCTCGACCGTCGCGTCCTGGCTCTCGTAGCGCGCGATCTCCGTGCCCGTGGCGGCGTCCAGGACCCGTACGTACAGTCCCGGCACCTGTCCGAAGCTTCCGCCGTCCGCCGAGGCGGCCAGCACGATCCGCTCGATGGCGGGCTCGACGCGCCCGAGATCGACCACGAGGTGGTCGGCCGTCCCGTCTCCGGCGGCGCGCTTGCCCTGGTGGCGGACCGCGCCCGAGGCGTGCTCGGGCTGGTTGTAGAAGACGAAGTCCGCGTCGGAGCGGACCTTTCCCGATCCCGAGTCGAGCAGCAGCGCCGACGCGTCGACGTCCGGCACCCCGTTACCGGAACGCCAGCCCAGTTCGACATGGACGTTCAGCGCGGGTACCGGAACATTGGCTCCTTTGAGCATGGACATCCTCGCCCCCATCGCGGGTCCTCGTACCCCATGTTCTGTGTGCCGCCAACCTAGCCCGAGCACAGCCGGAAGACCCGGGGCGACCCGTGGGTAACCCCTTCTCAGCTTGCCCTTTACAGGATCTAGACGACTCGCGGCGACCGTTTTTCCCAGGTTCGCTCGCATTGGGGATACGTGTTCACTCGTTACACGTCAAACAACCCTCTTATCGGGCTCCCCAACCAGCACATCGTGGGCTTAACTTATGTGCCATGACCTCCCCCCGCTCCACCTACGGTGGCGGTTACTACTCCGCGCCGTCTTTCCCCGACACCCCGATCTACGACTCCCTCGTCGCTGAGCGGGGCACGCCTCAGATCGCACCGATCCGAGTGCCTTCCGCGTACGACACCGGCCACAGCTATCTGCCGGCGCTGCCCGCGGCCCTGCCCGCCCTCCCGGCGGCTCCTTCTCACCCCACGCCTTCGTACGGATACCCGCAGCCGATGCCGCAGCCCGTTCCGCTGCAGCACGCGCCCGCGCCGTACATCCCCCAGCAGCCCAACGGCCCGCGCGGCTACCCGGGCGCCCAGCCGCAGCCCATGCCCCGCCCGGTCGCGACCGGGTACGAGGCGATGCGCCCCGCGGCGCCGCGCCCGGTGCCCGCCCAGGCGCCGTACGAGGATCCGTACAACCGCCCCTACCAGGGCGGCGGGTACTGACCGGGAGGTGACCCGCCGGCTGTCCGACGGGTCGCCCTCAGGTGACCGGACGGGAGGTCCGGAGCGGCTGGCAGGATGGCCGTATGGCCACTGCAGTGCTCCGTTCCGTCCACATCCATCCGGTCAAATCGGTCGCGGGCTACGCGGTCGATGAGGCCGTCGTGGAACCGTGGGGGCTCGCCGGGGACCGGCGGTGGATGCTGGTCGACGCCATGGGCAGAGCGGTCACGCAACGCCAGCAGCCGCGGCTGGCGTTGGCAGCCGCCACATCCCTGCGGGGCGCCGGCATCCGGCTGTCCGCACCCGGGCAGGCGCCGCTGAGCGTCGTGGTGCCCGGGCCGGTGGGCACGACCGCGGTGGAGCTTTTCGGGGAGAAGCTGGAGGCGGTGCCCGCCGGCGCCGCCTCCGACGCATGGTTCAGCGCGTACCTGGGCGCACCGGTCCGGCTGATGCATCTCGACGATCCGGCGCACCGGCGTCCTCTCGATCCCGGACACGCGCTGCCGGGCGAGACCGTGTCCTTCGCCGACGGCTATCCCCTGCTCGTCACGTCCGTCGCCTCGCTCGACGCGCTCAACTCACTCATCGCCCAGGGCGACCACCCCGACGAGGGTCCGCTGCCGATGAACCGCTTCCGGCCCAATCTCGTCGTGGACGGCACGGCGCCGTGGGCCGAGGACGAGTGGAAGCGCATCGCCGTCGGGGAGGTGACCTTCCGGGTGGCCAGGCCGTGCGGTCGCTGTGTCATCACCACCACCGACCAGACGACCGCGGAGCGTGGCAAGGAGCCGCTGCGCACCCTCGCGCGGCACCGCCGCTTCGGGGACCGGCTGGTCTTCGGACAGAACGTGGCGCCCGAGCACACGGGCACCGTCCGCGTCGGGGATCCGGTCCGCGTCCTCGGCTGAGGGATCACCCGTCCGGCGGGAACCCGGGGCGTCGGCGCGCGCGTTGGGACAGTGGCACGGGCCTGGACGAGTAAGTCCTGTCTCCCGCCGTCCGCCCGGAGGACGGGCTTCGCGGCGTCCGGTGCGTGCAGATGCAAGGCGGTGGGGGTACCCCCGGCCGGAGGTTGGGGGAGGTCGTCCTCGTACTGGGCGTACTTGGACGATCCCGACAACGCAGCGTGGGGGCACTTCCGTGCCCGAAGGGCTACGCGGGAGTGCGCGCCGGGCGGCGCGGAGCAGGCGGGAGACAGGACTTACTCGTCCAGCACGGGTGAGATGGCTCTCTCTTCGTTCCATCCGCGCGTACGCCGTTGCGTACGGGGCTATGACGGGCGCAGAAGGGGGTGCGGGACGGTGCGAGCGATGGCGGGACTCTGGCGCTGGCGGCACAACCCCGTGCGCCGCACAACCGATCTGGTCGAGGCATGGGTGGCGCTGGCCGCCGTGCTGCTGCTGACCCTGGGAGTGCCGGCCACCGGCTGGATCTGCGGCAGCCTGACCGACGGCGCCCTCGAGCGGTCCGTGCGCGTCCAGCACGAGGAGAGACACAGCACGACGGCCCGTGTGGTGCGGGCCGCGACGCCGTCGCAGCGCTCCGCCGCCGACCCGGAGGCGGCCATGGAGCACCGGATACGCCGGATGGTGGTCGCCGAGTGGACGGGCGCCGACGGCAGCCGGCACAGCGGTACGGTCGCCACCGTCCCGCGCACCTCCGATCCCGGCGACACGTTCCTTCTCTGGACGGACGACAGCGGGCAGGCCGTCAGCCGTCCCATGAACCGGGACACCGCGCGGGCGCACGCCGTGATCGCGGGCCTCGGGGCGGCCGCCGTGGCCGCGGGGCTCGTCGAAGGAACCAGACGGCTGGTCGTACGGCGGCTGATGCACCGGCGGTACGCGCAGCTCGACCGTGCGTGGGCAAAGGCCGGTCCCGACTGGGGCCTCACGGGCACGGGCAGCTGACCGGTCAACTCCCGCTCGCCGCGCGCGCTACGGTGGTGCGACCCCGTCCCGCGGGGGCGGCGGGCATCGCTCCCGGCCGGCACACCGCTGCGCAGATCACCGGCAGAGCACGCAGCACAGCACGCAAACGACGCACGAGGTGGGGGCAGAGCAGCACCATGGCACAGGGCACGGTCCAGGTGACGCACACCGGCACATCGCGGTGGCGGCGCCGCACAGGCGAGTACGCCTCCCTCGCCGCAGCCCTGGAGGCCGCAGGTGACGGTGACATCCTCACCGTCGCGCCCGGGACCTACCGGGAGAACCTCGTGGTGCAGCGCGCGGTGACGCTGCGCGGACCCGAGGGCTCGGTCGGCTCGGTGCGGATCGCCCCGACCGAGGGGGTGCCGCTGACGGTGCGCGCCGCGGCGACCGTGCAGGACCTGCATGTCGAGGGGCAGGACGCGGCGGCGCCCGCGCTGCTCGTCGAGGACGGCACACCGGAGCTCACGGATCTCCGGATCGTGACCCGCTCGGCCGCGGGAATCGAGGTGCGCGGTGCGGCTCGACCGACCATGCGGCGCTGCATCGTCGACAATCCGGCCGGGGTGGGCATCGCCGTACTGGACGGCGCGGGCGGCGTGTTCGAGGAGTGCGAGGTCGTCGCGGCGGGACAGGCCGGGGTTTCGGTGCGCGGCGGGGCGCATCCGCGTCTCGAGCGCTGCCGGGTGCACCATGCCTCGGGCTCCGGGCTGAGCGTCACCGGCGAGGCCAGTGCGCTGGAGGCGCTCGGCTGCGAGGTGTACGAGATCAAGGGCACGGGTGTGCAGATCGCCTCGCGCGCGACGGCGCATCTGACGGACTCGCAGGTGCACCGCACCTCGTCGGACGGCATCACGCTCGACACGGACGCGGTGCTCACCCTCTCCGACTGCGACATCCACGACATTCCCGAGAACGCGGTGGATCTGCGGTCCCGTTCGGTGCTCACGCTCACCCGCTCGACCGTGCGGCGGTTCGGCCGCAACGGTCTGTCGGTATGGGATCCGGGCACTCGCGTGGACGCCAACCAGTGCGAGATCCACGACAGCACGGGTGACTACCCGGCGGTCTGGGTCAGCGACGGCGCGACCGCCGTTCTCGACTCCTGCCGGGTGCACGACGTCCCGGACGCCCTGTTCGTCCTCGACCGCGGTTCGCGCGCCGACGTGGTCGACAGCGATCTGTCCCAGGTGCGCAACACGGCGGTGTCGGTCAGCGACGGCGCCACCGCCCAGCTCGACGACTGCCGTATCCGGGAGGCGTCCACGGGCGCCTGGTTCCGCGACCACGGCAGCGGGGGCACACTCAACAACTGCACCGTCGACGGGGTGCAGACGGGTGTCATCGTGACCAAGGGCGCCGACCCGACGATCGAGCGGTGCACGGTGACATCGCCCGCGGAGGCCGGCTTCTACGTGTCGGCCGAGGGCCGCGGCACGTTCCACGGCTGCCGGGTCACGGGCAGCGGCGGCTACGGCTTCCATGTGATGGACGGCTGCCGTACGACGCTGACGCGCTGCCGCACCGAGCGATGCGCTCGCGGGGGTTACGAGTTTCCCGGAGACGGAACCGTCGTGGAGGAGTGCACGAGCGACGAGAGCGCTGTGCGCGCCGTGCCCGCGCAGACCCCGGCGGTGGTCACTGCCACGCAGTCGCCCGGGCTCCTCGCCATGATCCCCGGGCAGCGCGCCGGCGAGCCCGCCACCGTGCCCGGCCCCGCGGTTCCCCCCACGCGGACTTCGGACGCGGTCCTCGGTGAACTGGACGGGCTGGTGGGCCTGGAGAGCGTCAAGCGCGAGGTCCGTACGCTCACCAACATGATCGAGGTCGGCAGACGGCGCCAGGAGGCGGGTCTCAAGGCGGCGTCGGTCCGCCGGCATCTGGTCTTCACCGGCTCCCCCGGTACGGGAAAGACGACGGTGGCCCGGCTGTACGGCGAGATCCTGGCCTCGCTCGGGGTGCTGGAGCGCGGGCATCTCGTGGAGGTCTCCCGGGTGGACCTGGTCGGCGAGCACATCGGCTCCACCGCCATCCGTACGCAGGAGGCGTTCGACCGGGCGCGCGGAGGGGTGCTGTTCATCGACGAGGCGTATGCCCTCTCCCCCGAGGACTCGGGGCGGGACTTCGGCCGCGAGGCCATCGACACCCTGGTGAAGCTGATGGAGGACCACCGGGACGCGGTGGTGGTGATCGTCGCCGGGTACACGGCGGAGATGGAGCGGTTCCTGTCCGTCAATCCCGGTGTGGCGTCCCGTTTCTCACGGACCATCACCTTCAGCGACTACGTGCCGGACGAGCTGCTGCGGATCGTGGAGCAGCAGGCCGAGGAGCACGAGTACCGGCTGGGCGAGGGGACGGCCGAGGCGCTGCGGAAGTACTTCACGGCGCTGCCCAAGGGGCCCGCGTTCGGCAACGGCCGGACCGCGCGCCAGACGTTCGAGTCGATGGTGGAGCGGCATGCGAGCCGGGTCGCCGTGCTCGCCGAGGCGAGCACGGACGACCTGACGCTGCTCTATCCGGAGGATCTGCCCGAACTGCCCTGAGTCCGGACGGCTTCGGACCGCTGGCGGGGCAGCGGAGGCGGCAGCCGGTCGAGCAGTTCCTCTCGCTCCTCCGCGAAGGCCGGATCGGCCTGGTAGTCGGAGTGTCCGAGGACCGGCTCCGGCAGCGGATGCGTGTCCGTACGCCCGTACACCACGGGGTCCTTGAGCGCGTCCCGGTCGACCTGGGGCTTTCCGGCCTCGGCGGGGAGCCCCACCGGACCGCCGATCGGGTCGGTGTGCCGCCACAGATTGCGCCAGCAGTGCAGCTCCTGGTGGAGTGCGCGCAGCGGGACGGGCCCGAAGTAGGCGGGGAACCAGCGGCCGTAGAGCCGCTCCAGCGGTGAGCCGTACGTGAGCAGGGCGACCCGGCGGCGGGTGGCGACCGGAAGCTGCCAGACCGCCGCGGCCGCCAGCACACTGCCCTGCGAGTGACCGGAGATGACGAGCCGTCCGCCGGTGCCCGCGGTCCAGGACGCCATCCGCCAGGTGAGGTCGGGGACGGCCCGCTCGGCGTAGCAGGGCGGGGCGAACGGGTGGGCGGCGCGCGGCCAGAACGTACCGACGTCCCAGAGAATGCCGATGGTGCGGCGGGCCGAGGCGTCCCGGTACGCGCGCCGGCCCCAGGTGACGAAGAGCAGGAAGCCGAGCCCGATCAGCCAGGAGCCGAGGGTCTGGGCGACGTCCGCCGCGGCCTCCACCGCCGGGTGGGCCCGGTCGAAGGCTTCGGCCGGCACCTCGCCGCTCACCCAGGCACCGGCCACCGCACCCGCGCCGAGCAGCAGGGTCGCCGTGCAGATGATCCCGATGACGGTGGGGGCCGCGTCGGTCAGTGCAGCCCGCGCCCGGGTGCCGGCGATCCGGCGGGTACGGACGCTGTCGGGCCGCTCCTGCGGATAGTCCTCCTCGACCCGGCGGGCGAGGAACCGCGCGGCGCGCCAGGTCCGTACGCCGAGGACCGCGAGCGGGACGAGCAGCAGGAGCAGCAGGACGGGGATGACCGACGACTGCCAGCTGAGCAGCACCGGGGGGCCGGTGATCGGTCCCTGCCCCGTGCCGGGGGTGCCGGGGCCGTCCAGCCAGTCGGCGACGGACTGGGCGACTCCGCCGGTCATGACGCCCCCCAGCGCACAGGCGAGCAGGGCGACGGCCGGGCCGCCGAGTCCGTACATCGCGGTACGCGCGTGCCGGACACGGCGGTACAGGACGTGCGCGGCGATCGCGAGGGCGACCACGAGGGCCCCCTGGGCCAGGGTGATGACACGGAAGGCGGTGTCGCCCGGGAGGGTGCCGTGGGAGCGCCAGCCGGACCGCGACCACGAGGCATACAGCATCGACAGGGCGAGCAGTACGAGGGAGGCGCTGGGCAGCCAGCTGACGACGACGCGGTCGACGCGGTTGTCGAGGACGTTCTCGCTGCGTCCGCGGCGGAAGACGACCGCGACGACGAAGACGCCCGTGACGGCGAGCACCGACTCCAGGGCCCAGCCCATGACTTCGAGCGCCGGGACGTCCGCGCCGCGGTCGTGGCGCGCGGCCGCGCCGGCGACGGCGGCCGCGATGACGAGAAAGCCCGCGGCGGTGTGCGCGGCCCGCAGCCGCGCGACGAGCCGCCGCCCGTACCAGAACCCGGGCCGCCCGAGCGCGGGCCGGACCGACTCCTCGTCCGGCTGCGGCGTCGCGTGAGCGGCCTCGGGCTGCTCGTCCGTCGTGGTGCTCGGCGGGCGCTGGGCCTCGTACGCGTTCCAGGTGCGGTTGGACAGGTACCAGAGCAGGCCCACCAGCGCGGCCGGGAGAAGGGCCGCCACGGAGAGACGGCGGCCGGGCTGGGACCACCAGCCGTCGCCCGCGGCGGACAGGAAGCCGATCCAGGAACTGTCCGCCGAGCAGCGTGCCGAGCCGGCGCACTGCCAGGCCGTGAGATCGAGGGCGACCTCGCAGGCGGTGGCGGTGAGCAGGACGGTGAGGCTCAGCGCGACGAGCCGGACCAGCATCCCGTACAGGCGCACCGTCCTCGCCGGGGCCTTGGTCGTCGGCCGCATCCAGTGGGCCAGGTTGACGACCATGAAGGGCAGGAGCAGCAGCCACAGCGCCCTTGCACCGTTGCCGGAGGTGAGGTTGGACCAGCAGTAGGCCTCCGGGACCGGTCCGTCCTGGTAGCGCTCGGGGTGCTGCTCGGCTTCGGCGTCGTCGCTGCGCCGGTACACGGCGGCGGTTCCGTCACCGGTGATCCGGACCGTACGGGGGTCGCCGAGCATGTCCTGCGGGGTGGCCCCGCCGACGCCATGGACCAACAGTTCCAGCGCGGCGCCGCCGCCGCTCTGCGGGGCCGGATCCGGTGAGGCAGGGGACACTTCTGTGACTCGCTCTCTGGTGGGAGGATCTACGGCGCTGGACCAGAATCCCGGATCACGGCGGCTGCCGCAGGGCTCTCACGGAATCTCCCCGCGCCCGGTGCGAACGGACCGTGGCAGGATGAGAAACCTTGGTGAACAGCGGTGACGCGACGGCACGACGAAAGGACCGACCCCGGCGGTGAGCGACAATCAGAACCTCCTCGCGGAGCAGCGGCGAGCCCTGATCCTCGACGAGGTACGGCGGCGCGGCGGCGTACGGGTCAATGAGCTGACCCGCAGGCTGAACGTCTCCGACATGACCGTGCGCCGGGACCTGGACGCCCTCGCCCGGCAGGGCGTGATCGAGAAGGTGCACGGCGGTGCGGTGCCGGTGGCCGATGCGAGCACGCACGAGCCGGGCTTCGAAGCCAAGTCCTCACTGGAGCTGAGCGCGAAGGAGGACATCGCACGGGCGGCCGCGGTGATGGCGCTCCCCGGCAGCGCGATCGCTCTTTCGGGCGGCACGACGACCTACGCCCTGGCGCAGCATCTCGTCGACGTCCCCGACCTGACGGTGGTGACGAACTCGGTCCGGGTCGCGGATGTGTTCCACGCGGCGCAGCAGGCGGGCGCGGCGAGCGGCCAGCGGACCGCTGCGGCGACGGTGGTCCTCACCGGTGGTGTGCGGACGCCGTCGGACTCGCTCGTCGGGCCGGTCGCGGATCAGGCGATCCGCTCTCTCCACTTCGATGTGCTGTTCCTCGGGGTGCACGGCATCTCGGTCGAGGCGGGTCTGTCCACTCCGAACCTGGCGGAGGCGGAGACGAACCGCCGGTTCATGCGCTCGGCGCGCCGGGTGGTGGTCGTGGCCGACCACACCAAGTGGGGGACGGTGGGGCTGAGTTCGTTCGCGCGGCTGGAGGACGTCGACACGCTGGTGACGGACGCGGGGCTGCCGCCGGAGGCACGCGAGGAGATCGCGGAGCATCTGCCGCATCTGGTGGTGGCGGGCGAGCCGGCCGAGCCTGCGGAGTGACCGTCTTCCGGATCGGCCGTACGACGCCGCTGCCGGCCGGAGAGGCCTGGCTGCGGCTCACCGACTGGCCCGCCCACGCCGCGCAGGTGCCACTGACCCGGATCTCGGTGCTGACTCCGGGCCCCACGGCCGAGGGCACCCTGCTCGTCGCGCATACGGGTGTGGGGCCCGTGGGCTTCGACGACCCGATGGAGGTCGTGTGCTGGGAACCGCCGGAGTGCGGGCGGCCGGGGCACTGCCGACTGGAGAAGCACGGCCGGACCGTCCTGGGCTGGGCCGAGATCGGTGTGCGGCAGACGCCTGGCGGGACGCGCGTGACCTGGGTGGAGGACCTGCGGGTGCGGGGGGTGCCGGGGGTGTTCGACCCGGTACTGGCCATGGCGGGCCGACGTGTTTTCGGCCGGGCCCTGGACGGTCTGCTGGCCGGGGGACCGGGATCCGCCCGGTAGTGCCCATCTGACGGTCCGCCAGCTATCGTGTGCGGTCCCCTGCCCTGCTGCCCGGAGGTTACGGTTCATGGCTCACCGATTGAGGCCCGTGGAACTCGACTTCGTCGATTCCGCACCGCTGCGCCTCGTCTTCGCGGCCGAGGTGCGTGCCGAGCCCTCGGCCGTGTACCGCGCGCTCGCCGAGGATGTCGAGGGCTGGCCCGCCTGGTTCACGGCGGTGACCTCGGCGCGGCCGACCGGCGGGGGCGCGGGCCGGGAGGTCCGGTTGCGCGGTGGCACGCGCTTCCAGGAGACGATCATGAGCGCGGAGCCGGGCTCGCGGTACGCGTACCGCGTCGACGAGACCAACGCGCCGGGCGTGCGGGCGATGCTGGAGGAGTGGTGGCTCACGCCTACCCCGTCCGGGACCCGGGTGCAGTGGACCATGGCGGCGGCCGGGGCCGCCCCGTTCCGGCTGGCGCTGCGTCTGGGGCGCCCCGGTGTCGGCCGCGCGTTCCGGGACGCCGTACGGAATCTCGACCGGCGGCTGGGTCCTGTCCGGTCGGTCGAGCCGGATCAGTGAGCCCGGCAGGACCGGCCGGACACGACCTGGTGGCGGCGTCGGCCTGAGTCAGTCCGGCCACACGCCGGTGGCGAGGAACCGCTCGATCGCCGCTGCGTACGGGGCGATGTCAAGGCACTGTCCGGCCAGCCAGTCGTCCGAGTAGTACTTGTCCAGATAGCGGTCGCCCGGGTCGCAGATCAGCGTGACCACGCTGCCCTTCTCCCCCGCTGCCACCATCTCCGCGACGATCTTCAGGGCGCTCCACAGACCCGTGCCGGTGGAGCCGCCCGCCTTGCGGCCGATGGCCAGCTCCAGGGCGCGTACGGCGGCGACGGTCGCCGCGTCGGGCACCTTCATCATCCGGTCGATGGCCCCGGGCACGAAGCTCGGCTCCATGCGCGGCCGGCCGATGCCTTCTATGCGCGAGCCGCAGTCGCTGGTGGCGAGCGGATCGCCCTGGGTCCAGCCGTCGAAGAAACAGGAGTTCTCCGGGTCGGGGACACAGATCCTGGTGTCGTACTGCATGTAGTGCACGTAGCGGGCGATGGTCGCCGACGTGCCGCCGGTGCCCGCGGTGGCGACGATCCACGCGGGTTCCGGGTAGCGCTCCAACTTCAGCTGCTGGTAGATCGATTCCGCGATGTTGTTGTTGCCGCGCCAGTCGGTGGCCCGCTCGGCGTAGGTGAACTGGTCCATGTAGTGGCCGCCGGTCTGCGCGGCCAGGGCGGCGGACTCCTCGTACATCTTCCGCGAGTCGTCCACGAAGTGGCACTGTCCGCCGTGGAATTCGATCAGCCGGCACTTCTCGGCACTGGTGGTGCGCGGCATCACGGCGATGAACGGCACTCCGATGAGTTTGGCGAAGTACGCCTCGGAGACGGCGGTCGAGCCGCTGGAGGCCTCGATGACGGGCTTGCCCGGCCTGATCCAGCCGTTGCAGAGCCCGTAGAGGAACAGCGAACGCGCCAGGCGGTGCTTGAGGCTGCCGGTGGGATGCGTGGACTCGTCCTTGAGGTAGAGGTCGATCCCCCATTGCTCGGGCAGCGGGAAGCGCAGCAGGTGGGTGTCGGCCGAGCGGTTCGCGTCGGCCTGCACCTTGCGTACGGCCTCTTTCAGCCAGGCCCGGTACGCCGGATCGCTGCGGTCCACGTCCATGGTGGCCAACGCTTCGTAGGTGCTCATGCGCCCCGCTCCTCACTCTGGGAAACCTCTCCCCACTGCCCAACGATAAGCCCCTCACCTGCACAAACGTTGACTTTGGGGTTCCATAGGGCTGCCTTGTGGGAGCGTTCGGGGATGCGCCCTGGTGTCCGTGCGGTTGCATGGGCAGACTGAGATGCAGGAGCACGTGCGAAGGGGGCGGCGGCCATGTCAGAGCCGGAGTTCAACGCCATGGGTGTGCGGATCGAGCGGTGGCCCCGCTCGCTCACCAAGGCCGGTCAGGTCGTCATCGAGGACGGCAGGCTTGCGCTGCTGACGAGCTATGGGCGGGTGATCGACAGCGCGCCCGTGCGGGCGGTACGGGCCGGCAGGCCCTGGTTCGCGGGCGGTGACAGCACGGTCGCGACGGTCAACGGCACGCGCTACCGGCTGCACATGGGCGGGCCGGACCACGGGCCGGAAGGCAGTGCGCTGACGGGCCGGTTCCTGGAGGCACTGCGCAGGGCCGGCGGCGGCCACGGCTGATGGTGCCGCGCGGGGCGCCTGTGCGCGGAGTTGCGAAGTCGTCACTCCTGGTTCACGCTTGACTACATCACTCAGGGTTGACCGGCGGTGACACTGTGACCCAGCCCGCCGGCACAGACAGCAGGCAGCCAACTGCTGGATCCGATCCTTCGTCTTCTTCCGGACCTATTCGGGGAGTCGCAGCCGTGATCAGCGAGGCAAGCAGGCATTGCACGGTGGAGCTCCAGGCTTTGCCGTCGCGGATCGGTCAGGTCCGCAGAATCGTGTCGGCGCAGTTGCGCTACTGGCATCTCGATCCCTTGATCGACCAGGCAGCGCTCGGCGTCACGGAATTGCTGACCAATGTCCACCGGCACGCTCAGCCGGACAAGCTGTGCACCGTCGAGATCGAGCTGCTCCTCGACCGGCTCACCGTCAAGGTGCACGACCACGATCCACGGATTCCGACGATCGGCACGGCCGGACCGCTGGAGACCACCGGGCGCGGACTCGCAATGATCGACGCGGTGTGCGAGAGCTGGGGGGTGCTGCCCAAGGGCGACGCAGGCAAGGTCGTCTGGTTCTCGCTCCCGGCGTCGCTGCCGGTGGCGGCCCCGCCGCCGTACTCGGTCGCTTCGGTGTGCGGGGCGGCAGCGGCGGACGAACCCTTCGCGGTCGTCGGGGCCGAGCCGCGCGAGCGTGCCACGGTCCGGTCGGCCCTGGCGACCTGACCGGTCGACAGGATGCCGCCGGACAACGGCGGGGCGCCGTGGAAATGGTTCAACACCTGGTGAACCTCACGCAGTTGGTCGAGCGTACGAACCGTCATCGGTGCGAAGGGCGTTCGCCCTCGCTCTTGCCGTCGACCGAGGCGAAGACGGTCCTGTGCAGGTGAACCTTGGACATTGCGGCTCCACCTTGCGCGGGGGCTGCGCAGTGCCGGGATCCGCGCTTCAGCCGCGTCCCCGCACCGCTGCGAGGCACTGGTCGTAGAGGTCTGACAGATCGAGTCGCCCGTCGTGCCTGGCCCAGAGCTCGGTTGCCGTGTCGACGCAGGCGAAGACCGTCGCGACGATCGCCTTTGCACGGGGGTCGGGGGCCGGGCCGGGGCCGGTGCCCAGCCGCGCCTGGATGACCGGGACGAGTTCGGCCTGCCAGCGCAGTCGCTTCTCGATGTAGCGGGCGTGCAGCGAGGGGGTGTCGAAAATGAGGCGGGACAGCTCCAACACGCGCTCAGGAGTGTGGTCGGCGGTCAGGATGACCTCGAATCCGGCGCGCAGGGCATCCCAGGCGGACAGCTCGGCCGGCTGCTGCTCGACGGTCTGCTTGAGCAGCTCGCCCAGCGCCTCCTGGCCCCCGCAGACCAGGTCCTCCTTGGTGCCGAAGTAGCGGAACAGGGAGCGCTGCGAGATCCCCGCCTCCCGCGCGATCTGCGCGATCGTCGTCTGCTCGTAACCCTGCTCGGCGAAGAGTCGAACCGCCGTATCCAGGATCGCCCGTGCGGCCACCTGCCGCGAACGGTCCCACAAAGTCGTCATGGACCTCAGGCTACCCCCTCTGGACAGCGACCGCCTGGATGGCATTAACTGCCAGAAAGGCAGCGACTGAAAGAAGGACAGCCATGACAGCCGTCGACTACCGCGGACAGACCACGCTGATCACCGGCGCCAGCGCAGGCCTCGGCGCCGAGTTCGCCCGCCGGCTCGCTGCCCGCGGCTCCCACCTGGTGCTGGTGGCCCGCCGCAAGGAACGCCTGGAGGAGCTGGCCGCCGAGCTGCGCGCACACCACCGGATCCAGGTCCACGTGGTCCAGATGGACCTGGCCGCAGACAGCCCCGGGCAGGCGCTGGCCGCGCAGGTGGAGCGGCTCGGCCTGCACGTCACCAGCGTGATCAACAACGCCGGGTTCGCCACCTTCGGCCCCTTCCACCAGGCGGATCCGGCACGGATGCGCCGGGAGATCGCCGTCGACGTGACCGCGGTGGCCGACATCAGCCGCGCCTTCGTCGAGCAGCTGCGGACGGCCGGGCGTGGGGTACTGATCAACGTGGCGAGCATGGCCGCTTACCAGCCCAACCCGCGCATGGCGCTCTACGGGGCGACCAAGGCGTTCGTGCTGAGCCTCACCGAGGCGCTGTGGGAGGAGTCGCGCGGCACCGGCCTGCGGGTGCTGGCCCTGTCTCCCGGCGCCACCCGGACCGAGTTCTTCGACGTCGTGGGCACCACGCAGGCCGCCGGAGGGACCAGGCTCGCCTCGCCCGTCGATGTCGTCCGCACGGCACTGGCCGCCCTGGACCGCAGGAACCCGCCGCCCAGCGTCATCGCAGGACGCATGAACCGGGTGATGGCCTCTCTCGCCCGCCGGCTGGCCACCCGACGGCAGGTGATCCGGGTAATCGGCCGGCTCACCACCGAGGGGGCATGACGACGGGCGGGAGAGCCGCCGTCATGGGTGGCGAAGGCGGCTGTTTGGATCCGGCCGGCAGGCCGGCCCGACTTCGGTGTCGCCCACGCCGTGGACCTCGACGGCGTCCACGGCGCGGGCGGCGGTGCGGGGGGGGGGGGGAGCCGGCGGTGTTCGCGGTCGTCACACCGCACCGCCCTTGGAGTGCGGTCCGAACTGCTCGTCCAGGACGGACAGCCGGCGCCAGTACTCGTCCTCGTCGATCTCACCGGCGGCGAACCGTCGGCCGAGCACGGCGATCGGCGACGGCTCGCCGTGCATGGCGCGATGCTGCCAGGGACCGGGCCGGCCGCGTCGGCCGGTGCGGCGCAGGAGGGCGATGCCGCCGAAGATCACGGCCGCCCAGATCAGCGGAAAGAACAGGACCCATGGGCCGGGTCCGCCGTAGGCCAGGGTGTTCATCTCGGTCAGCTCCTCTGTAGCGACGTCTCGTGCGATTCGAGAGTCGCGCCCAGAGGGGGTCCGGGTCGTCGTACAGCCAGCGGCACCGCGGATACCACCCGGGGAGTACGCGGCCGCCTTCGCTCCTGCTTCCGACCCCGCGCGTTCTCCGGTCCCCGCGCGTCCTCCGGCGTTCTCCGTGCCGGATCTCGCGCTGGCCGCGATCCGCCGTACGGCCGAGGAGATGCGCGCCGCCGCCGAGGTGCCGCTCGGCGGCCCCGGACCGGCGTACGAGCGCATCTCGGCGTACCTGCTGCGCGAGCGCGATGTCCTGCGTGGCTGTCCTGTCGGGCGGCTGACGATGGACCCGGACGTCATCGCCAGTGACGAGTTGCGCGCCCCGGTCGACGAGACGCTCGACTGGCTGCGGGAACGGCTCGAGGGAATCGTCGAAGAGGGTCAGGAGCGGGGCGAGTTCAGTGCCTCGCTGGTCCCTGGCGAGATCGCGGCGCTGATCGTCGCGACGGTGCAGGGCGGCTATGTGCTCGCGCGGGCGTCCGGTTCGACGGCCGCCTTCGATACGGGTGTGCGGATGCTCGATGACTTTGAGGTCCTGGACGCGTACTGGGACAAGGCTGACGGCACGCTGCGTCGTGACCTCATCCGGCTGGCCATCGACAGCGTGACGATCACACAGGGGAAGCGGCGAGGAGCGCCGTTCGTCGGCGAGGAGCGCGTGACGATCCAGTGGGCGACGGAGGCAACGTCATGACCCAGCGCAGCGAGGAGGAGACCCTCCAGGCCCTGGAGCCGATACTCCGCGCGCTGGCCGTCATGGCTGCCCAGCGTGCCCAACTGCCAGGGATGGTCGATGAGCTGGCCCAGGAGGCTCGCATCACGGCCTGGGAGGCCCTGGAGCTGCTGTGCGGGCAGTTGGAGGTGTCGCCGTCGCGGGTGATCCTCGGTCACGCGGACCGCAGTCCGGACCGGGTGGACCAGCGGACGGTCGCGGCGACGGGGGCGTTCCTCGCCTTCGACGGGCCTTCACGGGCCCACCACATGACCGACTGGCAGTTGCCGGACGCGCTGGCCGCACTCGCCGATGCCGGGTTCGGCGATCAGTTGCTGCTGGGCGGCGACACGGTCGTACGGTCCACGCCGGGCATGCCGCATCTGCTGCGCCGGCTGCGGCCGAGGCTCGAACTGACCCTGGGCGGCGCGCTCGTGGAGCGGATCCTCACGGTGAACGCGGCTCGCGCGTTCGGCTGCCTTGCGCCCAAGGGCCCCGCGCCGCCGGCGACCCGTGACTGCGGACCGTCGGCCGCCGGGGCGCCCGGACCCGGCCTCAGCCGACCGGGATCAGAGTGAGGTAGACGAGGCCCAGCACTCGGCGGTAGCCGCGCAGCCAGCGGGCCCGGTGACGGTCCACGCGGTCCCGGGTCTCGGCGGCCGACGGGTGGCCGTCGTGCGTGGCGAGCCACTCCTCCAGGCCGGCGAGGTAGCCGGACTCGAAGTGTTCCCACTCCTCCTCGGTCGCCGTCTCGATCCACTCGATGCGGAATCCGGCGGCCGTGGCGGCCTCGGTGAGGGCGACGAGGGGAAGGTGCTCGTCGGCACGGGCGTCCGGCCACATGGCGGCGAGTTCCTCCGGGGTGGGGGTGCGCTGCCAGAAGCCCTCGCCGAAGAGCACCCGTCCGCCCGGGGTGACCAGCGAGCGCAGTGCCGTGAGCGCGGAGGTGGTGACGGTCAGGGTCCCGCCCCCGGCTGCGGCCTCCGGGTCGAGCAGTGCCTGCCCGGAACCCACGCACAGGACGACGTCGGCCGGCCCGCGGCTGGTGCCGGTGGCGGACTCCTCGACGAACTCGACGCGCCCGCCGAGCCCACGCGCGGCAGCGCCCCGGCGTCCACGTGCGAGATCCTCGCCGTTGAGATCGATCCCCACGCCCTTCGCGCCCGGCGCCGCCTCGAGCACCCGCAGCATCAACTCGCCCCAGCCGCAGCCGATGTCGAGGACCGTGGCCGGTTCCTGACGGGTGAGCCGCGCGACAAGCTGCGCGGCCCGGGCTTCGGAGAGAGGCCCGTGGAAGGTCAGGCGGGTGAGCCGGGGCGGAGGATCGGTGTCAGCCATGGCGTGGAACGTTACGGCAGGCGTGCCGTTCGCACACCCGGATTCACCGTCTCAGCTGCCGGTTCCCTGCCTGCCGGTTCACTGCCTCGACTGCACGTTCCCTGCCTCGACTGCCCGTTCACTGCCTCAGTGTGCCCGTTCCCTGCCTCAGTGCCCGTTCCCTGCCTCAGTGCCCGTTCCCTGCCTCAGTGCCCGTTCCCTGCCTCGGCTGCCGGTGCTCGGACGGACTCCTGGTGGGACTCGTCGCGAACCCGGCCGGCCGGCCCGATGGTTGATCGGGCGCGCTCCTGTGCCGGCCTCGCCGGTCGTCGACGTGTGCGGCGTCCGCGTGCGTTCAGGACACTCGCCGGGGCAGCACGCTCAGCGGATCGTCCAGCACCGGCTGCCATGCCAGCTCCGCCGCGCCCACCAGGCTGTTGTGGTCGAGGGTGCACGGCAGGATCGGGACGCCGCCGCTGCGGCCCCAGAGGCTGCGGTCGGCGACCACCGCGCGCAGTCGTTCCGGGTCCGCGTCGAGGAGTTCGCGGTGGAGGCCGCCGAGGATGATGCGGTCCGGGTTGAGGATGTTCACCAGACCCGCGAGGCCGAGGCCGAGGCGGTCGACGAGTTCCTCGGCCGCCGCCCGTACCGTTGGGTCGTCGTACTCCGTACGGAGCAGGTCGCGGGACTGCTGGAGCAGGGACACCTCGGGGCCCGGGTCGCGGCCGGCGGCGGTGAGGAAGGCCAGGGGGTCGGCCTCGACGTCGAGGCAGCCGCGGCTGCCGCAGTAGCAGGGGCGGCCCTCGGGATTGACGGTGAGGTGGCCGACTTCCAGGGCGAGGCCGGAGCTGCCGGTGTGCAGCCGGCCGTCGAGGACGAGCGCGCCGCCGACGCCGCGGTGTCCGGTGGCGACGCAGAGCAGGTGCTGGGCGCCGCGGCCGGCGCCGTGCCGGTGTTCGGCGAGGGCGGCGAGATTGACATCGTTGCCGGTGAAAGCAGGTCCCGTGATGCCTGCCGCGCGGACGCGTTCGGCGAAGATGTCGCGGACGGGGGCGCCCGCGGGCCACGCCAGATGCAGCGGGTTCAGCGCGGTGCCCTCGGGCTCGGCCACGGCGGAGGGGACGGCGAGCCCGGCGCCGACGCACCGCCGCCCGCCGGCGCGCAGCAACGCCGCACCGGCCTCGACGACCTCGCCGAGGACCTGGGCCGGGTCGGCGGAGACCGTCACACAGCCGGGGGCGGTCGCGGCGATCGTGCCGCCGAGCCCGACGAGCGCGGCCCGGAATCCGTCGGCGTGCACCTGGGCGGCGAGCACGACGGGGCCGGTGTCGTCCACGGCGAGCCGGTGCGAGGGGCGGCCCTGGGAACCGGCGGCGGCACCCGGCCGGGAGTCGACGCGGATCAGACCGAGCGCTTCGAGTTCGGCGGCGACGGCGCCCGCGGTGGCGCGTGTGACGCCCAGCTCGGCGGTGAGTACGGCCCGGGTGGGCGCCCGGCCCGTGTGTACCAGTTCCAGTGCGGGGCCGAGTGCGCCGCGGCCTCTCTCCAGCCTCGTCCGGGTGCTCGTCTCCTTGCCGTTCATGGGGGCGAGTCTCCCATGATCCCGGAGGTGAGCGGGCGGTCCGGTGGCGGGTGGCCGTTTCGTACGCGCCCTGCGGCCCGGCGCGTGCGTACGTGCGCGCACGGAGGGCGAGTCACGGTGACGGGCCCGGAGGGTGCGTGAGGACGCTCGTGGCGTTGTTCCGCGCGGTTGTACGGGCGGGCCGTCGGGCCCTATCCTGAGTTTGTGCCGCTACTAAACAAATCACGGACGGCCGCTACGGGGGACCACGGCGGAGAACCCGCCACCCGTTCCCTCACCCGCCTCCGCATCGCGCTGACCGTCTTCTTCGCACTCGACGGCTTTCTCTTCGCCGGCTGGGTGGTCCGCATCCCCGCCATCAAGCAGCAGACCGGCGCCTCGGCCGGTGATCTGGGGCTCGCGCTCCTGGGGGTGTCGGCCGGCGCGGTCGTGACGATGACCCTCACCGGGCGGCTGTGCCGGCGCTTCGGAAGCCATCCCGTGACCGTCGCCGCCGGGGCCCTGATGTCGCTGGGCATCGCGCTCCCCGCACAGACCCGTTCGGCGCTCGCACTCGGCTTGGTGCTGCTGGTGTTCGGCGTCGCGTACGGCGGGATCAACGTGGCCATGAACAGCGCCGCCGTGGATCTGGTCGCGGCACTGCGGCGGCCGGTCATGCCGAGCTTCCACGCCGCGTTCAGCCTCGGTGGCATGATCGGCGCCGGTCTCGGCGGGCTGGTCGCCGCGGGCCTCTCCCCCGCCACGCATCTCTTCGCGCTCACCGGCATCGGGCTGCTGCTGACCGCCGCGGCCGGTCCTGAGCTGCTGCGTCACCCCTCACCCGGAGCCCCCGAGCGGACCGGCGCACCGACGGCCCGACCGGCCCGCCCGACCGGACGGACCCGCCGGCTCGTCACGCTCTTCGGCGTGATCGCGCTGTGCACGGCGTACGGCGAGGGGGCACTGGCCGACTGGGGGGCGCTGCACCTGGAGCAGGACCTGGACGCGCACCCGGGCATCGCGGCCGCCGGGTACTCGCTCTTCGCGCTCTTCATGACGGTGGGCCGGCTCTCGGGCACGACCTTGCTGGAGCGGCTCGGCCAGACGCGGACGCTGGTCGCGGGCGGTGCAACCGCCTCGGCGGGCATGCTGCTCGGCGCGCTGGCGCCGACGGTGTGGCTGGCACTGCTCGGCTTCGCCGTGACCGGTCTCGGGCTGGCGAACATCTTCCCGGTGGCCGTGGCCCGCGCGGGGTCCCTGGCCGGGCCGGGGGGCGTGGCTGCCGCGTCCACACTGGGCTACGGCGGGATGCTCGTCGGACCGCCCGCGATCGGCTTTCTCGCCGACTGGTTCTCGCTGCCCGTGGCCCTGACGACGGTGGCGGCGCTGGCTGCCGCGGCCGCCCTGATCGGCTACTCGGCGCGGCGGAGCCCGGCGGCACAGGACGAGCAGCCACGGGACGAGTAGCCGTACTCAGGCGTGCGTTCGACTCCGGTCGCAGTATGAAGACACCGGCCCGAGGGGGAACACCAGGAACACGACGCCCGAACCTCGGCGTTCGCACTCGGCTGGTTCGTGCGCGCACTGCGCGGCAAACGGCACTCCGCACACCCCCGCGGCACCTGACCGCGCTGGCACAATGCCCGCATGGAGACCGCCGAGCTGATCAAGTGTCTCGTCAGGGAGGGCCAGTTGCTGGCCGCAGCCGCCGACAAGGCGGGACCGGACGCACCTGTGCCCACCTGCCCGGGTTGGCAGATCAGGGACCTCCTGCGGCACACCGGCATGGTGCACCGCTGGGCGACGGTGTTCGTGGCCGAGGGGCACACGACGTACCACCCGGACTCGGGTGAGCCGGACCTGGACGGGGACGAGTTGCTGGAGTGGTTCCGGGACGGCCACGGGCTGCTGGTCGGGGCGCTGACCGAGGCCCCTGACGATCTCGACTGCTGGAGCTTCCTGCCCGCGCCCTCGCCGCTGGCCTTCTGGGCGCGGCGCCAGACGCATGAGACGGCCGTGCACCGTGTGGACGCCGAGTCCGCGCTCGGCGAGCCCGGCCCCGTACCCACCCGGCTCGCGGCGGACGGCATCGACGAGTTGCTGTGCGCGTTCCACGCCCGCTCCAGGAGCCGCGTACGGACGGATTCGCCGCAGACCCTGCGGGTACGGGCCACGGACACGGAAGACGTCTGGACCGTACGGCTGTCCCAGGAGCCGCCCCGCACGGTGCGCACGGGAGCAGGGCCGGCGGACTGCGAGCTGAGCGGCCCCGCCGGGCGGCTCCACCTCGCGCTGTGGAACCGGCTGCCGCTCGATGCCGTGACCGTGACGGGCGATGCGGAACTCGCGCGGCTGTGGCGCGAGAACTCCGCGATCACCTGGTCCTGAGCCGCGTCCGACTCGTCCAGGGCAGTCAGCCGGCGGGGGTCGCCAGCATCCGGGAGAGCACCGCCCGCTGCAGCGGCTGCACCTCCGCATGGCGCTCGCGGCCCTTGGCCGTGAGCTCCACCCGCACCCCGCGCCGGTCCTCGCTGCACATCACGCGGGACACCAGGCCGTCCTTCTCCAGCCGTGCCACGAGGCGCGAGAGCGCGCTCTGGCTCAGATGCACCCGGGATGCCAGCTCCTGCACCCGGCAGGACGAGCCGTCGTCCTGCGCGGTGCACTCGGCGAGCACATCAAGAACCTCGAAGTCGCTCGCACCCAGCCCGTGCTGATGGAGCTCCCGGTCCAGCTCGCACATCGTGCGCGCGTGCAGCGCGAGGACGCCCCGCCATTCCTCCACGAGCGCGCGCTCGGACTTCTTCGCCGCCATGACCGCACGTTAGCAGAAAGGACCCACTTTGTTGCACCGGAATTAAATGCGTTTGCATTCGATGCATGTGCATGTAGCGTGCTGCCCATGACCTCTCCGCTCAATGTCCCCGCATCACAGGAGCGCTGGACGCCGCGGCTGTGGGGCACCCTCCTGGTGCTCTGCGCAGCGATGTTCCTCGACGCCCTCGACGTGTCGATGGTCGGCGTCGCCCTGCCGTCGATCGCCACCGACCTCGGCCTGTCCACCTCGACCCTGCAGTGGATCGTCAGCGGCTACATCCTCGGCTACGGCGGGCTGCTGCTGCTCGGCGGCCGCGCGGCCGACCTGCTGGGCAGGCGCCGGGTCTTCCTGGTCGCTCTCGCCGTCTTCGCGCTGGCCTCCCTGCTGGGCGGGCTCGTCGACTCCGGACCGCTGCTCATCGCGAGCCGCTTCATCAAGGGCCTGAGCGCCGCGTTCACCGCTCCCGCGGGACTCTCGATCATCACGACGACCTTCAAGGAGGGCCCTCAGCGCAACCGCGCCCTGTCGATCTACACCACCTGCGCCGCGACCGGCTTCTCCATGGGCCTGGTCCTCTCCGGGCTGCTCACCGAGGTCAGCTGGCGGCTGACGATGCTGCTGCCCGCACCCATCGCGCTGATCGCGCTGGTCGTGGGCATCAGGCTGATCCCCCGCAGCAGCCGTGAGGACTCCGGGAAGGGGTACGACGTCCCGGGCGCCGTCACCGGCACCGCCTCGATGCTGCTGCTGGTCTTCACCGTGGTGCAGGCACCCGAGGTGGGCTGGGCGTCGGCTCGCACGCTGCTGTCGTTCCTGGCCACGGCCCTGCTGTTCGCGGTCTTCGTCACGATCGAGCGACGCAGCCCGCACCCGCTGATCCGGCTGGGGGTGCTGCGCTCGGGCAGCCAGATCCGGGCCAACCTCGGCGCCGCGTTCTTCTTCGGCTCGTACGTCGGATTCCAGTTCCTCGTCACGCAGTACATGCAGTCCCTGCTCGGCTGGTCGGCCCTTCAGACGGCGCTGGCCTTCCTTCCGGCGGGCGCGCTGGTGGCCCTCTCCTCGACGAAGATCGGCTCGGTCGTGGACCGGTTCGGCACCCCGCGGGTGATCGCCACCGGGTTCTCGCTGCTGGTGCTCGCCTACGCGCTCTTCCTCCAGATCGACCTGACGCCGAGCTACGCCGCGGTGATCCTGCCGTCGATGCTGCTGCTCGGCGCGGCGTGCGCGCTGGTCTTCCCCTCGCTCAACATCCAGGCCACCAACGGGGTGGCGGACCACGAGCAGGGCATGGTCTCCGGTCTGCTGAACACCTCGATCCAGGTCGGCGGCGCGATCTTCCTCGCCGTCGTCACCGCGGTGATCACAGCGGCGGGTGACACCGGCCGCTCCCCGCAGGCGGTGCTCGACAGCTACCGGCCCGGCCTTGTCGTGGTCACCGCGATCGCGGCGGCCGGGCTGCTGATCACGCTGACCGGGCTGCGTACACGCCGCGCCGCCCAGCACACGGTCGTGGTCGCGAAGTCCGAGTCCGTACGGCAGGCCACGGCCGACGAGCCCGTCGGCGCCCGCGACTGACCGACCCGGCCCAGGGAGACAGAGACAGGAACCTGGGGTAATGCGGCTCAGGGTCACGGTCCTGGGGAAACGGCGGGGCGGCGGTGTACGGGTGGCAGGTTGCCCGCGCGCCGCCGCCCTGTGACACTCCCACCATGGGGGAACGCACACAGGCAGAACGGGACGCGATCACCGTCGAGACCGGCTACGCGCTGCTGAGCGCGGCCTTCGCCGCAGCGGTGGTCTTCGGCGTGATCGCCGGACCGAAGCTGATGTTCACCATGCCGTACGCCGTCGAGCGGGGACTGCTCCTCGCGGGCGCGATCGCGGCGGCCCTGGTCTTCCCGGTGCGGGTCGTGACCGTGCTGCGGCGCTTCGCGCGTACGTCCGCTCAGCCGAGCCAGCCGGGGCGGACCAGGCCCGACTCGTAGGCCAGCACCACCAGTTGGGCCCGGTCCCGGGCGCCGAGCTTCACCATCGTCCGGCTGACATGCGTCTTGGCCGTGAGCGGGCTGACCACGAGCCGGCGGGCGATCTCCTCGTTGGACAGGCCGATGCCGACCAGAGCCATCACCTCCCGTTCCCGCTCGGTGAGTTCGGCGAGTCCCTCGGCCTCGGCGGGCCCCTTGGAGCGGGCGGCGAACTCGGCGATGAGCCGGCGCGTCACCCCCGGCGACAGCAGCGCGTCGCCCTCGACCACCGCCCGTACCGCGCGCAGCAGTTCCTCCGGCTCGGTGTCCTTCACCAGGAACCCGCTGGCTCCGGCCCGGATCGCCTCGAAGACGTACTCGTCCAGCTCGAAGGTGGTCAGCATGACGACCTTCACGCCCTCCAGCGACTCGTCATCGGTGATCCGCCGGGTCGCGGCGAGCCCGTCGAGCCGGGGCATACGGATGTCCATCAGGACCACGTCGGGCTGCAGTTCACCGACCCGGAGCAGCGCCTCCTCGCCGTCCGCGGCCTCCCCTACGACCTCGATGTCCGGCTGGGCGTCGAGCAGCGCCCGGAAGCCGGCCCGCACCAGCGACTGGTCGTCGGCGAGCAGTACCCGGATCACGGTGTCTCCTTCGGCTCGATCGGCAGGTCGGCGCGCACACGGAAGCCGCCGTCCGGGCGCGCGCCCGCCTCGATCGTGCCACCGAGCGCGGCGGCCCGCTCCCGCATCCCGATGAGTCCACGGCCGCTGCCGCCCTGGTCGTCGCCGGTGGCGGGCCCGTCGTCGTCGATCCGCAGATCGAGCCGGCCGCGCGCGTAACCGATCCTGACCCGTGCCGTACGGGACCCCGAGTGCCGCACCACATTGGTCAACGCCTCCTGCACGATCCGGAAGGCGGCGAGATCGGCGCCGGGCGGTAGCGGAGTCCTGGTGCCCTCGGTGGTGACCTCCACGGTGAGTCCGGCTCTTGCGGCCTGCTCGACGAGTTCGGGGAGCCGGTCGAGTCCGGGCGCGGGGGCACGGGGCGCGTCACCCGAATCAAGGGGAGCTGCGCGCAGCGCATCGTTGGAAGGGCGGTGGCGGGAGACGGGTGGGCGGAGGGTGTCCAGGACCTGCCGTACCTCGCCGAGCGCCTCCTTGCTGGCCGCCTTGATGGTGGTGAGGGCGGTCCGGGCCTGTTCGGGGTCGGAGTCCAGCAACGCGAGGCCCACCCCGGCCTGCACATTGATGACGGAGATGGAGTGGGCGAGCACGTCGTGGAGTTCGCGGGCGATACGGAGCCGCTCCTCGTCGGCGCGGCGCCGCTCCGCCGCCGCGCGTTCGGCGCGCTCGCGGACCCACTGCTCTTTGCGTACCCGGGCCAGCTCGGCGAGGGCGAGGACGGCGACGACCACGGCTGCGCTGACCAGTTCCTCGCCCCAGGGCGCCGGTCCGTCGCCGCGCGGTGGGAGATATGGGTAGAGCCAGTGGCCGATGAGGAGATGGCCGACCCAGAACAGGCCGACGGCCACCCATGCCACGTGCCGGTGCCCGGCGACGACGGCCGAGAACACTCCGACGGCGACGGTGAGCAGGACCGGCCCGTACGGATATCCCGCGCCGAGGTAGACCAGCGCGGTCGCAGCTGCCCCGAAGAGCGCGACGACCGGATGCTTACGGCGCGTCAGCAGAAAGGCGGGCCCGGCGAGCAGCAGCACCCGCGCGAACGCGTCGAGCGGCTCCCGGTCCTGGCTCTTCGCCGCGAACCCACTGCCGATCATCACGAAGACGGCGAGCATCAGGGTGGAGCGCCAGGGCACCCGGTGCTCCGCCCACCGGTCCGGGCCGTGCCGCCACCACGGCGGACCGCTGTCCCCCCACGGCGATCCGCCGGGCATCCAAGGCGGTCCGCCATGGGGGCGGGTGCGCTGCTCGTCCATACCGGTCACGCTAGACCTGGCCGGTCCGCGTTGGCGTCAGCCGTGCGCGGTGATCACGCGTACTCCCTGTGCGGTACGCGGCCGGGGCCGAGAACCCGATCGGCGCCGCCGGGGCCGGGAGTCTGGTCGGCGCCCGGGGCCCGGGAGCCTCGTCGATCCGACCGGGAGGGGTCAACGCCCGGCGGTGGGTGACGGGACGAGGCCGGCGTCGCGGGCGAGGCGGGCCACGGAGTGCACGAAGAACGTGTCCCGGTCCTCCACGACCCGGTTGAACTGCCCGAACACCTCGAAGGAGATCAGCCCGAACACCTGGGACCAGGCGGCGACGAGGGCGACGACCAGGTCCGGCGGCAGGTCGGCGGCGAAGTCGTCGGCCATTCTGAGTGCCTCGGGGCGCAGTTCCGCGGCGAGCGGGGGCGGGGTGACCCCCCGGCTCCGATAGGCGTCGCGGGCGATGGAGATGAGGGCGAGGCCGACCCGGGAGGCCGGCTCGATCGTGTCCTGCGGGGCGGCGTAGCCGGGGATGGGAGAGCCGAAGATCAGGGCGTACTCGTGGGGGTGGGCGAGCGCCCAGGCACGTACGCCGGAACAGACGGCGGCCCAGCGGAGCACGGGGTCGGGCTCCCGTCCGGGCTCCCGTCCGGACCCTGGTCCGCCATCGGGGCCGGACTCGGCGAGGGCTCGCTCGGCGGCGGCGCCGATCGCGTCGTACGCATCGACGATGAGGGCGGTGATGAGTTCGTCGCGGCTCGGGAAGTACCGGTAGAGCGCCGACGACACCATGCCCAGCTCGCGGGCGACGGCGCGCAGGGAGAGCTTGGCCGCTCCCTCGGCGGCGAGCTGCCGGCGTGCCTCGTCCTTGATCGCGACGGTGATCTCGCCGCGGGCCCGTTCCCTGGCCCCTCGCACGGTTCTGCTGCTGGTGCTCATGCGGAACAGTCTGTCACGTTTCGGAGCACCGACCAATAACGAGAGCACTGCTCTTGCTTTGAATCACCGATCCGGTGCACACTGCTCTCGTTCGAGAGCAGTGCTCTCTCAGCAGAATCAACGATGGAGATCGCCATGTCGTCGTCGCGCCACTACGTGAAGGCCAACGCGTTCGAGATGCGGATGAACGGAATCGTGGGCTGGCTCGCCCGCCGCGGAGTGAGCCTCCTCGGCTCCGCCGAGCTCTCCGTACGCGGCCGCAAGAGCGGCGCCATGCAGCGCATCCCCGTCAATCCGTTCACCCAGGACGGGGCGCAGTACCTGGTCTCGGCCCGCGGCCACTCCCAGTGGGTGCGCAATATGCGCGCCGCGGGCGGCGGCGAGCTGCGCGTCGGCCGCAAGGTGCGCACGTTCACCGCGGTGGAGATCCCGGACAGCGAGAAGCTCCCGGTCCTGCGCGGCTACCTCGAACGCTGGGGCTGGGAGGTCGACCGGTTCTTCAAGGGCGTCACCGCCAAGTCCTCCGACGCGGAGATCCTGGCGGCCGCCCCGACCACCCGGTGTTCCGGATCACCGCCACCGAGTGACAGCGGTCCCTCCGGGCTCCTCCCGACCGCTACGGAGCAATGCGCGCCCTGTTACGAGGTGATGCGCGCCCCGTCGGTCTCGGGCTCGCCGGCCTCGCCCGGCACCCCGGTCGCGGCAGCGCCTCCCGCCCGAGCGGGCGGACGAGTACGGTCCATGGCTTCAAGGGCGCGCCGCGCCAGCGGGTGGGTGCGCACGATATCCGCCAGCGACGTCGAGCCGCGGGTGATGTCCGCGAAGGCCTTCCAGGCCGGCCGGAATCCGGTGATCGCGGCATGGAGCAGGCCGGGGCGCCGCTCGAAGATCGCGAGCATGCGCCGGCCGACGCTCATCTCCACACCGAGTCCGGCCTTGATGGCGAAGGCGTAGTTCAGCGCCTGCCGGCGGGCGTCCACGGCGTCGTCGGCCTCCCCGATCCGTACCGCCCACTCCCCCGCGAGCCGCCCGGAGCGCAGCGCGAAGGAGATGCCCTCACGCGTCCACGGCTCCAGCAGTCCTGCCGCGTCCCCGCAGACGAGCACCCGGCCGCGGGACAGCGGCGAGTCGTCGGCACGGCAGCGCGTCAGATGCCCCGTCGAGACGGCCTGCTCGAAACCGGCCAGGCCCAGCCGTGCGATGAAGTCCTCCAGGTAGCGCTTCGTGGCGGCCCCTTCGCCGCGCGCCGAGATCACCCCGACGGTCAGCACGTTCCCCTTGGGGAAGACCCAGCCGTAACTCCCGGGCATCGGACCCCAGTCGATGAGCACCCGCCCCGCCCAGTCCTCGGCGACCGTCTCCGGCACCGGGATCTCGGCCTCCAGGCCCAGGTCCACCTGGTCGAGCTTCACCCCGACATGGGCCCCTATCCGGCTGGCACTGCCGTCCGCACCGACGACGGCGCGTGCGAGCACGGTCTCGCCGTCGGCGAGGACGACCGCGACGGTGCGGCGGTCCGGCACCGCCGGTCCGTGCTGCTCGACCCGGGAGACGGTCGCTCCGGTGCGCAGCACCGCGCCCGCCTTCTGCGCCTGCTCCACCAACCCCGCGTCGAACTCAGGCCGGTTGATGAGCCCGAAGAGCATTCGCCGCGAGCGGCGGGTGCGGGACAGTCTGCCGTTCAGCGAGAACGTGACCGCGTGCACCCGGTCCTGGAGGGGGAGCTCGAAACCGGGCGGCAGGGCGTCCCGCGAAGGCCCGATGATCCCTCCGCCACAGGTCTTGTAGCGGGGCAGCTCGGCCTTCTCCAGAAGCAGGACCCTGCGGCCCGCGACGGCGGCCGCATAGGCCGCCGACGCTCCCGCGGGTCCCGCGCCGACCACGACGACGTCCCACACCGGCTCGTTGTGTCCGCCCACGGCATCTGCGTTCTCGCTGCTCACGATGTGCTTCTGCTCCCGATCCGACCCATGGCCCAAGCTCTCGACGGCATCCTACGGCGCGGCCCGTGCCGGCCCCCTGTGGGAGGATCGGCCGTACCTTCGCAGTACACACAACGTCGCACCCACAAGGAGCGTGCCCATGACCGCGAATCCGATCGCCGAGACCGTCGCAGCATTGATGCCCCGCGCGAAGGCGGAGCTCACGGAGCTGGTGGCGTTCCATTCGGTGGCGGACCCGGCCGTCGCTCCCAGGAGTGAGTGCGAGGCCGCCGCGGAGTGGGTGGCGGGTGCGCTGCGCGCCGAGGGCTTCCAGGATGTCGCGCTGCTCGACACCCCTGACGGTTCCCAGTCGGTCTACGGTCTTCTGCCCGGCCCCGAGGGCGCGCCGACCGTGCTGCTCTACGCCCACTACGACGTGCAGCCGATGCTCGACGAGTCGGCGTGGGTGACGCCTCCCTTCGAGCTGACCGAACGGAACGGCCGCTGGTACGGGCGCGGCGCCGCCGACTGCAAGGGCGGCTTCATCATGCACCTGCTCGCCCTGCGCGCCCTGAAGGCGAACGGCGGCATACCGGTCTCCGTCAAGGTCATCGTCGAGGGCTCGGAGGAGCAGGGCACCGGCGGCCTCGAGCGGTACGCGGAGGCGCACCCGGAGCTGCTCACGGCCGACGCGATCGTGATCGGCGACACCGGCAATTTCCGGGTCGGCCTGCCGACGGTGACGGCGACGCTGCGCGGTATGACCATGATCCGCGTCCGGATCGACACGCTTGAGGGCAATCTGCACTCCGGGCAGTTCGGCGGCGCCGCGCCCGACGCGCTGGCGGCGCTCATCAGGGTCCTGGACTCCCTGCGCGCCGACGACGGCTCGACGGTCGTCGACGGTCTGGTGTCGGACACCGCCTGGGAGGGTCTGCAGTACCCGGAGGAAGACTTCCGCAAGGACGCGAAGGTGCTCGACGGCGTCGATCTGATCGGGCAGGGGACGGTCGCCGACCGCATCTGGGCCCGCCCGGCCGTGACCGTCATCGGAATCGACTGCCCGCCGGTGGCCGGCGCGACGCCGTCCGTACCGGCGAGTGCCCGCGCGCAGATCAGCCTGCGGGTTCCGCCCGGCCAGGACGCGGCCAAGGCGACCGAGCTGCTGTACGCCCACATCGAGAAGCACACGCCGTGGAACGCGCGCGTGTCGTTCGAGCAGGTCGGCCAGGGCCAGCCGTTCAGCGCGGACGTGAACAGCCCGGCGTACGCCTCGATGGCGGAGGCGATGCGGATCGCCTACCCGGGCGAGGAGATGCAGACGTCGGGCATGGGCGGCTCGATTCCGCTGTGCAACACGCTCGCCGCGCTCTACCCGGAGTCGGAGATCCTGCTGATCGGGCTGAGCGAGCCGGAGGCACAGATTCACGCGGTGAACGAGAGTGTCTCGCCCGAGGAGCTGGAGCGCCTGTCGGTCGCGGAGGCGCACTTCCTCGTGAACTACGCGCGCTCGAAGCAGGGTTAGGCCCTGTCCGGGCGATCTTCGAGGACCAGGCCGCGGCGTCGGATGCATGGGGTCTCCCCAGGCCCGGAGGGCCGAGGGGACGCATCGCAAGGCGGTGGGGGCACCTCCCAGCGGTAGCTGGGGGAGATCGCCCTCG
>NZ_JBVJKN010000055.1:0-39866 GCF_055585225.1 Streptomyces sp. NPDC053673 | reverse complement strand
AATCCACACCAGGCCAGAAGGCCCTCACCCATTTCAAGATCGATCAGCCGTGACCCCTGTCACCGTCCACAACCTCCCAGGACAGAACACCTAGAGGTCCAGGAGCTGCTGGCGGGGCCCGGTGTCCCGCTCTGTGGCACATCCGCCGAGCAGCGGGCGCGTCAGGAGGCGGGCCGCGAGCGGCCGCAGTGCCAGCCCCAGCGCCGCACCAGCGACGAAGCCCGGTATCGCCCACCACCAGTCGGTGGGGTCAGCCGCCGGCGCGGCTGCCCGGCCGGGCTGGTCCGCCGCCCCGCCGGTCTCCCAGGACGACCGCGGGGAGATGCCCGGCCCACCCCGCTCGGTGCTCTTCTTGCCCATCACCCCGAGCTGCTTCAGCAGGGCCGTCAGCTCGGCCGGCTTGGCCGCCTTGTGCCACAGGCCGTCGTGCGACTCCGGAATATTGGACGCCGTGTGGATCCAGACCGTGCCCCCGTCGTCCGACGGATAGACGCGGTCCACCCGCCAGGGAGTGATGTCGTGGAGCATCCACGTCACATTGATCTGACGTATTCCCGTCATCTCGTCCAGGGTCGGCGGCCGGTTCGTCTCGCCCGAGGAGCCGGAGCCCAGCAGCGCGGACAGCCGGTCGTACTCCGCATTCGAGTAGTAGAGCCCCGCCGTCTCCCCGCTCTCCGGGGAGGAGATCAGCACACTCGTCGGCCCCCCGGCCAGCGCACCCGGTGCGAGGAACAGGGCCGCGGCCAGACTCATGGCGAGCAGCGTCACCAGCGCGGCAAGTCGTCGTAGCAGTCGCATGCTTCCCCCTGCCGACGCCATGACCGGTCCGGACCGTCCGCACCGCGTCGGCGTCACTTCTGGTACACCGCCCGAGCCCTCCGGGTTCCCACTCCACGGCGACCAGTTTCCGGCGGCTTTCCGTCCGCTTTCCGTCTGCTTTCCGGCGGCTTTCCATCCGTTTGCCGACCGCTTCCGGACGCCGGTCACCGAGACCGGTCGGGGAGATCCCTGCTGGTCCTCACGGCGTGGACTCGGCGATCTCCCGGCCACGGGCGACGTCCGCCACGCCCTCCAGCCGCAGCGTCGTCCGCTCGTCGGCGGACATCCACAGCAGCGTCGGCCCCGCCGTCCGCCGCGCCTCGGTCCACTGCTGCCCGGTCCCGTCGGTCAGCGGGAACCGCAGCACGTGCGGTTCGGCGAACCACACCCCGAACCGCCCGCCGGACAGCCCCACCCCCTCCGGATGGACCCGGACCTGCTTGGTGAAGCCGAGGTCCAGACGTGCCGGGAACTCATCGAGCCGGACCGTCCCCGACGGCTCGTACCAGCAGAGGCTGATCGCCCTCCGGCCGCCGGGCACCACGCTCACCGACACCGCGTCCGGCTCGCCCAGTGCCGCCGGCACCCGTGCCGCGAAGCCGGCCCGCCGCGCGGCCTCGGCCGGGGCCACCGGGGCGCGGCACGGCGGCACCTTCGCGCCCGGCGAGGGTGTCGCCGACGGGTCGTAGCGCACCTCGATGCCGCCGAATCCGAACCAGTCCGCGACTGCGGCTCGCACCGGGGGAGTGAGCACCAGCACCACCAGCGCGCCCGACAGCGCGACGGTGAGCGCCCGCCGGTGGCGCCGAATCCACGAGATCCACGAGATCCGCGAGTTCCTCGGGAGCCACGAGTTCCTCGAGATCCAGGAGATCCACGAGACCGCTCGCCCACGGACAGGTACGGGCACGGGCACCGGCACCGAGTCCGCCACTATCCGGGCCAGCACACGCTCGGCCATCGACTCCCCGTCGACGTCCGGGACCGGCAGGCGCCGGCCCAGCTCCCGCAGCTCGTCCCCGAGCCCGTCCCGCAGCTCGCCCCGAATCCCGTCCGGCAGCTCCCGCTCATCCATGACCGTCACCCCCTCCGGGGCCGTCCGGCAGCAGCCGCTCCAGCTTCCGCAGCGCGCGGTTCAACCGGGATTTGACCGTGCCGCGCGGCCAGCCCAGCGCCTGAGCCGTCTCCGTCTCGTCCAGCTCCAGCAGATAGCGGTGGATCACGACCTGCCGCTGCTCCTCGCCCAGCGCGTCCAGCGCGGCGAGCAGCAGCCCGCGGCGCTCCTCCGCCACCGCCGCGGCCGCCGGGTCCGCCGTGTCCGGTATCAGCGGCTCGGCGGGGCCCAGCAGCATTGCCTCGCGCCCCGCGAGCTCCCGCATCCGCACCGCCGACCGCACTGTGTTCCTCGTCTCATTGACGACGATCCGCAGCAGCCACGGCCGGAACGCCGAACCCTCCCGGAACCGGCCCAGTGACTGATACGCCTTGAAAAAGGCGGACTGCACCACGTCCTCCGCGTCGGCTCCGGCACCGCAGGCCACAGCGGCGCGCAGCGCCACCTGCGTATACGCGCGCACCAGCTCCGCGTACGCCTCGGGCTCCCCGGAACGCACGCGCGCGATCACCGCTGCCTCGTCGACGACGGTCAGAGTGCGGCCCCCCTCCAGGGTCCCCTCCCGCATTCCCACACTCTTGATACACCGCACACCGGCGATCGGTTCCCGTCCGGTCGGCGGTACCTGAGAGAATGCTGGACATGGCCTCTGACAGTCCTCGTGTGCTCTCCGGAATCCAGCCCACCGCAGGTTCGTTCCACCTCGGCAACTACCTCGGAGCGGTCCGCCAGTGGGTCGCGCTCCAGGAGACCCACGACGCCTTTTACATGGTCGTGGACCTTCACGCGATCACCGTTCCGCAGGACCCGGCCGAGTTGCGGGCCAACACCCGGCTCGCCGCCGCCCAGCTGCTCGCCGCGGGCCTCGACCCCGAGCGCTGCACCCTGTTCGTCCAGAGCCATGTCCCCGAGCACGCCCAGCTCGGCTGGGTCATGAATTGTCTCACCGGCTTCGGCGAGGCGTCCCGGATGACCCAGTTCAAGGACAAGTCCGCCAAGCAGGGCGCGGACCGGGCCACCGTCGGCCTCTTCACGTACCCGATCCTCCAGGTCGCCGACATCCTGCTGTACCAGGCCGACCAGGTCCCGGTCGGCGAGGACCAGCGCCAGCACATCGAGCTCACCCGCGACCTCGCGGAGCGCTTCAACGGCCGCTTCGGCGAGACGTTCACGCTCCCAGCGCCGTACATCCTCAAGGAGACGGCGAAGATCTACGACCTGCAGGACCCGGGCATCAAGATGAGCAAGTCGGCGTCCACCCCCAAGGGCCTGATCAATCTGCTCGACGAGCCGAAGACGACCGCGAAGAAGGTCAAGAGCGCGGTCACCGACACGGACACGGTCATCCGCTTCGACCCGGCCCAGAAGCCCGGCGTCAGCAACCTGCTGACCATCTACTCCACCCTCACCGGTACGGGAATCGCGGATCTGGAGCAGAAGTACGAGGGCAAGGGCTACGGTGCGCTCAAGACCGACCTTGCCGAGGTGATGGTGGAGTTCGTCACTCCGTTCCGGGCCCGTACCCAGGAATACTTGGGCGACACGGAGACCCTGGACTCCATCCTGGCCAAGGGTGCGGAGAAGGCCCGCGCGGTCGCCGCCGAGACCCTCGCCCAGACCTACGACCGGATGGGCTTCCTGCCCGCCAAGCACTGAGGCCGACGAGTCCAAGGATCCTGGCGGGCACCGAGTCCGAGGACCCTGGCGGGACCACTGCCGCAGCCGTCACACTGGCGGCTGCGCAGAGCATCGAAAACACCAAAACGTCAAAACGTCAAAACGTCAAAAACATCGAAAACCCGGACACCCGATAGGAGAACGACGTGGGGACCGTAACGCTCGGCGTTTCGATCGCGGTCCCGGAGCCCTATGGCAGCCTGCTCCAGGAGCAGCGCGCGGGCTTCGGGGATCCCGCCGCGCACGGCATCCCCACGCATGTCACCCTCCTCCCGCCCACCGAGGCCGACGCGTCCGCCCTGCCGGCGGTCGAGGCGCACCTCGTGCGGGTCGCGGCGACGGTCCGGCCGTTCCCGATGCGGCTGTCCGGCACCGGCACCTTCCGCCCGCTGTCGCCGGTCGTCTTCGTCAAGGTCGTCGAGGGTGCTTCCGCCTGCACGCAGCTCCAGCAGCACGTGCGGGACGCGTCGGGGCCGCTCGTGCGGGAGCTGCAGTTCCCGTACCACCCGCATGTGACGGTCGCGCACGCCATTGCCGAGGAGGCGATGGACCGGGCGTACGAGGAGCTGGCCGGGTACGAGGCGCGGTGGACCTGCACGTCGTTCGCGCTGTACGAGCAGGGCGCGGACGGGGTGTGGCGCAAGCTCCAGGAATACGCGTTCGGGGGCAGCCAGAGCCTGCCCAACGTTCCGGCGCAGGGCGCCCCGGTGGACGAACCGGCCGCGACTCCCCGCTGACGCCGACGCCTCCCGCACCGGGAGGCGCCCGCTCGGCCCGGGAGGCGTCCGCTCGGCCCGGGAGGCGCCGTCGCCGCACCCGCAGGGGGCCCGTCACTCCAGAGGCGCCCTCTCACACCGGGAGGCGGCGGAACAGCGGCCGCGGCACGTGCCGCAACGCCGACATCACCACCCGCAGCGCCCCCGGCACCCACACCGTCTCCGAGCGCCGCCGCAGGCCGCGCTCGATCGCCTCGGCGACCGCCTCGGGCGTCGTGGCCAGCGGCGCCTCCGCCAGCCCTGCCGTCATCTTCGACCGTACGAACCCGGGCCTGACCACCATGACGTGCACGCCCGTGCCGTGCAGGGCATCGCCCAGGCCCTGGGCGAACGCGTCGAGGCCCGCCTTCGACGACCCGTAGATGAAGTTGGCGCGCCGGGCCCGCTCGCCCGCGACCGACGACAGCACGACGAGCGAGCCGTGGCCCTGGGCCTGCAGGGCGCCCGCGCAGACCAGCCCGGAGGAGACGGCTCCGGTGTAGTTGGTCTGGGCGACCCGGACCGCCGAGAGCGGCCGGGCCTCGTCGTGCGCCTGGTCGCCGAGGACGCCGAAGGCGAGCAGCACCATGTCGATGTCGCCCTCCGTGAAGATCTTGCCGAGGGTCTCCTCGTGCTCGGTGGGGTCGAGCGCGTCGAAGGAGACCGTACGTACGTCCGCGCCCAGTTCCCGGAGACTGTCGGCGGCCGCGTCCAGGGCGGGGGAGGGGCGGGCGGCCAGCCAGACCTTGCGGGTACGGCGGGCCACCAGCCGGCGCGCGGTGGCCAGGCCGATCTCCGACGTACCGCCGAGGACGAGCAGGGACTGGGGGGTGCCGAAGGCGTCCTTCACGGTGCGCGCTCCTTCATCTCAAAGGTCGTGGCCGGCCCGTCCCGGAGGTCGTGGCCGGCCCGGCGGTCACAGGCGACTGCGGGGTCACAACGGGGGTCACAACAGGGGTCACTGCGCGGGTCACAGCGAGAGTCGGCGGGACAGGTCCGACATGAACACTCCGCGCGGGTCCAGTTCGGCGCGCAGCGCCCGGAAGCGGTCGAGCCCGGGGTACATCGCGGCCAGCAGCTCGGGCCGCAGCCGCGCGTCCTTGGCCAGGTAGACCCGTCCGCCGGCCCCCGCCACGTCCTCGTCCAGCTGGTCCAGGAAGGCGCCGAGTCCCGGCAGCCGGGCCGGGATGTCCAGGGCCAGCGTCCAGCCGGCCATGGGGAACGACAGCCAGCCCGGGACGCCCTCGCCGAACCGCTTCAGCACGGCGAGAAACGCCGGGCAGCGGTGGCTCGCGATGCGCCGCACGATCCGGCGCAGCGCCTCCTCCTGGCCGTACCCGAGCACGAACTGGTACTGGACGAAGCCGCTGCGCCCGTAGATCCGGTTCCAGTGCGGGACCCCGTCGAGCGGATGGAAGAACGCGGAGATCCTCTGCAGCTCGCCCCTGCGTGCGCGAGGGGCCCTGCGGTACCAGAGCTCGTTGAAGAGGGCGACGGACGTGTGGCCGAGCAGCCTTTCCGGTACGAAGCGGGGGGCGGCGGGGAAGCGGCCCGGGCGGAACTCAAGAGGCCGGCGCAGCGCGCGCGGCGGGAGCGCGTCGAGGGGCGCGTGCTCCCCGCGGGTGAGCACCGAGCGGCCCGTCGCCGCGCCCCGTGCGAGGAGGTCGATCCACGCGACCGAGTAGCGGTAGCGGTGGTCGCCGGTGGTGAGCCGGGCCATCAAGTCGTCCAGGTCGGCGGCCCGTTCGGTGTCGACGGACATCAGTGACGTCTCGACGCGGTGGAGTTGCAGCGTGGCGGAGAGGATCACTCCGGTCAGGCCCATGCCGCCCGCCGTCGCGTCGAAGAGGTCGGTGCCGGGGATCACCGTACGCAGCTCGCCGTCGGCCGTGAGCAGCTCCAGGGAGAGGACATGGCGGGAGAACGAGCCCGAGACATGGTGGTTCTTGCCGTGGATGTCGGCGCCGATGGCGCCGCCGACCGTCACGTAGCGGGTCCCGGGCGTGACCGGCACGAACCAGCCGAGCGGCAGCAGCACCTCCATCAGCCGGTGCAGGCTGACTCCCGCGTCGCACACCACGACGCCCCGCTCGGCGTCGATGGTGCGGATCCGGTCGAGGCCGGTCATGTCGAGGACCGCGCCGCCCGCGTTCTGCGCCGCGTCCCCGTACGCCCGGCCGAGGCCGCGCGCGATGGTGCCGCGTGCCCCGCAGCCGCGTACCGCCGCCGCGGCCTCCTCGTACGTACGCGGGCGTACGAGCAGGGCGGTCGTGGGGGCGGTACGGCCCCAGCCGGTCACCGCGACCGGCAGGCCGTCGTCCCCGGCGGGCTGCTCGGGCACGAGGGACGAGGGCCCGCCCTCCACCGGGTACGAGGGCACGCCGGGCGCGCCCGGCGCTTGGACGGAGCCGGGGACGGCGGAGGAGTCGGCAGACATGCGTGCGACGCTATCGCCCTCTATGGGTGGTTCGCCCCTAATGCTCATGGACTCGCCGGAACGGGTGATTAAAGGAGTGTCATTAAAGATGGCCACAAATGTCGACCTTGTGTTGAGAAGAGTCACTCCTGATCCATGGAAAGGGGTGGCAGATGCGAAAGGCCGACAGGGCGGACCGCTCGGACAGGGCGCTCCGGTCCGGCTGGTCGGGCCGGTCTGGATGGTCGGCATGCTCAGGCGTCGATCGCCGACTGCTGGCCGCGATGCGGGACTGCGGAAGGGAACCGCGGGTTGCCGCGGCGGCCCGCGCGCTGTCGCACAGCGGAGAGCATGCCGCGGTGTGGATCGCCGCGGGCCTCCTCTGCGCGGCGGCCGACCCGGAGCGGCGCAGCGGCTGGCTGCGCGGCACCGCGCTGATCGGTGCGGCCCATATCGCGAGCATGGGCGTCAAACAGGTGGTTCGCCGGCCGCGCCCCGAACCGCCGTTGTACGAACCGCTCGTACGCACCGCGAGCCGGCACTCCTTCCCCAGCTCGCACGCCACCTCCGCGGCCGCCGCCGCCGTCGCCTTCGGAGCACTGAGCCCGGCCGGTCGCATGCTGGTGCCGCCGCTGGCCGCCGCGATGTGCGTGTCCCGGCTGGTCGTCGGGGTCCACTACCCGACCGACGTGGCCGCGGGCGCCCTCCTCGGGGGCCTCACGGCAGGGCTGGGCGCCGCGTGGCTGGGGGCCGGGCAGAACGCCGGCTCCGCGCTGCTCCGGGCCCCGGGCCGAGCCCCGGTCCGGCCCCCGTTCCCGAGCCGGGGCCGCGCGACGAGCAGCGCCGCCTCGGGCCTGCGCCTCGGTGCCGGGGGCACCCGTGTCTGAGCGCAGCACCGCACTGCTGGACCAGCCGGGGCGCCGGCCCGAGGGGCCCACGTCCGTCAGGATCAGGCCGTTGAGTCTGCCCGTCGGGCTGATCAGAACGGTACGGCCACGCCAGTGGATCAAGAACGTGCTGGTCGCGGCGGCCCCGGCGGCGGCCGGAGAGCTGTTCTCCCGGCACACGGCCTTCCAACTGGCAGTCGTCTTCACCCTGTTCACGGCAGCCGCCTCCGCCGTGTACCTGATCAACGACGCTCTCGACGCCGAGGCCGACCGGGCCCATCCGGTGAAGTGCACGCGCCCGGTGGCCGCCGGGCAGGTGCCCGTACCGGTCGCCTACGCGGTCGGGGCGGTTCTCGGGGCCGCCGCGATCGCCGCCGCGGTGGTCCTCTGCAACGCGATGACCGCCGCGCTGTTGACCGGGTACGTCGTGATGCAGCTCGCCTACTGCGTCCGCCTCAAGCATGTCCTCGTCGTCGATCTGGCGATCGTCACCACCGGATTCCTGATGCGCGCGATGATCGGAGGTGTGGCACTGTCCATCCCGCTGTCCCGCTGGTTCCTGATCACCACCGGCTTCGGCGCGCTCTTCATGGTGGCCGCCAAGCGGTACTCGGAAGCCGTGGAGATGGCGGGCTCGGACGGCGCGACCCGGGCACTGCTCACCTCGTACACCACCGGATATCTCCGCTTCGTCTGGCAGTTGGCGGCCGGGGTCGCGGTCCTCGGCTACTGCCTGTGGGCGCTGGAGAGCGGCGGCACCGCCAACGGCTCGCTGCTGCCCTGGCGTCAGCTCTCGATGGTCGCGTTCATCCTCGCGGTGATGCGGTACGCGGTGTTCGCCGATCGTGGCGCCGCCGGAGCCCCCGAGGACGTGGTCCTCCGCGACCGCCCGCTCGCCGTCATCGGACTCGTCTGGCTCGGGATCTACGCCATGGCGGTCGCGGACCTGTGAGCGGACCCATGAGCGGACCCGTGAGCGGGCCGGTGACCGGCCGGTGACCGGGCCCATGAGCGGACAGGTGCGCGGGCCTCTGGTCGCGCGGGCGACGGAACTGCTGTCGTTCGCCCTGGTCGGACTCTGTGCGTACGCCGCCGACCTCGCCCTCTTCCTCGCGCTGCGCGGCCCGGCCGGCTGGGAACCACTCCCCGCGAAAGCACTCTCCTTCGTCGCCGGGTGCACCGTCGCCTATCTCGGCAACGCCCTGGGGACGTACGGCGGACGACACGTCGGACGGTACGGCGGAGGACACGCCGGACGGTACGGCGGAGGACACGCCGGACGGTACGGCGGAGGACACGCCGGACGGTACGGCGGAGGACACGCCGCACGCCGCGTCGCTTGGCGGGAGTACGCCGTCTTCTTCGGCGTCAACGCGGCCGGCGCCCTCGTGCAGCTGCTCTGCCTCGCCGCCTCCCACTACGGACTCGGCTTCACCTCGCCCCGCGCGGACACCGTCTCCGGGCTCGGTGTCGGTATGGCCCTCGCCACCTGCCTGCGCTTCTGGGGGACGAGAACCCTGGTGTTCGGATCAGGCCCTCCGCGGGAGGGCAGGCGTACGCCATGGACTGGCTGACCCGACTCCCCGTCATCGGCCCGCTCGTGCAGCGGCTGATGCGGACCCACGCCTGGCGCTCGTACGAAACGCTCGAGGAGGCGCGCTGGACCCGGCTCGCGGCCGCGATCACCTTCATCAGCTTTCTCGCGCTCTTCCCGCTGATCACGGTCGCCGCGGCGATCGGTGCCGCGCTGCTCAGCAAGGACCGGCTCAAGGAGATCGAGGACAAGCTCGCCGAACAGGTGCCCGGCATCTCGGAACAGCTCAACCTCGGCGCACTCGTGGACAACGCGGGCACGGTCGGCCTGATCGCCGGTGCGCTGCTGCTGCTCACCGGGATCGGCTGGATCGGCTCGATGCGGGAGTGCCTGCGCGTCGTCTGGGGCCTCGACGACCAGGACGAGGGCAACCTGTTCGTACGCAAGGGCAAGGACGCGGTCGTCCTGCTCGGGCTGGGTGCGGTCGGCCTGGCTTCGTTCGCCGCCTCGGCCCTCGGCTCGAGCGCCGTCGGCTGGAGCGCGGACCGGCTCGGCATCGACCGCGACGGGGCGGGCGGCGTCCTGCTCCAGATCGCCGCCCTCGCCGTCGCGGCCCTCGCCGACTTCCTGATGCTTCTGTACGTCCTGACGCTGCTGCCCGGCGTGCAGCCGCCGCGCGGCCGGCTGATCGTCGCGGCGGTGCTCGGAGCAGTCGGCTTCGAGCTGCTGAAGCTGCTGCTCAGCGGCTATATCTCGGGAGTTGCGGCGAACTCGATGTACGGCGCGTTCGGCGTACCGGTCGCGCTGCTGCTGTGGATCAACTTCACCGCGAAGCTGCTCCTGTACTGCGCGGCGTGGACGGCGACGGGCCGGAGCCCCACCCCCGACGAGGCCGCTGGGGGCGGGGAGGACGCCCCGACCCGCCCTAGTGCCTCTCCCGGCAAGCTTTGCCCTTTCGCGCCGCCCGGCACGCACCCTCGCTGCGTTGGCCAAAAGCCCTGATAGCTCCGCTACAAGGACTTCCGGCCGCCTTGCGATGGCACGCACCGGACGACGCTCCTCGACGGGCAAACATTGCCGGTCGCGGCACTAGCGGCGCGGAAGGCGACGGACCAGATCCGGCAGCGGCCAGCGCCGGTTGACCAGGAACGCAGCCCCGGCGAGCAGCACGAGCACGCCGCCGGTCACGGCGAGCGCGACACCGACGCCGCTCGAACCACGGTCCGCCGTGGCGGAGGCCTTGGCCGGTCCCGGCCGGTTCTTCTTCCCGTCCTCGCCGGTCGACCCCGGCGAGGAGTCGCTGGGCGGGCCCGAACGCGCGGACTTCGGCGGGACCAGCTCGCCGACCGGTTCCACCTTCCCGGCCGCCGCGAAACCCCAGTCGAAGAGGCGTGCGGTTTCCTTGTAGACCGCCTGGGGCTCTTCCGAGGACGGGTTCATGACGGTGACGAGCAGCACCTTGCCGTCCCGCTCCGCGACACCGGTGAAGGTGGCGCCCGCGTGCGTGGTGTTGCCGTTCTTGACGCCCGCGATGCCCTGGTACGGGGTGATGCCCGACTCGCCGGTGAGGAGCCGGTTGGTGTTCTGGATCTCGAAGGTCTCGCGCTTCTTGCCCGGCTTCTTCTCGCCGGGGAATTTGGCGCGGACGGTCGAGCAGTACTCCCGGAAGTCCTCCTTCTGCAGCCCGCTGCGGGCGAACAGCGTCAGGTCGTAGGCGCTCGACACCTGGCCCGACTCGTCGTAACCGTCCGGCGTGACGACATGCGTGTCGAGGGCCTGCAGCTCGTCCGCGTGCTCCTGCATGTCCTCGACGGTCTTCTCGACACCGCCGTTCATCTCCGCCAGCACATGGACGGCGTCGTTCCCCGAACGGAGGAACACCCCGAGCCACAGATCGTGGACGGAGTACGTGTGGTGCTCCTTGACCCCGACGAGGCTGCTGCCCTCACCGACACCGGCCAGGTCGCGGTTCGAGACCTTGTGCTCCCCGTCCTTGGGCAGCTTGGGCAGCACGGTGTCCGCGAAGAGCATCTTCAGAGTGGAGGCGGGAGGCAGCTGCCAGTGCGCGTTGTGCGCGGCGAGCACCTCACCGCTCTCCGCGTCCGCGACGATCCAGGACCGGCCCGTCACGTCCTTCGGAAGGACGGGCGCGCCGGGCGCGAGATTGACCTGGGTGCCCGGCTTGCCGAGCTGAGTGCCGCCGACCGTGGACATGACCGCCGGTGGCTTCGGGGCCTTGTCGTCCTGCTTGTCGGCCTTGGCGGCCGCGGTCGCGGGCACGGCGGTGAGTGCGGGCAACAACGTGGCGGCGGCGACCGTCAATGCGGTCTTCTTCAAAGCAGACACGGACGAGAACGTACATGGAGTTGACGCGGATGCTGACACCGGCGGGGTGACCCGCCGCGAGTACCGCCGGGACAGCCCATCGCGGGACCCGGCCCGCCCCTGGGGCGCGGCTGCCGGACCCCGCCACACCTGCGCGCAGGACGACGGTGATACTGAGTCCATGAAGCTCAGCCGCCCCGTGTCCTGGTTCCTGCTCGCGTTCGGGGTGTGGAGCTGGTTCATCTGGATCTCTTTCGTCAAGAACCTGTGGAAGGACAGCAGCGGGCTCGCTTTCGACGACGCGGGGGAACCCACGGCGTACTTCTGGGTCCATCTGCTGCTCGCCATCACGTCCTTTCTCCTGGGGACGGTGGTCGGAGTGATCGGGTTGCGTGGCGTACGCGCATTGCGGCGCGAACGCGACGCGGACGCGGACGCGGACAAGCGATAGGCGATAGGCGATAGGCGACAAGCGTGAGGGGAACGGCTGCCGTGCTGCTCGTCCTGCTGGTGATGGTCGCGGTGCTCGCCCTGCTGGGCGGCGTCCACTGGTACGTCTGGCGGCGTCTCGTCCGCGACACGACGGCGAGCGGCGGCGCCGCCCGCCGCGCGGGCACGGTGGCGGTGATCGTGCTGCCCCTGCTCTCCGTCGGCGCCCTCACCTCCGGCCGCGCCGGCGCCCCCTTCTGGCTCCAGCAGACCCTGGCCTGGCCGGGCTACCTCTGGCTCGCCACGCTCCTCTACCTGACGCTCGCCCTCCTTGTGGGCGAGGTGGCCCGCCCCCTCCTGCGCCGCGCCCTCAGCCGCCGGGCTGACGCCCGCTCAGCGCAGGGTGGGACAGCGGGTTCGCCGGGCGCCGTCACGGCAGGTGCCGCCGGGAACACCGGCGTGGTGAGCGCGCCGCGCGGTGGAGCCGCGGCGGTCGACGGCGGCGTGGTGGCCGACGGCGGCGCGGACGCGGATGCCTCGCGTGGTGCTGTCGGCACGGCCGTTGCCGACACGGCCGTGGCCGATGTCACGGACGCCGGGCCCGACGCGGCTGCGGAGGCCGGCCCCGACGGCCGGCCCGACGTGGAGCCCGCGCAGGCCGCGGACCGCGCTGCCGCGGGGCGCGACATGTCTCGGCGGCTGTTCGTCGCGCGGGTCGTCGGTGGCGCCGCGGCCGCGGCGGCGGTGGGCACCGTCGGGTACGGGACGTACGGAGTGCTGCGCGGGCCGAGTGTGAAGCGGGTCACCGTTCCGCTCGCGAAGCTGGCGCGCGGGGCGCACGGCTACCGGATCGCCGTCGTGAGCGACATCCATATCGGCCCTGTCCTCGGCCGTGCGCACACCCAGCGGATCGTGGACGCCGTCAACGCCACCCAGCCCGACCTCGTCGCCGTCGTCGGCGACCTCGTCGACGGCAGCGTCGCCGACCTCGGCCGGGCCGCCGAGCCGCTCGCCCAGCTGCGGGCACGGCACGGGTCCTTCTTCGTCACCGGGAACCACGAGTACTTCTCGGGCGCCGACGCCTGGGTCGACCACGTACGCGAACTCGGCCTCACTCCCCTCCGCAACGACCGCGTCGAGATCGCCGGGTTCGACCTCGCCGGGGTCGACGACGTCGCCGGCGAGAGCGAGGGCCAGGGGCCCGACTTCGTCCGGGCGCTCGGCGACCGCGACCGCACCCGCGCCGCGGTGCTGCTCGCCCATCAGCCGGTCGTCATCCACGACGCCGTACGCCACGGCGTGGACCTCCAGTTGTCCGGACACACCCACGGCGGCCAGCTCTGGCCCGGCAACTACCTGGCCGAACTGGCCAATCCGACCGTCGCCGGGCTGGAACAGTACGGCGACACGCAGCTCTACGTGTCGCGCGGCGCCGGTGCCTGGGGCCCGCCCGTACGCGTCGGCGCGCCCTCCGACATCACCGTCGTCGAACTCGCCTCCCGTCACGCCTGAGTTCCCTGTGACGTAAGGGAATTCCCCTCCGTCCGTTAACCCAGTGTGATTGGCTGAGCACCATCACGATCAGGGGTGGGCGTGAAGGGAACACGGGCGATGCCTTCGATCCGGCTGCGGATTCTCGTGACGTGCCTGGTACTGCTGGCTGCCGGTTTAGGCGCCTGGAAACTGCTCCCGTCCGACGACTTACGCGAGACCGTCACCGTCGGCACGACGGACGCCGTCACGTCACTCGACCCGGCGGGTGCGTACGACGCCGGCTCCTGGGCGCTGTACAGCAACCTCTTCCAGTCCCTGCTGACCTTCCCACCCGGCTCGGCCACTCCGGTCCCGGACGCCGCCGAGAGCTGCGCCTTCACCGGGCTGAACCTCCAGACCTACCGCTGCGAGCTCCGCTCCGACCTCACCTTCGCCAGCGGCCGCAAGATCACCGCCGAGGACGTCAAGTACTCCTTCGACCGGATGCTGCGGATCAAGGCGGACGTCGGCCCGCAGCCGCTCTTCGCGACGCTCAAGTCCGTCACGGCCGCAGGCCGGACCGTCATCTTCAATCTCGGCTCCCGGGACGCGACCTTCCCGCAGAAGGTCGCGACGGGCGCCGGTTCGATCGTCGACCGCTCCGCGTACCCGGCGGACTCGCTCCGCAAGGGCAGCGCAGTCGACGGCTCCGGTCCGTACGTCCTCACGGACTACCGTCCCGGCGTCAGCGCCACCCTGGAGCCCAACCCCGCCTACAAGGGTGCCGTCACCAAGCGGGGCGGCCCCGTCGTCATCCGCTACTTCGAGGCGTCCGAGCAGCTCGCGACGGCCTGGAAGGACAAGAGCGTCGACGTCACGCACCGTCAGCTGCCGCCCTCCGTGATCGCGGGCCTCGGCAGCAGCGAGGAAGAGGTACGCATCGACGAGGCCGACAGCTCCGAGATCCGCAACCTCGTCTTCAACGTCCACGAGGGAGCTCCGTTCGCGAAGCAGCCGGTGCGGCAGGCGGTCGCCGCGGTCATCGACCGCTCCGCGCTGGCGACGTCGGTCTACCAGGCCACCGTCGAGCCGCTCTACTCCCTGATCCCGCAGGGCATCAGCGGGCACAGCACCTCGTACTTCGACGTGAACCCGAAACCCGACCCGAAGGGCGCCGAGGAACTGCTGGAGGAGGCCGGTGTCCAGATCCCGGTGCGCTTCACCCTCGCCCACAGGGAGGGCAGCGCCGCGGCGAACGAGGCGGCCGAGCTGCGCCGGCAGTTGGAGCGCACCGGCCTGTTCAAGGTGAAGGTGACCGACGCGGAATGGCAGACCTTCCAGAAGGGGTACGCGGCAGGGGACTACGACGCGTACACCCTCAACTGGCTGCCGGACTTCCCGGATCCCGACAACTTCGTCCAGCCGCTCGTCGGTCGCGACTCCAGTCTGCACACGGGCTACCGGAGCACCCGTGTCGACCGGCTGATCCAGTCCACACAGCAGTACAGCGACCGGGCCCGCGCCGCGAGCGACTTCAGGTCGATCCAGAAGGCGGTGGCCGAAGACGCTCCGCTCGTACCGCTGTGGCAGCAGAAGGACTACGTGCTGAGCACCGAGGACATCACGGGCTCGCAGTATCTGTCCGATGGCACCGGCATCTGGCGGCTGTGGGAGCTGGGCCGGCTCTGAGAGCGGTTCAGTCCTTGCGGTTCGGCGCGCGCTTGGGCTTGCCCGACGTCGCCATGCTCGCCGCCGTCGGCATGAAGTCCCTCAGCAGCTCGTGGGTTTCCTTGACGAGGGGCCGCAGGATCCGGAACCGGGAGAGCGAGATCGCGCGGGCGGTGACCGGCGCGAGCCGCTCGACGAGGCGGCGGCTGTTGGCGCACCCCTCGGAGCGGTCGTACACCCAGAACAGCACCAGGCCCATCTGCTGCAGCCAGAGCAACTGGGGGAGCGCCTCGGCCAGTTCGGGGTCGATCTTGACGGACGCCCCGGCGAGCACCCGGCGGTGGACCTCGATCGCCGCGTCACGAGGACCCTCGGACTCCGGCGAGAACGGGCTGAGCGGACTGTCCGGATCGGCCGCGTTCTTGAAGAACTGGGCCGCGAACTCGTGATACGGCTCGGCGATGTCGAGCCAGCCGAGAAGGACCCCGCGGATCCGTGCCGTGAGGTCCTTCTCGTCGCCGTCCAGGATCTCCGCGACCGCCGCCCGGTGCTGCTCGGCGATCCGGTCGTAGAAACCCTGGACCAGGTGTTCCTTGGAGGAGAAGTAGTAGTACGCGTTGCCGACGGAGACACCTGCCTCCTGGGCGATGGCCCGCATCGTCGTCTTGTCGTAACCGCGCTCCTGGAAGAGCCGGAGCGCGGTTTCGAGGATGAGCGTGCGGGTCTGCTCGCTCTTGGCCGGCTTCGCGGACCGGTCCGGCTTCTCAGACCGGTCTGGCTTCTCGTCCTTCACGTCGTTCACGGTGACCGAGCCTAACCGGGCGGGCCCGGAACCTCGCACCGCCCTTCGCAGGACGGGGCCGTCGCCTCCCGGTACTTGGCGGCGGCGAGCACGGTCACCTTGGCGAACGGCGCGCCTGCGGGGGTGCTGAGCCAGTGGGCCTTGGGCCGGTGCTCGGCCAGTGCCCACAGGCAGACGATCCAGGCGGCGGTGGACCGGTACACCTGGCCCCGGTCCCCGACCACCGTGATCTCCCGCAGGGTGCTCTCGTGATCGAGGGCGGGGAAGCGGCGCCTTGCCTCGTCCGATGCCGCCGGGACCAGGTCCAGCGGGACGAGCTGCCGCTGCCGCAGCAGCCAGTGGCGCAGATGGACGCAGAGCGAGCACTGCGCGTCGTACAGCACGGTCAGCCGCTGCACCGGAATGCCCATGTCCGCTCACGCACCCGCGGCGGGGGTCGCCCAGGGATTCTTGCCGGCCGGTCCGGTCCAGCCCTGCGGCGGGACCGGCGGGGTCTGCTCGCGCTCCATCATGCCGCGCCGGCGGATCTTGTTGAGGACGTAGACGTTGCCGAGGTGCATCACCCCGAGGACGAGCAGGACGACACCGAGCTTCACCGAGAGCGCCTCAAACAGCCGGCGGGCGTCGGCGACGGCGTCGTCCTGGCTGAGGTAGAGAGCGACGAAGCCGAAGTTGACGAGGTAGAAGCCGACCACCAGGAGGTGGTTGACGGCCTCGGCGAGCTTCTCGTTCCCGTGCAGGACATCGGCGAGGAAGATCCGTCCGTTCCGGCTGAGCGTACGGGCCACCCAGACGGTGAGCGCCACGCTGATCAGCAGGTAGACGACGTACGCGACAACAGTGAGGTCCATTCCCCACCCTCCCTTGAACGCGTTCAAAAGGTCTTGTCATGGACTGTAGACCTCTTCTTGAACGTGTTCAAGTCGATTGAGGGAGGGGGCTGAAGGGCCTGAGGCCTCGCGGTCAGTGCCGGTCCCGCCGCACCCGCTGCGTCCCTGTCACCGACATCACCAGTGAGTACAGGGATGTCGTGGCCGTGATGAACAGCCGGTTGTTCTTCGGGCCGCCGAAGGTGAGGTTCGAGACCGGCTCCGGGACGAGCAGGCGTCCGATCAGCGTGCCGTCCGGGTTGTAGCAGTGCACTCCGTCGTGGAGCGCCGCCGCCCACAGTCGGCCCTCGTCGTCGAACCGGATGTTGTCGAAGCTGCTGCGGGGAGCCTCCGCGAACACCTTGCCGTCGGTCAGTGTGCCGTCGTCGCGTACGGCGAAGACCCTGATCTGCCTGGCGCGGCTGTCCGATACGTACAACTGCCGCTCGTCCAGGGAGAACACCAGTCCGTTGGGCCCCTGGAAGCCGTCCGCCGCCAGCCGGACCTCGCCCGTCGCCGGATCGGCCCGGTAGACGTTGCATGCGCCGATCTCGCTCTCGGCGCGGTGTCCTTCGTAGTCGCTCGTGATGCCGAAGTCCGGGTCGGAGAACCAGACGGAGCCGTCGGACCGCACCACCGCGTCGTTCGGCGAGTTGAACCGCTTGCCCTCGAAGCGGTCGGCCAGCACCGTGACCGAGCCGTCGTGCTCGGTGCGGGTGACGCGGCGGTTGCCCTGCTCGCAGCTGATCAGCCGGCCCTCGCGGTCCACCGTGTTGCCGTTGCTGTGGCCGGCCGGGGAGCGGAAGACGCCGATGGTGCCGGTCGGCTCGTCCCAGCGCAGCATGCGGTCATTGGGGATGTCGCTCCAGATCAGCTGGCGCCAGGCCGGCAGATAGACCGGCCCTTCGGCCCAGCGGCAGTCCCCGTGCAGCCGCTCCAGTCGGCTGTCGCCGTTGGTACACCGTCCGGTACGGAAGCGCTCGTCCAGGATCTCGTACAGGTCGTCAACGATCTCACCAGACATCGTCCACCCTTGCCCTTCATCAACTGAACGCTGTTCGGAATGATCTCAGTATGACAGAACCGGATATGGTTGCGGTATGGCACCTGTGGACAACGTGGACAACGTGGACCGAGCCCTGATCACCCTCCTGCAGCACGACGCGGGAAAGGCGTACGCCGCCCTCGGCAAGGCGGTCGGCCTCTCGGCCGGCGCCGCCCATGAGCGGGTCCGCAAGTTGCGCGAGCGCGGAGTCATCCGCCGTACGACCGTCGACGTCGACCCGGCGGCGCTCGGACTCGGCGTGCTGGCCTTCGTCATGGTCGAGTCGACGGCGTGGATGGGCGATTCGGCCGAGGCGTTCGCCGCGATACCCGAGATCGAGGAGGCCCATGTCATCGCGGGCACCGCGTCGGTGCTGGTGAAGGTGCGTACGGCCACCACGGAGCAGCTTCAGGACGTCCTGCGGCGGCTGTACGCGATCGAGGGCGTGTCCGGTACTCAGGCGACGGTCTCGCTGGAGACCTTCTTCGAGCGCCCGCCGGCGCCGTAGACGTTCTCGTCGGGCCGTGCCCGGAAGCGTCGCCCCCGGGGACCGCCGCGGTCGCCAGGCACGCGCCGCCGACCGCGAACGCGACTGCGGTCAGCGGGACTTCCGGTCCCCACGCGGACGCGGCCACCGGCGCGAGCGTGCAACCCAGCGGCATCGCGGCCCGGCGTTGTCAGTGCGGTTCCCCACGCTCACGGCATGGGACGGGAGCGGGGCCGTCCCCCCGGGCCCCCGTCGCTAGTGCCCCTCCCGGCAAGCTTTGCCCTGTCGCGCCGCCCGGCACGCACCCTCGCTGCGTTGGCCAAAAGCCCTGGTAGCTCCGCTACAAGGACTTCCGGCCGCCTTGCGATTGCACGCACCGGACGCCGCGAGCCCCGCCCTACGGGCGGACGGCGCTAGTTCTGGAACACGGCCTAGATGCTCAGCGTCCGCGCGTAGTTGATCTGCCCCATGACCCAGTGCAAGGTTTCGGGGCCGGTCGCCGGGATCATCGTCGAATGGAAGCGGCCACCGCTGGTGACCGTCACCTGGACATAGCCCGTGGTCGTCTTCTCCTTCATCAGGAGGAAGAACAGGCCCAGCAGGCAGAAGACCGCGAAGACGACCGCGAGCACGATCCCGACCGTCGGGATCTTCTCCTCGGTGCGGGACATGTCCGTGACGGACCACACCGCGCCCTTGAGCGGCAGCGTGCCGGCCGGAGTCACGATCGAATCCTGGAGGACGGTGATGTCACCGATCGACATCAGCGGCGCCGCCGTCCCGCCCATCGGGACGAGCGGTGCCTGCGGATAGCCGTAGCCCGGGCCGCCCGGCGGCTGCGTCGGTCCCCACTGGTAGTCACCGCTGTCCATATAGGGGTTCGGGTTCGGCTCGCTCATCTATCCCCGCTCTCGATCGGAACACCACACGACAAAGGCCCGTTCCTGCACGCAGCGTACAGAAACGGGCCCCTGACGTGATGTCTGACCCTTCGATCAGAAGCGGCGCGTGATCAGCGCCCGCTTGACCTCCTGGATCGCCTTCGTGACCTCGATGCCACGCGGGCAGGCGTCCGTGCAGTTGAACGTCGTGCGGCAACGCCACACGCCGTCCTTGTCGTTGAGGATCTCCAGCCGCTGCTCGCCGGCCTCGTCACGCGAGTCGAAGATGAAGCGGTGCGCGTTGACGATCGCCGCCGGGCCGAAGTACTGCCCGTCGTTCCAGAACACCGGGCAGGACGACGTGCACGCGGCGCACAGGATGCACTTGGTGGTGTCGTCGAACCGCTCGCGGTCCTCCGCCGACTGCCGCCGCTCGCGCGTCGGCTCGTTGCCGGTGGTGACCAGGAACGGCATGACGTCCCGGTACGCCTGGAAGAACGGCTCCATGTCCACGACCAGGTCCTTGAGGACCGTGAGGCCCTTGATGGCCTCGATCGTGATGGGCTTCTCCGGGTTGATGTCCTTGATCAGCGTCTTGCAGGCGAGCCTGTTCTTGCCGTTGATCCGCATCGCGTCGGAGCCGCAGATGCCGTGTGCGCAGGAGCGCCGGAAGGTCAGCGTGCCGTCGACGTCCCACTTGATCTTGTGGAGACCGTCGAGCACACGCTCCTTCGGGTCGATCTCGATCTGGAAGTCCTGCCACTGGGCCTCGTCCGAGACCTCGGGGTTGAAGCGGCGGATCCGGAACGTGACCGTGATGTACGGGGACGCGGGGCTCGCCGGGATCGCGTCGGACTTCTCGAGTACGGGGGTTGCCATCAGTACTTACGCTCCATCGGCTGGTAGCGGGTCTGGACGACGGGCTTGTAGTCGAGACGGACGGTCTCGGAGCCGTCGGCGCCGACCTCGCGGTACGCCATGGTGTGGCGCATGAAGTTGACGTCGTCGCGGTTCGGGAAGTCCTCGCGGTAGTGACCGCCGCGGGACTCCTTGCGGGCCAGCGCCGAGACGGCCATGACCTCGGCCAGGTCGAGCAGGTTGCCCAGCTCGATGGCCTCCAGCAGGTCCGTGTTGAACCGCTTGCCCTTGTCCTGGATGGACACGTTCCGGTAGCGCTCGCGCAGCTCGGCGATCTTCTCGACCGCCGTCTTGATGGTCTGCTCCGTACGGAACACCATCACGTTCGCGTCCATCGTCTCCTGCAGCTCCTTGCGGAGCACGGCGACCCGCTCCGTGCCGGTGGAGTTGCGCAGGCGCTCGACCTGCTCCTGCACGAGGGAAGCCGGGTTCTCGGGCAGCTCGACGTAGTCGGCCTTCGCCGAGTACTCGGCGGCGGCGATACCGGCGCGGCGGCCGAAGACGTTGATGTCGAGCAGCGAGTTGGTGCCCAGGCGGTTGGCGCCGTGCACCGACACACACGCGACCTCACCGGCGGCGTACAGACCCGGAACGACGGTGGTGTTGTCGCTGAGGACCTCACCCTCGACGTTCGTGGGGATGCCGCCCATCGCGTAGTGCGCGGTCGGCTGGATCGGGATCGGGTCCGTGTAGGGCTCGATGCCGAGGTATGTACGCGCGAACTCCGTGATGTCCGGGAGCTTGGCGTCCAGCTGCTCCGGCGGCAGGTGGGTCAGGTCCAGGTACACGTGGTCGCCCTCGGGACCGCAGCCGCGGCCCTCGCGGATCTCCGTGTAGATGGAGCGTGAGACGACGTCACGCGAGGCGAGGTCCTTCATGACGGGCGCGTACTTCTCCATGAAGCGCTCGCCGTCCTTGTTGCGGAGGATGCCGCCCTCACCGCGGGCGCCCTCCGTCAGCAGGATGCCCATGCGCCAGATGCCCGTCGGGTGGAACTGGAAGAACTCCATGTCCTCCAGCGGCAGACCGCGCCGGTAGCAGGCGGCCTGGCCGTCACCGGTCAGGGTGTGCGCGTTCGACGTCACCTTGAAGAACTTGCCGGTGCCGCCGGAGGCGTAGATGACCGCCTTCGCCTGGAAGACGTGGATCTCGCCGGTGGCCAGCTCGTACGCGACCACGCCCGCCGACTTCTTGACGCCGTCGACCTCGGTGATCAGCTGGTCGAGGACGTAGAACTCGTTGAAGAACTCCACGCCCTCCTTGACGCAGTTCTGGTACAGCGTCTGGAGGATCATGTGGCCGGTGCGGTCCGCGGCGTAGCAGGACCGGCGGACCGGGGCCTCGCCGTGGTTGCGGCTGTGGCCGCCGAAGCGGCGCTGGTCGATGGTGCCGTCCGGGGTCCGGTTGAACGGCAGGCCCATCTTCTCCAGGTCGAGGACGGCGTCGATGGCCTCCTTCGCCAGGATCTCGGCGGCGTCCTGGTCGACCAGGTAGTCACCGCCCTTGACCGTGTCGAAGGTGTGCCACTCCCAGTTGTCCTCCTCCACGTTGGCCAGCGCGGCGGCCATGCCGCCCTGCGCGGCGCCCGTGTGGGAGCGGGTGGGGTAGAGCTTCGTCAGCACGGCGGTGCGGCTGCGCTTCGTCGCCTCGATGGCGGCGCGCATGCCGGCGCCGCCCGCGCCGACGATGACGGTGTCGTACTTGTGAATCTTCATGAGTGGAACCTCAGCCCCGTGCCTAGCGGATGTTCGGGTCGAAGGTGAAGATCACCAGCGTGCCCAGAAGGATGGTGAACACCGTGGCGGTGTACAGCAGGCCCTTGAGCCACAGGCGCGTGTTCGGCCGCTCCGCGTAGTCGTTGATGACCGTACGCAGACCGTTCGCGCCGTGCAGCATCGCCAGCCACAGCATCAGCAGGTCCCAGACCTGCCAGAACGGGTTGGCCCAGCGGCCCGCGACGAACGCGAAGCCGATCTTGGACACGCCGCCGTCCAGCACGAGCTGGATCAGCAGGTGGCCGATGACCAGGACGACCAGCACGACACCGGACAGGCGCATGAAGAGCCACGCGGCCATCTCGAAGTTGCCGCGGGTCGACTTCGGGGTCTTGCCGGTGCGCTTGCGTGGGGCCTCGATGACCGGGGCGGGGTTGTCGACGTCGTACAGGCCCGTGCCCTCGACGGCGCCGATCGCGGAAGGTGTCTCAGTAGACATGTCGGTCCTCAGCTCCCGAACCACTCGCGTGCGGCGTGGCCGAGCACCGGGTAAAGGGCGCCCGCCATCAGTACGACCCAGATGCCCATCACGGTCCAGAGCATCTGCTTCTGGTAGCGCGGGCCCTTGGACCAGAAGTCCACGGCGATGACACGAAGGCCGTTCAGCGCGTGGAAGAGAATGGCGGCCACGAGGCCGTACTCCAGCAGCGCGACGATCGGCGTCTTGTACGTCGCGACGACATCGTCATAGGCCTCGGGGGAGACACGGACGAGAGCGGTGTCCAGCACGTGTACGAACAGGAAGAAGAAGATGAGGACGCCGGTGACTCGATGAGCCACCCAGGACCACATACCTTCCCGGCCGCGGTACAGCGTTCCAGCCGGCACGGAAAAACCCTCCGGGAGCGGGGATTGGAGCCGGCCGCCAGTCTTCTACCAAAAGTGACAGCTCTGTCGGTCTGGCCCGGCCGGGTACGGTCCACCGGCCCCGGCCATCGTAGCGACGAGATGTCGGTTCCCTCGCGCGGGGTCCGCTGGTGTGATCAAACCGGCAATCAAACAGGCACGGACGGGCTATCGGTGCGGCCGTCCGGCCGGTCCGAAACTACTCGGTTCCGGATGGTTGGCCACTACATGTGCCAGTCGGGCACGGGCGAGGCGACGCAGCTGGTCGGCGGCGATCGCCCGCTCCTCGTCCGGATCGTTGCCGAGCCGGGAGCGGATCCCGGCCAGCACCTGGTCGGGCTGCTCGTCGGCCCGGACGCCGTCCAGGCAGATCACGAAGGCGTGGCCGAAGCTCGCCTCGTACGCGGCGTGGGCGGCGCGCAGCGCGGTGTGTGCGGCCGGTGGCGCGGTGGGGTGCAGCCCGGAGGAGGATTCGTCGGCGAGGGCTTCGTCCAGGTCGGCCGCGGAGAGGTCGTAGCTGGCCTCGTCGGCGGCGGCGAGCAGAGCGGCCAGATCGGGGTAGGGCCGGTGGGTGACGATCCGCTGCGCCCAGCGGCCGCTGCCGCAGCAGGTGAGCAGGGCGGCTGTGGCGGCGGCGGCCGGGACGGTGTTGAAGCGCTCCAGACCGGGCATGCGCGGCCGCACGGTTCGGGGGGCGGCCGGGTCGGCGGGCCCGGCGGGAGCCGGGATGTGCACGGCGGGGCGGAGTGTCGGCGGTCGCTGCGGGAGGCCGGTGGGCGGTTCGCTGGGCAGCGTGGGCTCCGGGGCGACTGGGGGTGATGGGGTGGTTGAGCTGCAACGCTATCGATGCGCGGCGCGAGCTGTCCGACGGATACCGGAATTTCACCCGGACGGGAGAGGTTCGGCACGCATGGTAGACAGGCCTGACTGAAATTACCCGATTCACCTTCGTTCGTCATATTTCAGTAGGAAGAGAGGCTGATCCGGTGAAGTGGCAATCCCTGGGCGCACGGCGCGTGGGCTCGGCCGTCGTAGCGGCCGCGGCCCTGTCGGCGGTGGTGTCCTGCTCGAACGGCGGTTCCGCGGGCGCCGAGCCCGGTGGCGCACAGGCGCCGACGCCCGCACCGGCGGCCACGTCGCCCACGCCGGCACCCTCGCCCACGAAGACGTATCCGCTCTCCACCGCGCCCCTCACCATTCCGTCCGTACGTGAACACGAGCCCGCGCGCGGGCCGGGCTGGCGGCCGGGGCCGGGCAGCGCGGTCGTCGTCGCCAAGGGCAGCGAGGCGCTCGCCGACGAGGGCCGGCTGCTCTCCCAGGAGCTGAAGACCGGATTCCGCAACAGCGGCCCGGTCAACGCCGGTGACGTCGAGCTGTCGCTCGGCACGGCGGGGCAGGGCGCGCCCGAGTCGTACACCCTCACCACCCGTGACAACCGTGTGAGGATCACCGGCCCCGACGAGGCCGGCGTCTTCTACGGCACCCGAACCCTGAAGCAGGCCCTCCGCTCCGGCGGCACGATGCCCGAAGGCGTCGTACGCGACCGTCCCGACCGGCCCCAGCGCGGGCTGAACGTCGACATCGCGCGCAAGCACTACACCTCGGGCTGGATCGAGGCCCGGCTGCGTGAGATGGCCGACCTCAAGCTCAACCAGCTCGGGCTGCACTTCTCCGACGACCAGGGCTTCCGGATCGCCTCCGACTCACATCCCGAGGTGGTCTCCGCCGAGCACCTCAGCAAGGCCGAGGTGCGCAGGATCATCGCCCTCGCGCAGAGTCTCCACATCACTGTCGTGCCCGAGATCGACTCGCCGGGCCACCTGGGCGCCGTCATGAAGGCCCACCCGCAGCTCCAGCTGCGCAACGTCAACGGCGTGCCCCGGCAGGGCGCCATCGACATCTCCAAGCCCGAGTCCGCGAAGATCGTCGACGATCTGCTGCGCGAGTACTCGGCGCTCTTCCCCGGAGCCTGGTTCCATGTCGGCGCCGACGAGTACCAGGCGCTGACCGTGCGGAACCCGGCGGCCTCCTACCCCCAGCTCGCCCAGGCGGCCGTGCAGAAGTACGGCCCGAACGCCGGTGTCCAGGACCTCGCGACCGGCTGGCTCAACGACCGCGCCGCGGTGGTGCGCGCCGCGCAGAAACAGCCCAAGGCATGGAACGACGGCTTCTTCTCCGGTGGCGTGAAGTCCGCGGACAAGGGCATCGAGGTCGAGTACTGGACCGGCAAGGAGATCGGGGCGCGGCCGCCGCAGGAGTATCTGGCGGAGGGCCGCCCGGTGGTCAACCTCAACGACGAGTACCTCTACTACGTGCTCGGCGAGCCCAACCAGTTCACTTACCCCACCGGCCGCCGTATCTACGAGCAGTGGACCCCGCTCGTCCTGCGCGGCACGACACCCGTCCCGGAGCGCTACTCCCGTCAGATCCTCGGCGGCCGCCTCGCCGTCTGGAGCGACCTCTCCCGGGCCCAGACCCAGGACCAGGTGGCGGCGGGCATCCGCATGCCCCTGCGGGCGGTCTCCCAGAAGCTGTGGACGCCGGGGCAGCCGGCGCTTTCGTGGGCGGAGTTCAACGCATTGGCGAACAAGCTTGGCTGAGCCCGCCCGCACTCTCTTCATGCTCTGCTCGCATTGCCGGATCCATCAGGCCACCACGGGTGACGGCCTCTGCGACGGTTGTGCCGTGGCGGCGGGCAACACCGCACCGCCGCCGGCCGCACCGGCCGTGCCGTTGTCGGCCGTTTCCCGTGCTGCGCTCTCCCGTCGGCCCCCCGTACGCCGTCGTCGGTCTGCTCGGCATCTGGTTCCACCGGGTGCGCCCGAACGCCGGGGTGTTCCGGCCCGACGCGCACCGCCGCGGTCCCGGCTGGGCGATCGGGTCCTGGTTCGTCCCTATCGCCAACCTTTGGATCCCGCGCCAGATCGCAATGTGACCGATCTGGTGGCGGCGGTGCCGGCGATACCCGTCGTCCGGAAACTGACGCGGCTGCAGCACGCCAGGGCCACCGCCGGGCCACCGCCGGGCTGACGCCGGCCCAGGTCTGAGCCTGCCCGGGGGCGTACAGGTAAGCAGGCCCAGCCCAGGGGAACGTGGCCGGATTTATCCGGCGAACCATGGGCCGGGTGCCGGGCATTTCGGATGAGTCCGGCGCACTCGGAGTGGTCCGGTGACGCTTTTGAGCCAACCGACGCAGTAAGGGACGTACAGCGTCCGCACTGTCGGGAGGCGTCGATGAGCCTGGTCCAACTGATCGCTGAGGCGGATGAGCGGAGTCTGGCCGCGAGCGGTCTCGCCTGTCTGGACCGCTGCCTGCCCCTGCTGGTCGACGAGACCGATGTGCTGCGCCCGCTCTGGGCGGGTATCGCCGCGGGCGAGGACGGCTGGGCCGGGCGCCTGGCCACCGCGAGAGCCGCCCTGGACGACACCCCCGACGCCGACGAAGCGGCGGCTCCGGTGCGGAAGATGATCGGCGCCGCGCCCTCCGAGTGGGCCGCGGCCCCGCTCGCCGAGTGGGCGACGGCCTGCTCCGCCCTGGCGCTCGAACTCCACCAGACGCTCGACCCGTCGGGCGGGACCGAAGGCCCGCTCGTCACCGGGGAACAGCGCCGCCAGATCCAGATCCTGGAACTCCTCGCCGGTACCCCGGGCGGCGTCGGGCTGCGCCGGGCCCTGGACGTCTCGACGGAGGGCCGGCGCGTACTGCGGGCGGCCCTGTCCCGCCGGGCGAGGGCCCGGAGCTGACCGCCCGACCAGGACTTACTTGGCGGGCGTGATCCCCTGCGGTCCGCCCTCCGCCACGACCTCGGTGCCCACGAGGAGGTCCGCGTATCCGTCCCCGTTCGCGTCGCGGGCCGTCAGCGAGTCGAAGGCCCGGCCCGGGAGGACGATCGGCGCGCCGGTCGTGGTGAGGCCGGTGGGCGAGCCGTGGAACGTGACGATCCCGCGCCCGGTCGCCACGGAGAGGTCCGTGTATCCGTCGCCGTTCAGATCCCCCGAGGCGAGGGCGCGCCCGCCGGCGCCCATCAGCACGGCCGGTGGGCCGGTGCGCAGGCCCTGCAGCGAACCGTTCAGCACGGCAAGGGGCATGGCGCCGTCCGCCGCACGGTAGGTGACGGCTGCGTCCTCGTCGCCGTCCGCGTCGAAGTCACCGACGGCGGCGTCCACATCCTCGGCGTCCTCGGGCACGACACCGTTCTGCGTGGCGGCGGCGAGCATGCGGATGGCGGGCAGATCGGCGTACAGGTTCTCGCCGGGGCAGTCGGTGTCGTAGGCGTCCCGGTGCCCGGACAGCCGGCTGAAGGTGCCCGTCTCCCCTTCCTCGAACCACCCGTTGTCGTCGGCCGCGGTGAGGGTGGCCGTCCCGGTCGCGTCGACCCCGGACAGACCCAGCTTCCAGGCCGCCAGCCCGGCGATCGCCTCGCGGACCTCGGGGGTGGTGGTCGCTTCGGTGTAGTCGCCGATGAGCGCGATGCTGCTCGTGTCGACGTTGAAGCCGTACGTGTGCGCGCCCTGGACGGGCTGGTCGATGCCGCCCGCGCGGCCCTCGAAGACCGTGCCGCACCCGTCGACCAGGAAGTGATAGCCGATGTCGCTCCAGCCTCGGCTCTCCACGTGGTACGTGTAGATGCTTCGCACGATCGAGGCCGAGTCGGCGCAGTCGTAGGCGTTCGACCCGCCGGTGTGATGGACGAAGATCGCCTCCGTGCTGCTGTTGTACGTGGGCTCCCTCCCGACGTAGGACTCGTCTGCGCCCCACTCCGAGCGGGAGGTGATGGCCGGCGCTCCGCCGGGCGGCTCGGCGCGCCGGGATGCGGGCCGTACTGGTCCGCCCTGCGGGTCGACCAGTTCGAGCCGCAGCCCCTGTGGCAGCGCCTCGCCCCTGGCGCGCAGCTCCACCCCGTCGGACGCTCCGGTCCACAGCGGCTGGGTCCCGGCCCGCATCGGCTGGGTCCCGGCGCGCAGCCCGGCCGCGCCCTGCTCGGGCCCGGACTCGGGCGTACGCGCATCGGTGTCGAGCACGCGCCACGGCGACCAGGTGCCGGTACGGCTGTCGCGGGTACGGACCTCGGCCGTGCCGCCGAGCTCCGCGTACGGGTCGTCCCAAGTGAGGCCGACCATGCTGAACGGTCCTGTGGTCCGGGCGGGGAGCGCCCTGAGCGCCGGGTCGTCCCCGGCGGGCACGGGGACGGCGCGGACGTCGCCGCCCGTCGCAACGGACTCGGAGGCTGTGGGTTCGGAGCCGCCTGTGGGTTCGGAGCCTGTGGGTTCGTAGCCCGCCGGTCCGGTGAGACAGAACCCGATGGACATGGCCGCGGCGACGACCAGGGCGGTGCGGGAGCGCCTCGTGGGGCGGTTTCTCATGAGGCGCGAGCATATGGACCGAGCACCCGCAAGGCGCCGGGACGGGCCGCAGCCCTGCCGATGATCGCCCGAAATGAGCAGGTGATTGACGGGCCATCGGAATACGGGACCGAACAGCCGCGGCACGGACCGTTCCCCGCCCGCCCTTCAGTGTCCCAACCCGCTTGCATCCGCCGGGACAAACACTCACGAGGCGAGAATCGATGGTTCTCTTACGAGAGAAGGAACACACCGTTTCTCGTGTGACGTTCGTGCGCCCAGCTTCGCTGGATCAGTGTCGGTCGTCCGAGGGGACAGCGGTCAGGGAAGAGGACGGGGGTGTGCGGGTGAGCCGATGGGGCGACGCGGTCGATGTGGTCGTCGTGCTTTCGGTTCTCGTCGCCCTGGCGGTGGAACGCCGGGTGCCGGCCATGCCGGCCATGCCTGCGAGGCCTGCGGCCGGCGGGCGCAGAATCGGTCCCGGGGGCCCGCTGGGCGTGGTGGTGGCACTGGTCTGTCTGAACCAGGTGTTGTTCACCGTCTACGTCGCGCGCGTGCACGGCGGCGACGCGTCCTTCATCGCCAGGTATCTGCCCGAGGGCTGGTTCGCCCTGGCCTCCACCGACAGCGGCCTGCTGGGATGGGCGGTGGCGCACTTCCCCGCGCCGGAACTCCTCGCGCCCTCCGTGCTGCGGGTGCAGGCCTTCCTCGAACTCCCCTTCGTGCTCCTGGCCTTCATGGTTGTGCTGCGATGGCTGGACCGCTCCCTGTACCCGAGGGTGGCCGGTTCGTCGCTGCTCTGGGCCGCGTCGGGTTCGTACACCGCCGTGTTCTGTCTCGTCGAGTGGGATCTGCGCAATCCGTACACGGTCGATGACATCGCCGTCCGGCTGGTGGCGGCTGTGGTGACACCGGTGTTCATCAGGTGGCTCGCCGTGCGCCAGGGCGAGGACGAGGGCGAGGACGACGACGAAGGCGAGGCGGATGGAGGGCCGCTCGGCGCGGGCGGCCTCCTGCTGTTCTTCGTATCGCTCGCCGCGCTGGGGGCACTGGTGCTGATGGTGTACGACACCGCTCTCCTCTACAACCTCGGTAAGGCGGAGCGGACTTGGCCGTACGCCGCGGCCTCTCTGCTCGTCCTGTTCCTCGCGCGCAGGGCCGCCGGAAAGGTCCACGGCCGGCCGGTCCCGGGTGGCGCGGTGGCGGTGATCAGCGAGGGCCTGCGCCGCTGGCTGGTCCTGTTCTTCGTGCCCGCACTCGCCGTGCGGTACGGGGTGACCTTCGGGACGCCTGCGCTGGCAGTGGCCGCCGGACTCCTGATCCTGCTCGTGGCAGCGGCGTACGCGCTCCGGCAGGGCGGTTCCGGGTCCCGGTCGCTCCTGGGCGCTCAGCTCGGCGCCGCCGTGGTCGCCGGGACGGCCGCGGCGTACGTGGCCGGTTCATGGGCGAGCGGCACCTACTACGAGGTCGCGCTCCTGAGCGCAGCAACGGCGTTTCTGCTCACCGGCCTAGCCGTGTGTGCCGCCACCGACGCCATCGCGCGACAGGGGAAGTCCGTTGAATCAGTGGAGTCGGGGGAGTCGCCGGCCTGTCACATGCCGCTGGTACGGTCCCGCCATGGCCGATGATCACGGATCAGCGAGAAGCCCCGTCACAGCCGACGACGTCCAGCATGCTGTGCGGCTCGCGCTCACGACCCTGCGGAGCCGCCTGGGCGCCGACTGGGACGCCAAGGCCGGGACCTTGGACTGGACCTGCTGGGAGACCGTCGAGCACCTTGCCGACGACCTCTTCGCGTACGCCGCCCAGATCGGCCCGGACGCGCCCCCGCTGGACAAGGAGATCCCCTTCCACTGGTTCGCGCGGCGGGAGGGCGGGCCCGCGAACGTGACCTTCGCGGACCGGGCTGCCGGGCCTGCCGGGCTGCTGACGGTACTGGAGGCATGCGGGGCGATGCTCACCGCGATGGTCCGGACGGCGCCGGCCGACGTGCGCTCGTACCACGGCTTCGGGGTGTCGGACCCGGAGGGCTTCGCCGCCATGGGCGTGGTGGAGACCCTCGTCCACACCCACGACATCGCCGAGGGGCTCGGCGTCTCGTGGACCCCGCCGGCCGGCCTCTGCGACCGAGTCCTCGCCCGTCTCTTCCCTGATGCGCCCGCGGATACCGACCGCTGGGCCACCCTCCTGTGGGCGACGGGCCGCGGCACACTGGACGGCTGGGGGCGGCTGGAGTCGTGGCGGTGGTACGGGGCGGTTCCCGACTGACACGATCCGTGTGACCGGACTCGCGCATGGCAGCGGCCGGGACCCTCTGACGGGTCCCGGCCGCTGTCGTCCGTTCAGGGTGACCGCGCCGAGGAACGACCGGGCGGTGTGGCGAACATCGGTCATGGTCGCACCGCCGTTCGGCGCGTCGGCGGTGGGCCCCAGGCGGTTGGTCAGCCGTTGAGCCAGTCGCCGTCGATCCGGTCGCGGACGCGATCCAGTGCCTGTTCCGTACGTCCCCTGACCATCAGCCACGCTCCGGCGTCGTCGCGCAGCAGCACGTCGTCGCGCAGGAACCAGCGCGTGGCCCCGTATTCGCCCGGCGGGTAGTCGGGCAACGGCAGCCGGACGGCGTGTTGTTCCAGCTCCTCCAGGTCCGCCTCATCCAGACCGTCAAGGAAGTCGACGAGCTCGTAGGGCTCGTGCAGCGACTCCGAGAGGACGATCTCGACGAAGGTGAGCGAGACACCGTCCAGCCAGGGCTCCCACGTCTCGGCGCTCTTGTCCGCCAGGTCAAGGCGCACGACGACGGCGGGGTCGTCCCGGTCGAGGTCGGTGAGCAGGATGCCCCAGCGGGCGGCGCCCTGGTTCTCGTCGCGGAAGACGAGCGCCTCGCCGCTCTCGTCGACGTACAGCTCGGCCGGGGCGCGCAGTGTGTCGTGGTTGCTGGTCAGGTCTCGTCGGTTGCCGAGGAGGGCGTACGCCTCGCGCAGCGCGGCCGGGAGTCGCAGCCCCAGCCGCTCCTCGGCGGCGGCGAGGTCCTTCCCGGGGCATCCGTCGGCGTCGTCGAGCGGGCCGTCCGTCCAGTGCGCGGTGAAGTCGCGGATGAACTGCCAGGCACCTGGCCGGCTTTCGACGCCCGCTGCCAGCGACCTGGCCAGGTCGAACTCGTGTGTCATGAGGTGACCGTACCGGCGGGCACTGACAGCCCCGGCAGGGCCGCGCGGTGACGGAACCGGGGCGTCCGGGAGCCCGGGAGTGCGAGAGCTTTCCGGCCACCGGGTCCACGGGATCCGGCCGGTCCGTCAGGTCCCCCTCCCGGACTATTGACTCTTTTTCTCACAGCCGCTTTTCTCGTCGCACTGCTTACGCAGTCATGACAATCCACCGATGGCCGTGACCCGATCCGATACGCCTTGGCTCTTCCAACCCCCCGCCCGCTCACGGATGTTCTGAGCGACGACACCGAAGGCACGAGTGATGACCACGAATCGACGCTCGCACCGCACACGTAAGCGGCCTCTCGCCGCTCTGATGCTGTTCCTCACCGCGGTCGCCCTGGTCCTCGGCACGGGCCCCAGCTCCTCGGCCGAGGCCGGCGCCGACTGGTGGAACCCCGCCGCGCGCCCGTCGCCCGACTCCCAGATCAATGTCACGGGTGAGCCGTTCAAGGGAACCGACTCCCAGGGGCGGGTCCGGGGCTTCGTCGACGCACACGACCACCTGATGTCCAACGAGGCCTTCGGCGGCCGGCTCATCTGCGGCAAGACGTTCTCCGAGCAGGGCATCGCCGACGCGCTCAAGGACTGTCCCGAGCACTACCCCGACGGTTCGCTCGCGATCTTCGACTTCATCACCAAGGGCGGCGACGGCAAGCACGACCCCAACGGATGGCCGACGTTCAAGGACTGGCCGGCCCATGACTCGCTGACACACCAGCAGAACTACTACGCCTGGGTCGAGCGGGCCTGGCGCGGCGGTCAGCGGGTGCTCGTCAACGACCTCGTCACCAACGGCGTGATCTGCTCGGTCTACTTCTTCAAGGACCGCAGCTGCGACGAGACGACCTCCATCCGCCTGCAGGCGCGGAAGACGTACGAGATGCAGGACTACATCGACAAGATGTACGGCGGCCCGGGCAAGGGCTTCTTCCGGATCGTCCTCGACAGCGCGCAGGCCCGCGAGGTCATCAAGCAGGGCAAGCTGGCCGTCGTCCTGGGCGTCGAGACCTCCGAGCCGTTCGGCTGCAAGCAGATCCTGGACATCGCGCAGTGCGGCAAGGACGACATCGACCGCGGTCTGGACGAGCTGTACGGCCTCGGCGTACGCAGCATGTTCCTGTGTCACAAGTTCGACAACGCCCTGTGCGGCGTCCGTTTCGACTCGGGCACCCTCGGCACGGCGATCAACGTCGGCCAGTTCCTGTCGACCGGCACCTTCTGGAAGACGGAGAAGTGCACGGGCCCGCAGCACGACAACCCCATCGGCCAGGCATCGGCGCCCGAGGCGGAGAAGAAACTTCCGGCGGGCGTGACGGTCCCGTCGTACGCCGCGGACGCGCAGTGCAACACCCGCGGTCTCACCGGGCTCGGCGAGTACGCCGTACGCGGCATGATGAAACGCGGGATGATGCTGGAGCTCGACCACATGGGCGTCAAGGCCGCGGGCCGCGCCCTCGACATCCTCGAGTCGGAGTCGTACCCCGGTGTGATCTCCTCGCACAGCTGGATGGACCTCAACTGGACCGAGCGGGTCTACGCTCTCGGCGGCTTCATCGCCCAGTACATGCACGGCTCCGAAGGGTTCATCGGGGAGGCGAAGCGCACGGAGGCGCTGCGCGACAAGTACGGCGTCGGGTACGGCTACGGCACCGACATGAACGGCGTCGGCGGCTGGCCGGGCCCCCGCGGCGCGGACACCCCGAACCCGGTGCGCTACCCCTTCCGCAGCGCCGACGGCAGCGCCGTCATCGACCGGCAGACCACCGGACAGCGCACCTGGGACATCAACACCGACGGAGCCGCGCACTACGGCCTCGTACCGGACTGGCTGGAGGACATACGCGTCGCCGGCGGCAAGGACGTCGTGGACGACCTCTTCCGGGGCGCCGAGTCCTACCTCACCACCATGAAGGCGTCCGAGAACCACAAGGCCGGGGTGAACCTCGCCGCGGGCGCCTCCGCCTCGGCCAGCTCCTCGGAGTGGAACCCGTTCACGAGCTATGCACCCGGCAGGGCGGTGGACGGCAGGACCGACACCCGCTGGGCCAGCGACTGGAGCGACGACCAGTCGCTCCAGATCGACCTCGGCGCGCCCAGGACGGTCAAGCGGACCGTCCTCGACTGGGAGCGCGCCTACGGGAAGTCGTATCGCATCGAGGTCTCCACCGACGGCACGGACTGGCGGACCGTCTGGTCCACGACCAGCGGTGACGGCGGCCTGGACACGGCGCAGTTCGCGGCGACTTCGGCCCGCTACGTACGCGTCCACGGGCTGGAGCGCGGCACCAAGTGGGGCTACTCCCTCCAGGAAGTCGGCGTCTACAGCAGCTGACATCACGCAGCGCGGTACCGACGGCCGGGGTGTGCCGGATCATCTCTTCTGATCCGGGACACCCCGGCCGATCGGGTTCACGGCGACCGAAGGGCGGTACGAGGGGCCCTCGTGGCTCTGAGAGCATGGCCCGCCGTTGCGATCCCCGTGGCCGGTGACGACGAGAAGGCATGATGACGTACTCCCCGAGACCCTCGGCCGAAGAGATACTCGACGCCCTGCCCGGCCTCGCACCCTTCGCGCGCGAGGCGGTGCGGCTGCACCCGAAGCGGGGGAAGCCGGGGCCGGGGGACAGTTCGATCGGCGGGCCGCTGCTGTGGCCGGACCAGGAGCCGTGGCCCACCTGTTCGGTACCCGACGAGGAGGACCCCACGGGGCTGCCCGCCACGGCGATGGTGCCCGTCGTCCAGATCTTCCGGCGGGACGTGCCGGGTCCCTGGTGGCCCGACGGCGTCGATCTCCTGCAGATCCTGTGGTGTCCCAATGAGCACTGGGACGTCCCGCCTCCCCAGGGCGACGGCAGCCCCGTCGTCGAGGTGCGATGGCGGCGGGCCGCCGAAGTGGACGGCACCTCACCACGAGTTCCGCCGGAGCCCTCGCGGCATGGCGAGGGTTATCTGCCCGAGCCGTGCACGCTCACCGTCGAGCCTCTGGTCGACTTCCCGTTCCGCGAGGTGCTGCCCCCGGTCCTGCGCCCGCCGCTGGAAGAGCTCGTCCGCAGGACCGGTGACGGCGGTGATGTGATCACCCGTGTCGCGGGGTGGAAGCTCGGCGGCTGGCCGACCTGGCATCTGAATCACCCCAGGGAGTTCTGCTGCACCACATGCGAGTCGGAGCTGACCCTGCTGTTCACCGCGGCCAGTGACGCCGAGTCGGCAGTGGTGGTGGGCAGACATGGCGACCTGCGGATCTTCGTCTGCCCGGCTGGTCACGACCATCCGTTCCGGGTTGATTTGCACTGATAGGTGCTTATGCCTCAACTGCCTCAGTACCAGAATGCCTTCGCGACCGCCTGCCCCGCCCGGGCCGTGCGGCCGTAGAAGGTGCGCAAGGTCCTGTGGCGCCCGGCGAAGATGTCCCTGACCTCCCCTTCGCCCCAGCCGGGGCCGAACGAGTCGTGGATCTTCGCGCTGACGGTCCCCCACAGCGTCTCGTACGGCACCTCCGTCAGGAATGCCGCCGCCGTCCGTGTCTCGGCCGCGGTGAGCACGGCGAACGGCGGCTGGTTGCCGGAGGGGTCCTGCACGACGCGGCCGCCGAATACCGGGAGCTCCCATGCCCCGTCGCCGCCCTCGGGGAGGGCGGCGCCCGCCTCGCACAGTTCGTGGACCGTACCGAAATCCTTCTCGATGGATGCCGCGATGCCCGCCGCGTGCTCGGCCTGACGCACGTCCCAGTCCCAGGCCGCCCCCATGAATTCCAGCAGCCAGGCGAAGTCGCGTCCGTGGACCTCGGATTCACTCACGGCGCGGAGATGCATGTGGAAGCTCATGGGCCGGGAACCTACTCCCGGGTGCTGACAATCGGGCTCGGCCTGTATCCGTAATGTCCGTCGCGAGTGAAGTCCTGCAACCACGGGTGAAGTCCTGCAACCAGATGCACACCGAGGCCGGAGACGCTTGAAGGCGGCCAAGGGTTGTACGGTCGGCGGAAATTTGTGCTGTGAGAACCCACACTCCGGATCACCGTGATGGTCCCGACACCGACGCCGCTTGGTCAGGCATGGACAGGGACTTCGGCACACTGCCCGGCGCGCGGGACATGCGCGCCTACGTCGCCCGTTTCGTCACGCAGTTGACCGAGCGGAACCGGCTGCCGCTCGACTACTCCGTCGCCAGTCTGCGCATCGTCGACTTCGTGGTCGACGGGCTCCGCCGCAACCGGCCGGAGCAGGCGCAGGTCGAGGCGGTTCTGAGCGGACTCGGGGCGTATTCCGGTGAGGTGATCGTGCGCCGGGCAGGCGGGCAGTGGGTGGACTTCGACGCCGTGCAGCGGGAGTTCTTCGGTCAGCCGGTCGGGATCCGGATGCCGGACGGCCGGGCCTGGAATCCGCTGGGTAAGGTGGTGAACCGGTTCGAGGCGGGCTCGGAGGAGTCCGTACAGCAGTTCTATCTGCTGTTGCACGGCCGGGCCGGCCGGAAGGTGCCGTGCTGAGTTCTCCGTGACATGACTTTGCGGGCGGCTGTGAGCCGCCGACACGGTGTCCGGCGCCGTTGTCGCTACGAAGAGGGAAGTGTGCGCGCCTACGACCGGGAACTCGGCGCTGTCGTCGAGCGGGCCCAGCAGGGTGACGAGGATGCGTTCGCGCAGGCGTACCGGATGGTCCAGCCCAGGCTCCTCGGCTTCCTGCGGGGACTGGTCGGGGAGGACGCCGAGGACGTGGCGTCCGAGGCGTGGCTGGAGATCGCCCGCGATCTGGGCCGCTTCCGCGGGGACGGGGCGGGGTTCCGCGGCTGGACGGCGACGATAGCCCGGCACCGGGCCCTGGACCATCTGCGCAAACAGCAGCGGCGCCCGCGCACCTCGCTCCTGGAGCAGGATCTGCTGGAGCTCCCGGACTCCGATGACACCGCAGCCGCGGCGCTGGAGTCCCTGGCCACGGAGAGGGCGCTGGAGCTGATCGGGAGCCTGCCGCGTGACCAGGCCGAGGCGGTGCTGCTGAGGGTGGTGGTCGGGCTGGACGGTCCGGCGGTGGGGCGGGCGCTGGGCAAGCGTCCCGGGGCCGTCCGGTCCGCGGTGCACCGGGGGCTGAAGAGACTGGCGGGGAGCCTGGCGCAGGCCGGGGCCCCGGGCCGCGAGACGCCCGGCGGGCGGCGACGCGAGCCGAAGGGAGAGGCATGAATCCGGAACGGGAAGATCCCCGCCCGCACACCCCGGAGCTCGAAGCGCTCCTCGAAGCGGCGCGCCGCGGCGGTACGCCCGATCCGGCCGCTCAGGAGCGGGCGCTCGCGGCCTTTCGCGCGGCGCGGGACGAGGGAGTGCACGCTGCACCGGTGCGCTGGCGGCGTGCGCGGGACGACTGGCGGCCCGCCCGTGAGCGGCGCCGTGCGTCCGTGCTCGTGAAGGCGTTGCTCGCGGGTCTCGTCGCGGGTGCGCTCGGCGGCGTGGCGGTGGCGGCGGGGACGGGCGTGATGCCCATGCCGTTCGGGGGCGACGAAGAGCGCGGCAGCGTGCGGGGCTCCTCCGTGACGCCGGGCCCGGACCTCAGCGAAACCTGGCGCGACGAGCGAGGACCGGAGCCCACGGGGCCCACGGGGCCGTCGGCGGGCACCGCGGGGCCCACGCGTCCCGATACGTCATCGGCCGACGCCGCGCTGTGCCGCGCGTATCTCGCCGCGCTGGAGCGGAAGGGGGTGCCGCCCCGTGGGGAGGCCATGAAACGGCTGGAGGCGAAGGCCGGCGGCCGGGAGCGCGTACGGGCTCATTGCGAGCGCGTCTACGCGGCCGAGGAGCGGCGGAAAGGCCCGGATCCGTCGCGGAGCCAGGCTCCGGAGGACGAGCCGGAGGGCACGTCCGGAGCCGGGCGGCCGACCGGGGAATCGGGTCGTACGTCCACGAAGGAGCCGGGGAAGCAGGCCACCGGGGCGCCGACCGGGCAGGACGGCACCTCTGCGCAGCAGCAGGCCCCCACGGACGCCCGCTGACCCGGTGTACCGACGGCTCGGTGTACCGACGACTCGGCGCCCCCGGCAGAAGGCACGGAAGGACGCGGATGGGTAGACGTGAATGGCCGGAAGAGAAGAGGGAAGGACGACCGGGGCCGCCACCCCCCACAGGAGAGGCCCCGGTCGCCGTCCGCCGGGACCGCGGAGCGGACCCGTACTTCTCTCAGCGCCGTGGGTGCGTTTTCTGTCACACCGCGCGGTCACTGCAGAATGTTGCAGGTTGTACAAGACATGGACGTGGCGCCTGCCGAGGACGTAGCGTTGCGCTGCGCGCTGGGCTGTGCGGCGGTAGTGACCAGCCGCGATCGACGAACGGGTAGTGGGAGTGCTGGGGGACGACGCGGAGTTGACCGCCGCGGTGAGCGCGGCGCAGGACGGGGACGAAGACGCCTTCCGGACTGTGTACCGCGCTGTGCATCCGCGGCTGCTCGGGTACGTACGGACGCTGGTCGGCGAGCCGGATGCCGAGGACGTCGCGTCCGAGGCGTGGCTGCAGATAGCCCGGGACCTGGACCGGTTCAGCGGTGACGCGGACCGGTTCCGTGGCTGGGCCGCGCGGATCGCCCGCAACCGTGCCCTGGACCACATACGGATGCGGGGCCGGCGGCCCGCGGTCGGCGGCGACGAAACCGAACTGGCCGGAAAGCCCGCCGAGTCCGACACCGCGGGCGAGGCCATGGAAGCCCTCGCGACCGGCCGGACGATGGAACTGATCGCCCAACTGCCGCAGGACCAGGCGGAGGCCGTCGTCCTGCGTGTGGTCGTGGGTCTTGACGCGAAGAGCGCGGCCAGGACGCTGGGCAAGCGCCCCGGCGCCGTACGCACGGCGGCACACCGCGGGCTGAAGCGGCTCGCCGAGCTGCTGGGCGCGGAGCACAGCGGTACGGAGGGCCTCGGGCGCGGCACGGAACTCGGCGCCGTACCGCTGCAGCGCAACCCGCGCCCCGGAGCGGCGCGCTCCGCCGGTGTGACGCATTCGCGTCTGCGGACGCAGAAGGACATGTGATGGCCGACGAGCGGTACGAATGGCTCGACAAGGCGGCTGCGGAGCGACTGCTTCGCGGCGAACCTGTCGAGCCCGTCGGCGTTGACGCGCGTAGCCAGGCCCGCGAACTCGCGGAGATACTGGACGCGGTCCGTGTCCGGGGCGCCGGGACCGAGCCGATGCGCGGCGAGGACGCCGCGCTCGCGGCGTTCCGCAAGGCCCGTGACGGCGGCGCGGCGGAGCTGCTGCCGGAGGTACGGCTCACTCCTTCGCCCCCGCCGGTCCGCTGGGGCCGGTCCATGCGCTGGGGGCTGGCTGCCTCGCTGGCCGGTTTCGCGGTGGGTGGTGTCGCCGTCGCCGCCGGGACCGGTGTGCTTCCGGTGCCGTTCGGCGGCGACCGTGCTCCGGCGCCCGCCTCCTCCGTCTCGGCCGCGGTCACTCCCGGCCCGCTCGTCTCCGAGCCGCCGACCGGTGGACCCGGTACGGCGCAGCTTCCGACGCCGACGGACGGTGCGGGCGATCCGGCGGCTCCGCCGTCCTCAGGTGCCGCCTCTCCCACGGGTGGCCCCCGGGACCGGGCGAGCGCCGGCGGCGAGCACTCCGAGTCGGCGGCGCCGGGCAGCGGCGGGCTGGACAAGGGCACCGGCAGTACGGAGTGGTACCGCAAGACGGCCGCCGCCTGCCGTGACTACCGCAACGGCACCCTGGACGAGGAGCGCAAGCGCGGTCTTGAGGCCGCGGCCATGGGCCCGGACCGGATCAAGCGGTTCTGCGACCGCGTGCTGTCGACCGACGGCAAGGGCGACAGCGGCGGCGACGACCGGGGCGACGGCAGCAGCGGCGGGGGTGACGACGGCAGCGGCGGGGGCGACGACGCCGACGACGGACCCTCCAACGGTGACGGCTCCGGCGGCGCGGGCGCTCCGGCGCCGAGCATCCCCGGAGTCCCGGCTCCGGGCGTTCCCGGCCTTCCGATGCCGAGCGTCCCCAGGGCTCCGATGCCGAACGTCCTGGTCGTGCCGACGCCGGTCGATCGTGCCGTCTAGGGCATGTTGCGAAAGTAGCGCCGTCCGCCCGGAGGGCGGAGCCCGCGCCGCCCGGCACTCCCCCGTAGGCCTTCGGGCACGGGAGGTGCCCCCACGCTGCGTTGTCGGGATCGTCCAAGTACGCCCGGTACGAGGACGACCTCCCCCAACCTCCGGCCGGGGGTACCCCCACCGCCTTGCATCTGCACGCACCGGACGCCGCGAAGCCCGCCCTCCGGGCGGACGGCGGGAGGCAGGACTCACTCGTCCAGGTCCTGTCCGGGCGATCTTCGAGGAACTGGCCGCGGCGTCAGATGCATGGGGTCTCTCCTGGCCCGGAGGGTCGAGGGGACGCATCGCAAGGCGGTGGGGGCACCTCCCAGCGGTAGCTGGGGGAGATCGCCCTCGTACTGGGCATACCTGGGCGACTCCGACAACGCAGCGAGGTGCCGTAGCTGGCGCCGCGGGCCCGACAAGATCGCCCGGACAGGACCTAGTGCCCCTCCCGGCAAGCTTTGCCCTGTCGCGCCGCCCGGCACGCACCCTCGCTGCGTTGGCCAAAAGCCCTGGTAGCTCCGCTACAAGGA
>NZ_JBVJKN010000054.1:0-40322 GCF_055585225.1 Streptomyces sp. NPDC053673 | reverse complement strand
GGACATCCGCGACGACATTCACGAAGCCTTCCTGAAGCTGGCCTGCTGCGTCATTACCTACCGACGCGTCCAGTCATTGTGTTAGCTCCTCTAAGTCGTGGGGGTGGTCTCCGAGGCGGATCTGCTGGCAAAGGAGGAGTTCAGCGTCAGTAACCCCACCCTCACACAACAGCGACGCCGTCCGCATGACATCGCGAGAGCCGGAGGATCGACCGCCGAGCAGCTCATGACCAGTCCCGCAGTGACCGTGCCCGCCAGGGCCACGCTGCCCCAAGCGTTGCGCTCATGGCCCGTGAGCACGTCAAGAGAATGCCCGTCGTGGACTAGTCCGGGCGGCTCGAAGGGATCGTTAGTCGCTCCGACCTGCTGACAGTCTTTCTCCGGCCGGACGAGGACCTGACGGCAGAAGCGGAACGCGTGGTCATCGGGCGAGTCGCGACGAGCAGCGTGCCGAGGCGGGTGGAGGTGATCGCTGCCAGGCCCCGATGGGCCCAACTCCGGCGGGGACCGGCCCATCCCACGTCGAGCTCAGCGTGACACGGAGCGGGCCGTTGAGCAGCTCACGGACATCCTGCCGGTGGGCGGGGCGAGCTGGGCGATATGGTCGACGAGTACCTCGGGCGCGGTACCGCCCCATCCGAACAGGACTGGTCCGAAGAACTCGTCCTGGAAGACGCCCTCGAACAGTTCCACACTGCGCTCGGTCAGTGGCTGGACGCAGAGGGAGTGCTGCCGACCGGCGGCCTGCCGAGCGCGATCGCGGTTCGTGGTGAAGAACCGGAGTCTCAGGTCTTCCCTGGACATGTCGTCGTACAGCCGCGGCACGCGTGCATGGTCGCCGGACAGGGCCGGACGGGACTCGGTGTGCGATGCCAGCCACAGCCATCGGCGGCCGGCCCGCTTCCGCAGCACGTCGATGACCGCCTTGACCACCTCGTCATAGTGCCTGAAGGCGTGGCCGAGGCCGATGAATGCGGTGGGAGTCCGGGCTTCCACGGTGTTTCTCCCGTCGTGCGTTGCCCACGCTTGCCGCTCGCGAGCGGCAAGCGTGGGCCGAACGGTCCCATAGCCGGGGCTACCTCGCCTCTCCCTCCCTACGGGGCCGGTGAGAGCCTCGAGCAGTGGGCCAGGAGCAGATCGACGGGGAGACGGGACGGCGGCGACGGCCACCGATCGTAGCGGTCGGCGGCGGGGCCGAAGCATGGTGCTGCACTACGCCTGCTGCCCGGTTGCGATGATCCAGATGGAGCCCCGCCATGCCGGGGCTCCATCTGGTCGCTTCATCGTGCCTGGGACTGTCGGGCCACGCGAGCGCGCCCGGTGGGACGGAATATCCGCTCCACCGGGCGGCGCGGCCAAGCGCGGCGCGGAAACGGGTCACGTCGTGTGTGTGATCTCGATGTGCTTGGCCTCCGTCTTCTCCTCGCCGAGGCCGACGCTGACGGTGAGCATGCCGTCGGTGTACTCGGCGCGGATGTCGTTCTCCTGCGCGTTGCCGGGCAGGGCGACGCTGCGTGTGAGCGATCCGTAGTGGATCTCGCTGCGATTCTTCTCCACCTCGCGCTCGGTGCGCTCGGCCTTGATGGTGAGCATGCCGTCCCCGACCATGACGTCCAGGTCCTTGACCTCGATGCCCGGGAGTTCCGCCCGGATCACATACCGGTCTCCCTCCACGTAGTCCTCGATCCGTACGGCGTACAGGGCAGCCATGGCAGGCATCGAGAACCGTGCGGGGAAGCCCTCGAACCAGTCCGGCAACTCCGGGAACGAGAACCTCTGCCTGCGTGCGAGTACGGCCATGACCGTGCCTCCTCGGTTGGTTATGCGACTCCTCCAGTCCACTTCGTCGCGTCGCCGGTAGGCAGGGGCCGAAGAGGTCGCGACGGGGCCCGAACGTCCCGCCCTGTGCGGCTGGCCTGCGATCACGGCCGCGGGCGGTCCACAGGGGGAGTTCCCAGCCCGTGCCGAACGGACCGGAGCGCGGGACCAATCGGTCCTGCCGTCCTGCCGGGCCGGGAGCATACGGTGCATTTACGGGCGCGGACAGCCGACGGGGCGCCCTTGCCCCGCGGAACGGTGGAGGAGCAGCCATGACTGCCGGCGGAGAACTTCCGATCGTTTTCGGCGTAGATGCCGCGGAGCCGGCCTGGGCAGCGGCTGCCTGGGCAGCCGACGAGGCTGCACGCTGTGGTTTGCCGTTGAAGCTGGTGCATGCGATTTTGCCGGTGACCCACCATGTGCGTGGCGTCGAGGAGACAGCACATCGCAAGGCCCTGCGGCAGTTCGGCGACGAGGCCCTCGACAAGGCGACAGTGCTTGCTCACGAGCAGCAGCCGGACCTCGAGGTGACGACCTTCATCACCGACGGCAACCCGGCCCAGGTCCTGGTGCGGCAGTCCAGGCACGCCCGGACCGTGGTGCTCGGCTCGCGCCGGCTGGGCAGGTTGGCTGAAGTCCTGAGCGCACGATCCGCCGCCGTCCCGGTCAGTGCCAACGCCGCCTGCCCGGTCGTCGTGGTGCCGGATCCCGGCAACACCCCCGACCACCCTCCCCGGTTGGTGGTCGGTGTGGACGGCAGCCGCTCGGCTGCTGCCGCATTGGACCATGCCCTGGACGACGCCGCCAGGCGTGGAGCATCGGTGCACGCGGTCTGGGTTTGGCAACCGCCGCTGCTGGTATTCGTCGACGAGAGTGCCGCGCTCGAGGCGTGCCACAGGCAGCTGCACGAAGCCACCGCCGCACGCTCTGGCGCCTACCGGGACGTCCCGCTTCATCACGCGGTGGTGCGCGGCCATCCCGTGGAGGTACTGGCCGAGGTCTCCGAGCGCGCGCTCGCCGTGGTCGTCGGCCGACGCGGCCGGGAAGGGTTCCGCGGCATGCGGCTTGGGTCCGTCCCGCACGGACTGCTGCACCGCGCACTCTGCCCCGTGGTCACCGTGCCACCGGCGGCGGGCGAGAAGCCCTGAGGCCCTGATTCACCGCGAAACCGCAGATGCACCGCCGCGGACGCAGAGAGGAGTCCGTCGTGACCGAGCGCGAGAGGTTCTCGGCAGGAGCCGAGGCACGCCGTGCGGTGCCCGCGAAGCCGTGGCGGTCCGACGAACCGTTGCGGCAGGACATGTTGCTGCGCTACCTCGGTGCCGTTGCCACCGTCTCGTCGAAGCAGGCCGCGGCGAGGCACCCGCGTGTCGCGGAACGGGCCGCAGGTGCGGGGCGGACCATGGCCGCACACGCCCCGGCACCGTCCCCGTCCGGCGACGAACGCGCACCGTTGCTGGTCCGGGACGTCATGGACGTGCCGGCCGCATCGGTGCGCGAGGATCTGCCGTTCCTCGACATCGCCCGGATGCTGGCGCGAGAGCACGTCGGATCCGTGGCGGTGGTGGACGGAGACGACCATGTGCTCGGCGTGGTGTCCGAGTCCGACCTGCTGGCGAAGGCGGCGGTGGAGGCGTCCGGGCACCGCCCAGGACCCATCGGCCGGCTCCGCGAACACCGCCTGCGCGACGAAGCGCGGGCCCTGACAGCCGAGACCCTGATGACCGCCCCGGCCGTCACCGTCCTGCCCGGCTCGACGGTCGCCGAAGCCGCCTGGCTGGTGGCTCTTTCCCGGCTGAAACGGGTTCCGGTGACGGACCACGAAGGGCGGCTGGTGGGGGTCGTGCACCGAAACGCTCTGCTGCAGGCCCTGATACGCGACGACGACAGGATCCGTCAGGAGATCGAGACCGTGATCCTCGGCGACCACTTCCCGGCCGCTCGTGCCACGGTCGAGGTCACCGTGCGGGACGGCGTCGTCGGACTGACCGGCCGGATGGCCGAAGCCGATGTTCCGCGTCTGCTCGAGCAGATCAAGGAGATCGACGACGTGATCGAGGTGACCACTCATCTCACCCCAGCATGAGCCCCCCGAGGCCAGAGCGGTCACTACACCGCCCGGAACTGCTGCTGACGGGCGCCCTGGTGCACTGCAACCACCGGCCCCGAGCTGAACCACCGCATCCGTTGCGGCGCTGGGCAACGGGTGATGTGTCGGAGCCCCTTCTCGTAGGCGTTCAGAGCCGTGGTCAAGCACCAAGCACCACAAGGCGCACGGGAAGTGATGAGTCCCGCACAAGCCGTGATCACTCAGCTCCCGTCGGCATCGTAGAGCCTCCACGCTGAGCTTCCGGCGATGCAGCATGAGTCTCACATGACGCGCCGCGTCGCTGTCGTCAGTCAGCCCCGGATCCAGCAAGACGGCGCTCGACGCGGAACCGTTGGCGTTCTGTACGAGGATGTTCGCCCGGTGCCCGCTGATACTCTCGCCGAGTGCGACGCTCGATTCAGGCTGCCTGGACAGCACTTGGTAGCGCTGCTTGTGCAGCTCGACTCGGCCTCCCTCGCCGACGCGGGACCGCCTTCGACGGCGGCGTCCAGCAGTGTGGCGGCGACACCGCCTCGCTTCCGCCAGAGATTCTGGTCTCCTGCCACGATGAGGTGGGTGCGTGCCCGGGTGATGGCGGCCAACGCCGACCTGGACGTGAGGGTGCCAACCCGTGGACTGCACGGTGAGGCGTACCAGCGTCATGCTCTTCTGCGACGAGCTGTTCGCGCTTCCGTATCTGAGCCTGCACTCTCCCGAGGTCTCCCGGGCTCTGTTGAACTACCGCCACCGGCGCCTTCCGCAAGCCTGCCGGGCGGCCGATGAAGTGGGCCGGGCTGGGGCGATGTACCCGTGGCAGAGCGGTAGCGACGGCCGTGAGAAGGCGCAGCGGCTGCATGGCATGCTGCATGGCATGGAAGTACTGCCAGGGCTCTCGAGGCGGACATCGCCGATCTTCAAGGAGGCACGACCGGCGAAGGTATCCACCTCGGCGCCATGGCCGGGGACCCTCGATCTCGTGCAGAGTGACCTGACCGGCCTGGAGACCCGCGGGGACGCGCTGTGGCTGGACCCGGTGCCGCTCCCGGTGCTGTCCGAGTGCGGGTTCTCGCTGCGTTACCGCGGTCACTGAGGTGTCGGCATACGGCTGCAGAGCGGGCAGTTGCGTATTGCCGTGTCCGACTCGGATGAGTCACCGATCCGCGTGGTGCTGACCGACTGGGCCGTCACCATCGCATCGGGGGAGACCTGCACGCTTGTGCTGCCGACAAGGTGATCCGCCCCGAGGCCGGCGCCGAACGGATCAGCGGTCCAGGGCCCGGTCACCGTGGGGCACCACGAGCCCGAAGTGCGCTCCCCGATGGGGGCTGGTTATGTGGAAGCGTCGCGGTCTCATGGCCGGCCGAGCGGCCACAGCCAGCACGCTCACAAGGTCGTCCCCCAAGGAGGGTTCGAGGTGAGACTCATGGGAGCTCGCATGGCACAGGCCGCAATCGCAGCGGCGATCGCGGTTCCGCTCGCGCTCGGTGCATTCGCCCCGCAGACCTACGCACAGGAGCCGACTCCCACTCCGACGGGAACGTTCGGCCCCGACTGCTCGGAGCTACCCAAGAAGGGGGAAGGCAGTGTCACCACCATGGCCAAGCAGAGGGTGGCGGATGCCGCGGCCGGAAGCCGCCAGCTGGCACAGCTGTCATCGGCGTTGAAGAAGGCCAGGTTGGACAACACCCTCAACCAATCGGACAACATCACCCTCTTCGCACCTACCAACCACGCCTTCAACAGCTTGTCTCAAGCACAGCGCGACTCAATGCTGAACGATCCCGACCAGTTGAAGAAGGTACTGACCTACCACGTGGTGGACGACAACATCACACCGAGCCAGCTGCCGAACGGCACGTTCAAGACGCTTGAAGGCTCCGAGCTCACCACCTCCGGCTCGGGCACCTCTTACAAGGTCAATGACACGGCAAACATCGTCTGCGGCAACATCGCCGCCGCCAACGCGACCGTTTACTTCATCGACGCGCTACTCACCCCTCCTGCCTGACCCGGGGGTGCCTCGATGGGCTGGTCAAGTGTGGACTGGTGGTCGTGGCTGGACTTCGCGGTGGCATTCTGAGGAGTGGATCGTCGCGGCGATCAGCCTCGCCGTCGCGGCCGTTCCGAAACCTCTTTGCCGTCGTGACGCTCGCTCTCGCACTGGGACACGGCGGATGGCGGACCGGCAGGCAATCGTCCGCAGACTGCCCGCGGTGGAGACCCTGGGCTCCGTGACCGTGATCGCCACCGACGAGACCGGCACCTTGACCGCGGGCCGGATGGTAGCCGAACAGCTGTGGACTCCGCGCGGAGAGGCCACAGCCATGGGCACGGGCTACGAACCCGAGGGCCAGGTCGTCCGCGAGGGCGAGACGGTCACCCCAGGCGATGTCCCCGACCTGGCGGCGCTGTTGCGTGTCGCGATGCCGTGCAACGACGCTGCGCTGGAGCCCCCGTCGGACCGCTCCACGAAATGGCGGGAGCTGGGCGATCCTACGGAGGTCGCCCTGCTCGCGGCAGGGGCGACGGCCCGGACGTGCTTGCCCGGGCGGTGGCTCAGGCCGAGGTGCTGGCACGCAACGGGTACCGCGTCCTCGCCGTTGCCTCGGCCGGCCATGAGGAACTGCCGTAAGGGACCCGACCACGGTAGTCGGGCCCGTCGCTGTTCGGCCTTGTTGGCATCCTGGACCCGCCCCAGAGCGCGTCGGAGAAGACCATGGCCGCCTGCAAACGGGCCGGAATCGTCCCCGTACTCAACACCGACGACCGCCCGCTGACCGCACGGGCCGTGGCCGAGCACCTCGGCATCCACCCGCCGCGGCCTCGCGCGGAGAGCGTGCTGGACCGCCGACCTGACCGGCAACGGGGTGCCGGTCTGTGGCCGCGGATGCCTTCGTCGCCGTAGTGACCCTTGCTGCCGGGGCCTGGGCCCGGGAGACCGGCCGCCCCGGGCAGTCCATGATGTTCCCGATCCTCGGCGTGGCACTCGGGTCCCGAGCCCGCCCGGGAAGCCTGGCCAGCCCGTTTCTGCTGGTCGCCGTCGGCACGGCCCTGATCCTCCAGGCGGCCGGTGTCTACCCCCCTCCCCCGCGGGCCCTGCTGGGTACCGAGCCACTTCCCCTCACTGACCTGGCGATCGCCGTCGCGCTGTCCGGCCTCGGCCACGGCGTCATGCGCCACCAGGCGCGACTGAGACCGGAGCGTCCACGGCGCGCACGACGGTCCAGTTGAAGACCCACGAGCACTGAGCCACCTGGGTGGTCGGCGTCCCGGCTCACTGCGGGGCGTGGCGGGGCAGTCAGCACATCCGTGCGATCCGCAGAAATACCCCTGGGGGTAATTCTGCTACGGTGGAGATATACCCCCCGGGGTAAATCGCTGCGACAAGGAGTGGAGCTGTGTTCTTCATCGACACCGTTGAGGTCTCTGGGCTCGGCAACCGGAGCTACGTGGCCGGAGGCGCGGACGCCGCTGTGGCGGTCGATCCGCCGCGGGACGTCGACCGGGTGCTGGAGGCGGCGGCCCGCCGCGGTGTGCGGATCACGCACGTCGCCGAGACGCATGTGCACAACGACTACGTGACCGGAGGCCTGGAGCTGGCCCGCCTCACCGGCGCCGCCTACCTGGTGCCTGCCGGGGCGCGGGTCTCGTACCACCGCGTCCCGGTCGCCGACGGGGACCGGACGGCGATCGACACGGCCCTGGTGCTGCGCGCGCTGGCCACGCCCGGCCACACCCCGCACCACACCGCGTACGTCCTGGAGGAGTCGGGCGAGGCTGTCGCCGCCTTCACCGGAGGCTCGCTGCTGATCGGTACGGTCGGCCGTCCCGATCTGGTCGAGCCGGGTCTCACCGAGCGGCTGGCGCGCGCCCAGCACGCCTCCGTGCACCGGCTGGCGGACGAACTGTCCGACGACACGGCCGTTCTGCCCACCCACGGCTTCGGTAGCCTCTGCTCCTCGGCGCAGGCCGCCGGGGACGCCACGACCATCGGCAAGGAGCGGTTCACCAACGAAGCGTTGGTCAAGGACGCCGACACCTTCGTCACGGAACTGCTTGCCGGCCTGGACGACATTCCTGCCTACTACGCCCACATGGGCCCGCTGAATGCGCAGGGGCCGGAGCCGGTCGACCTGACGCCGCCCGCCGTCGCGGACGCCGAGGAGATCGCCGAGCGGCTGGCCGCCGGCGAATGGGTGGTCGACCTGCGCAGCCGTGTCGCCTTCGCGAAGGGTCATGTCGCCGGTTCGTTCAACTTCGAGGCGGCGGGGCAGCTCGCCACCTATCTGGCCTGGCTGGTTCCGTGGGGCAAGCCCGTCACGCTGCTCGCCGAGTCGGCGGAGCAGCTGGCCGACGCCCAGCGTGAACTCGTCCGGGTCGGTGTCGACCGGCCCGCAGCGGCCGCCACCGGCTCACCGGGTGGATGGGTACGCGAGGGCGAGCGGCCCCGCTCCTTCCCGCGCACCACCTTCGCCGGACTCGCCGCCCGGGACGCCGAACAGGGGGTGGTCGTCCTGGACGTCCGGCGCAACTCCGAGCGGGCCGAGGCTCATATCGCGGGTTCGTTGCACATTCCCCTTCACGAGCTGCGTGCACGGATCAGGGAGATGCCTCCGGGGACGGTGTGGGTGCACTGCGCCGGCGGGATGCGGGCCGCGATCGCCGCCTCTCTGCTGGACGCGGCCGGCCGTGAGGTGGTTGCCGTCGATGACGGCTTCGACTCGGCCCGGGCTGCGGGTCTGCCCGTCGTAGAGGGCCGACCGGGCCCGGTTGCCCCTCCACCAGCGACTCGTGACGACTCGTCAACAGGAGCGTGACATGTCTCCCTTCCATCGAGGGCTCGGCCGGGTCGACCCCGCCGAAGCCCGCGAGCACACACTCGACCCGGGCGGTTCCGTGCTGCTGGATGTGCGCGAGGCGCACGCATGGGCCGCCGGTCATGCCCCGCGGGCCATCCATCTGCCGCTGAGTGCGCTCGCCGCCGGGGCCGAGCTTCCCGCACTCGCCCGCGGCCGGCCGCTGGTGGTGATCTGCCGTTCCGGCAACCGTTCTCGACGCGCCGCGGAACTGCTGGCCGCCTGCGGCCTGGCGGTCGTGGACGTGACCGGTGGCATGGCCGCCTGGGCCGAGGCAGGTCTGCCTGTGGTGGACGGGCGCGGCGCGAGCGGATCGATCGCGTGAGTACGCTGCTGCTCGCTCTGACCGCCGGAGCGGTCGTCGGGCTTGCGCTCGGGTCCCTTGGGGGCGGTGGCGCCGTGCTGGCCGTGCCGGCGCTGATCCACCTGCTCGGCTTCACTCCGGCCGAGGCCACCACCGCGAGCCTCGTCATCGTCGCCGCCACCGCGGCCACCGGCTTGTACGCGCACGCTCGCGATGGCAACGTCCGATGGGGTACGGGCACCCTCTTCGCCGCCGCCGGCCTGGTACCTGCAGCACTCGGCGGCGCGGTCGCGGGACGACTGCCCCCAGCTGTACTGACCGGGGCGTTTGCGGTCGTCGCGGCCCTCGCGGCGGTGCGGATGCTGCGCACACCGACCGAGGTGGTCCGTACGCCGACCGAGGCGGTCGAGGCCGACCGCGCCGTGCGCAAGGGCCCGGCGGCGGCAGCCGGGGCCGGACTGGGGGCCGTCACCGGCGTACTGGGGGTGGGTGGCGGGTTCCTCGCCGTACCGGCCCTGGTCACCACGCTCGGCCTGCGGATGCGGACCGCCGTCGGCACCAGCCTGCTGGTGATCACCATCAATGCGCTCGCCGCTCTGGCCCCCCGTACCGGCACGGCGGACGCGCTCGACTGGTCGGTCGTCGCGCCCTTCACCGGGGCCGCGATCCTCGGCGCCTGGGACGGGAAACGCTGGTCGGGGAAGGTGGAGGCCGACACGCTCCGGCGGATCTTCGCCCGCATCCTGCTGGCGGTCGCCGGCCTCATGCTGATCGGCAGCTTCGTATGACAGCCGTCGGACCGGCAGCCGCCCGCCGACGCCCGTCAGGCGAGCGACAGGAAGAGCTTCTCCAGCCGCGCACGCATCTGCTCCCGGTCCTCCCCGTTCGCCCGCGCGCTCTCAATATCGGCCATGCACTGCTGCAGGCCCGTGGCGATGATCGCGAACCCTGCCCGGTCGAGGGCGCGGGATGCAGCGGCGAGCTGCGTCACGACTTCCTCGCAGTCGCGCCCTTCCTCGATCATCCGGATCACGCCGGAGATCTGACCCTGAGCCCGGCGCAGCCGATTCAGTACGGCGCGCAGCTCGGCACCAGCGAGATCCAGTTCCACAACCACTCCCTATGTATACCCCTGGGGGTAATTTACTCCCCTGGGGGCTCCACCGGCCAATCCCAAGGATGACACCCGACATGAACACGACCGCCGCACTCACCCCCGAGCAGGTGCGCCCCCGACTGGACGAGCTCACGGTCATCGACGTCCGCACCCCCGCCGAATACGCCTCAGGCCACCTGCCCGGCGCACTCAACATCCCGCTCGATCTGCTCGACCGTGCGCTGCCCGCGATCAAGCAAGCCGCCGACCGTGTGAATCTCCTCATGGTCTGCGCCTCAGGAGCCCGATCCGACAGCGCCTGCGTGCTTCTCGCCGAACACGGCATCCCCGCCGCGACCCTGGTAGGAGGCACGCAAGCCTGGGCGGAGGAAGGCCATGAACTTCACCGCCCCGACGGCCCCACCCGCAGGACATGGTCCATGGAGCGCCAAGTCCGTTTCACCGCAGGCGCCCTCGTGCTGGCGGGTCTCGCCCTCGGTCTCCTCCACCCAGCCTGGCATCTGCTTTCGGCGGGAGTCGCCGGCGGGCTCGTCTTCTCCGCCCTCACCAACACCTGCGGCATGGCAGCCCTCCTGGCCAAACTGCCGTACAACCGGCCTCGGCCGGCCGACCTCGAGCGCACCCTGGCCACCCTGCGCCGCCGCTGAACCGACAAGACCCGCGCACGGCCAGGGCGGAGTCCGCGCCGGTCCTTGTCGCCCGACGGACTGCCCCGGCCCTTTCCAGCAGCAGCGTTCGATGTGACTCGCAGGTCGTTGAGGACGAGCAGGACGTGGATCAGGATGCCGTCCTGCCGCCGGGGAGGAGAACCGGTGTCACTGGTGTGGTTACGGGCGAATCCCCGGAGCGATGTTCACGCTCGCCGAGTCCGCGAGCGGCGCGATCGTGCTCGCCGCCTTCGGCGACCAGCTCTCCCGCGCCGTGCCGCTCGCCGTCAAGGCCGAGATCGGCTACAAGAAGCTCGCGATGGGCGTCGTCACGGCGACGGCCACCTTCGGCCGCCCCGCCGCCGATGTCGTCGCGGAGCTGGACGCGGGCGAGCGCCCCGAGTTCCCGGTCGAGATCGCGATCACGCGCGACTCGGACGGAGCGGTGACGGGCGAGATGACCGTTGTCTGGACGCTCCGTCCGAACGCCTGAACCGCACGACGGATGTGAGCCGCCCCTGGTGTCCCGTTCCGGACGCCGGGGGCGGCCGTGCCTCCAGGTAGGCTGCCCCGGGTGCGCCTTCCGCGGCGCACCCCGGGCGGCCCAGCCCGATGAGATCCGGCCACCCACCACGCCCGCAGACCACGGGCCAGGGCCGATGACAACGGAGGAACGGCGTTGCACGTCCAGGAGTGGCTCGAGACCGTCCCCGCGGTGAGCATCTACATCCTGGTGGGGGTGGTCATCGGGCTCGAGAGTCTCGGCATCCCGCTGCCGGGTGAGATCGTCCTCGTCAGTTCCGCGCTCCTCGCCTCCCAACACGGGGACATCAACCCCTGGGTGCTCGGCGCCTGCGCAACCGCCGGCGCGATCGTCGGCGACTCGATCGGGTACGCCATCGGCCGCAAGGGCGGCCGCCCGCTGCTGGGCTGGTGCGGCGGGAAGTTCCCCAAGCACTTCAGCGAAGCCAACATCGCGATGGCCGAGCGGTCCTTCGAGAAGTGGGGCATGTGGGCCGTGTTCTTCGGCCGCTTCGTCGCGCTGCTGCGGATCTTCGCCGGTCCGCTCGCCGGTGTCCTGCGCATGCCGTACTGGAAGTTCCTCATCGCCAACGTCTTCGGCGGCATCCTCTGGGCGGGCGGTACGACCGCCGTCATCTACTCGGTCGGCGTGGTCGCCGAGGCCTGGCTGAAGCGCTTCTCGTGGCTGGGTCTGGTGCTGGCCGTGCTGATCGGTCTCACCTCGATGCTCGTCCTCAAGAACCGCGCCAAGAAGGCGGCCGAGCGCGCCGAGAGCGCTGGTGACGCCCCCGCGGACGCCGCGGAGGAGCCGTCGCCTACGGTTCGGACAGGCGCGGCACAGTAGACGTATGAGGAGAAGGCGATGGCAGAGCGCGAGCAGGCACTGATCTCGGGAGTGGGCGGGAAGGAGCCGCAGATCGCTCCCGACGCGTTCACCGCGCCCACGTCCGTCGTGATCGGCGACGTCACCCTCGCGGCCGGTGCGAGCGTCTGGTACCACGCCGTACTGCGCGCCGACTGCGGCCCGATCGTCCTCGGTGCCGACAGCAACATCCAGGACAACTGCACCGTGCACGTCGACCCCGGCTTCCCGGTGACCGTCGGTGAGCGTGTGTCCGTCGGGCACAACGCCGTGCTGCACGGCTGCACCGTCGAGGACGACGTGCTCGTCGGCATGGGCGCCACCGTGCTCAACGGTGCCCACATCGGCGCCGGCTCGCTCATCGCCGCACAGGCACTCGTCCCGCAGGGCATGCGGGTCCCGCCGGGTTCCCTGGTCGCGGGCGTACCCGCCAAGGTCAGGCGCGAGCTGACCGACGAGGAGCGCGAGGGCATCAAGCTCAACGCCGCGATGTACCTGGAGCTGGCGAAGGCGCACCAGGCAGCCCTGGGCGGCTGACGGCGGGGCGCCGCCAGCCCGACGGCCCATGCGGACTGTGTCACCGATTGCGGACGCTGAGTGATCGGCGCAAGGTGGATACGCCAGTCCACCCCCCACAGTGAAGGGACAACCGTCATGGGCAAGGCAAAGGCCAGGGCGAAGCAGGCCAAGGGCAAGATGAAGGAAACCACCGGCAAGGCGCTGGGCGACCAGGGCATGCAGTCCGAGGGCCGCGGCGAGCAGATGGCGGGCAGGGCCGCGGAGGACGCGGCTGAACGGATCAAGAAGTCCGGACGGTAGTCCGTCCCAGGACGCCGCTCGTGACCGGGGCGGCCGCACCCGTACTCGACGTGGTGCGGCCGCCCCGCTGCGATGTCCCCGCGATGTCCCTGTGAGGCCCCTGGGATTGGCTGGGATGCCCGGGATACCCGGGATGACCGCGGGTAGTCCGCGGGAAGTGTTCGGAAAGCGGTCCTCAGCCCTTTTCGCCGCCGCGCCGCACGCTGTGGCGCACCCGGCGCTTCACGTCGTCGAGCCACTGGCGCCCGGCCGGCGGCCGGCTGGAGTGCCGGTCCAGCTCCTCGATCAGCCGCTCCGAGCGTTTTTCGACGTCCAGCTCGTCCAGGATCCGGTCCGCCTCCGCGAGCAGTGCCCCGTGGAGCTGCCAGTGCTCGTGGTCCTCGCGGACGCCGTCGAGCAGGAGCCCGGCCACCCGGTCGCGGCACTCACGGCCCGCGGCGAGTTCCCCGGCGAGGCGTGATTCCGCCTCCTCGGCGTTCTCCGAGACCTGCGAGGTGATCAGCTCGGCGAAGGACTCGATCGCGGCGGACAGATGGCCGAACAGTTCCTGCAGCGCCGGGGTCACATGCGGCGGGAAGAGCGTGCCGGCCGGCCGGGTCTTGGCCAGGTCGGTGAGCGTCCGGCTGGACACACGGAGGATCACCGCGCAGATCTCCAGCGCATCCAGTCCCGTGCGCAGCACGAGCCGCGAAAGCAGCGGCTCCTTGACCCGGGGATTGAGCCGCAGACTGTCCTCCGCCTGGCGCAGGGCCGCGTCGACCTGCACGATCTCGTGGTCGAGCCGGCGGGCCTCGTGCAGCCTGGCCGCGGCCTGCGCCACCGGCGTGTGATCGGCGAGCGCGTCGCCGAGGCTCGACAGCAGCCGCACCATCCGGGCGGCGAGGTCCGTGATCGCCTCGCTGGCGTCGTTCACCCAAACGGGCGGCACGAAGAGCACATTGAACAGGAGCCCTACGACGGCGCCGATCAGGGTCTCCAGCACCCGGTCCCAGGCCGTAGCCGTCACCTGGGTGACGCCGAGCACGAGCATGGCGCTGATGGCCACCTCGGGCACGAACTCGCCCACCTTCACGAACCGGCCGATCACCAACGACGCCAGGATCAGCAGCCCGAGGCTCCACCAGCTCAACCCCACCAGGGCGCTGAAGCCGATCGCGATCAGTACCCCCGCCACCACCGAGTTCACCCGGCGGATGCCGGTGGTGAGTGTCGAGTACAGAGTCACCTGCACGACGAGCAGCGCGGTGAGCGGCGCGGTCAGTGGCGCGGGTTCGCTGCTCAGCTGAAGGGCGACGACGTACGAGATGACGGCGGCCGCGGTGGAGCGCACGGTCTGGACGACGGCCGGTTCCCTGTGTCGCCGTACGAAGTCGCGCAGTGGTTCGGTGGCTTCGGACACTCTCTTCCCATCCCCGCCGGTGGCGCCGGTGAGACACCCCGGTCCCCGGACTCACCCCCTGGCCATGGGGTGAAGATCACAGTTCGCCGCTCTCACCGGCCCAGTCCGCGCCGACTACCGTGTCCGGGTGCCGAAGAACAGAAACACGTTCTCCTCCCTGACCGCCTGGCGACGCCGTGTTCTCGCCCGCGCCGTGCACCGCGGCTGGCGCTGGGTGCAGGACACGGGCGCGGTCACGGCGGAGCAGCCAGGACGGCTGCGCTTCCGCAGGCTCGGCACCGGGACGCGGCTCGCGTTCCCGCAGGGAACCGTGTTCGGCGAGGCGTGGATCGAGCTCGGTGACCACTGCATCATCGGCGAGCAGGTGACGCTGACGGCCGGCATGATGCCGGACCTCGACCTCGGGCCCGACCCCATCCTGACGCTCGGCAACGGCGTGGTGCTCGGGCGCGGCAGCCATGTCATCGCGGACACGACGGTGACGATCGGGTCGGACACGTACTGCGGCCCGTACGTCTACATCACCTCGACCAACCACAGCTACGACGACCCGCACACGCCGGTCGGCAAACAGTGGCCTCGGGCCGAGCCCGTGGAGATCGGTCCCGGCTGCTGGCTGGGCACGGGCGCGGTGGTCCTCCCCGGCGCGCGGCTCGGCCGCAACGTGGTGGTCGCGGCCGGCGCTGTCGTACGGGGTGAGGTGCCCGACAACGCGGTGGTCGCCGGTGCGCCCGCCAGGGTCGTACGGAGCTGGGACCCGGAGAAGGGGTGGCAGCCGCCGCTGCGGACGCCCGCGCCGGTGCCGATCCCCGACGGCGTCACCCCCCAGCAGCTCGTCGCGCTCGCGGAGCTGGAGGAAGGCTGATCGGCCCGTGACCAGGTCAGGCAGAGCCCGGCGGGTCGGACAGGGCCTAGGCCGTGTTTGAGAACTAGCGCCAGGCGGGAGTTCTCAAACACGGCCTAGCCGGTGGCCAGCAGCACCGTGCCGACGAGTGCGAGCCCGGCGCCTGCCGCCTGTACGGCGCGCAGCCGCTCCTTGAGCACGCCGCGTGCGGCCAGCGCGGTGACCACCGGATAGAGCGAGGCGAGCACCGCCGCGACCGTCACCGGGCCCTGCTGTGCGGCGATCGAGTACGTGCCGTTGGCGGCGACGTCCGCCAGGCCCACGAAGGCGAGGGCCGGCAGCGCATCGCGGACGACCCGCAGCCCGCCGTCCTCCGGCAGCGCCCGCGCACCCCGTTTCACCGAGACGTACAGGGCTGCGCCGCCCACCGCCACATTGGTGACGCGCTGCACGAGCAGTGCCAGGAACAGACCGGTGATGGTGGTCGACGCCTCGGCGATCAGCGCCATCACAGAACCGAAGCCGAAGGCCGCCAGCAGTGTCAGCAGGATCGCCTGCCGCTGGACGGGCGCCCCGCGCAGCTCGGGCCCGCCCGCGAGCAGTACGCCGACCACCGCCACCGCGATGCCCGCGAACTGCAGCAGCCCCGGCCGGTCCCCGACGAGCAGCCCCACCGAGACCGGTACGACGACCCCCAGCGAGCCGAGCGGAGAGACGACACCCATCGGGCCGAGTGCCAGCGCCTTGTAGAAGCTCAGCATCGCGACCGGGCCGACGACACCGGCAGCCACCGCGTACCAGAGCTGGGGACCGGCTTCGCTCCAGCCTCCTGTCGCGATCACGATCGCGCCGAGCACGACCACCGCGATCGTCTGCGACACCACGACCACGGTCAGCGCGGGCGTACGTCGTGTGAGCAGCCCGCCGCCGAAGTCGGCCAGGCCCCAGAGGAGGCTCGCGGCCAAGGCGAACAGTGCCGTCATGGATGCCTCGCAGTACAGTTCGGTGAACGATCGGGTGCACCACACCGTAGTGCATTGTATTGAACTCTGCCATTCATGATATTGGACGGAATGTGTCGGACCTCGACCAGCTCACGCAGTCGCTCGCCCGTAACCTCAAGCGCTGGCGCGGCGAGCGGGGCTTCACGCTCGACGCACTCGCGGCGCGCTCCGGGGTCAGCCGCGGCATGATCATTCAGATTGAGCAGGCGCGCACCAATCCGAGCGTCGGTACGACGGTGAAGCTCGCCGACGCCCTGGGTGTCAGCATCACCACGCTCCTCGACTTCGAGCAGGGCCCCCAGGTCCGGCTCGTACCGCAGGAGCAGGCCGTCCGCATGTGGTCCACCCCGGGCGGCAGCTCCACCACGCTGCTCGTCGGAACCGAGGCCCGCGGCCCCCTCGAACTGTGGGCCTGGACGCTGATGCCGGGCGAGGAGAGCGCCTCGGACCCGCACCCCGACGGCACCGTCGAGCTTCTGCATGTCACCGCGGGCGAACTCACTCTCGTCATCGAGGGGGAGTCCCACAGGGTCCCCGCCGGCACGTCGGCGACCTTCGAGGCGAACGTCCCGCACACCTACCGCAACAACGGCACGGAGAAGGTCGAGATGACCATGGCCGTGTCCATCCCGCCCGTACGCTGAGACGCCCAATCGGGGCGCGCCGGACGGCTGTTAGCGTGACGGGTATGCGCGCACCCATCGGAGACTTCGACAACGCCCGGCCCGCCCCGGACTGCCTCGACGAACTCACGCCGCCCGTCGCCGAGGCGGTGCGCGGCTGGAGCGGAGACGTCCCGGCCGAGCAGCTGCTGTACGTCGACACCGACCCGCGGATCGCCGACACGGCGGTCTTCGTCGAGCACCACGGCGCCGACCTCCTCGACACGTCCGCGAACTGCGTCGTCGTGGCCGGCAAGCGTGGCGGCGAGGCGACCCTCGCCGCCTGCGTCGTCCTGTCCAGGACCCGTGTCGACGTCAACGGCGTCGTGCGGAAGCAACTCGGCGCCCGCAAGGCGTCGTTCGCCTCCATGGACAGCGCCACCGGCGAGACCGGCATGGAATACGGCGGCATCACACCGATCGGACTCCCGGCCGGCTGGCCGCTGCTCGTCGACGCGGCCGTCGTCGACACCGAGTGGGTCCTGATCGGCAGCGGGCGCCGCCGCGGCAAGCTGATCGTGCCCGGAAAGGTCTTCGCCGGCCTGCCGGGGGCGGTGATCCTGGAGAACCTCGGCGTCGCCTAAGGGCTGTCCCGCAATACCCGGCGGACCAGCGCGCGGCGTCGATGCATGGGGTCTCCCCAGGCCCGGAGGGCCGAGGGGACGCATCGCAAGGCGGTGGGGGCACCTCCCAGCGGTAGCTGGGGGAGATCGCCCTCGGACTGGACGTACTTGGGCGACTCCGACAACGCAGCGAGGTGCCGTAGCTGTCGTCGTGCGCCGGTGGGTATTGCGGGACAGCCCTTAGGGCCTGTCGTTCGGATCTTGCCGGGCTCGCGTGCCCTGGCACGCGGCCGGTGTCATACCCCACCCTGCCCCGTGAGCCAGTCGGTGATGTGGGCGGCAGTGGTAGAGGCGTGCTGGTTGATGAGGGTGAAGTGGTTGCCCAGCACGGTGAGGGTGGTGGTGACGTGGGGAAGGGCTGTCTGCCAGTCGTCCGGCCCCCTGTCCGTCCCGTGCGGGACGGACAGGGGTTCCGAGGCGCGTAGGAGCAGGGTCGGGAAGGGCGTGGGGCCGGGGGTCCAGGTGCGCAGGAGCCGCTCCATCCAGGCGTAGGCGGACAGGTCCGTGGCGGTGTAGCTGCCGGCGACGTGCTCGCGCTCGTACAGGCCGTGCCACAGGTGGGGACGGAGCGCGCGGGCGGTGGGGGTTTCCAGGATGTAGGTGTCCAGCAGGACGACGGCCTGCACGGGCGTGCCGTGGTCGGCGAGGTAGCGGGCGGTCTCGTGAGCGAGGATGCCGCCGGATGAAGTGCCCAGGAGGATCACCGGCTCGGTGCTGTTGTCGCCGCTCCGGGCGTCCACGGCCCGGGCCAGCCCCTCGACGAGTGCTTCCCGGGTGGCGGGGAGTACCTCGTCGGTGCCGAAGCCGGGAGGCGTCAGGCAGGAGACGGTCCAGTCTTCGGGGAGCGCCTGGGCGAGCGCGAAGTAGGTGTCGGGTCCGGTCAGGGGTACGACGGGGGCCACGCAGACCAGGCGGGTGCCTGAGGTGGCGGCGGTGAGCCGGTCGACGGTGGGCGGAACGGGCCCGGTGCTCTTGGGCCGCAGGGCGGCGAGGTCGAAGAGCAGGGTTTCGGCGTCGTTCATGCGGCCGGTCTGCACGGCGTCGCGGTGGAGGCGTGCGACCAGGTCGGTCGGTGAGGCGCCGCCGATGCCGCTGTCCTCTGCCGGCGAGGCGAGGTGGTCGAGGAGATGCTCGGCCAGTTCGGCCGGGGTGGGGTGAGTGAGCACGACGGTGCTGGGCAGCGCCGTGCCCGTCGCCGCGGCAAGGCGGTTGCGCAGATCGACCGCGGCGAGCGAGTCCATGCCGTTGTCGCGGAACGCCGCGTGCTCGTCGACCGCCTCGTCGGAGGAGTGGCCGAGCGCCACCGCGGCCTCGCTCCGCACCAGGTCCACGAGCAGTCGCCGCTGCTCCGCGGGGGGAAGCTTCCGCAACCGCACCGTGAACTCGCCGTCGTCGCTCGTGGGTGCGGGCTCGTCGAGGCGCCGTGCCTCCGGCAGCTCGCTGAAGATCGGGCTGGGACCGGCCGCGGTGACGACAGGGAGGTAACGCTCCCAGTCGATGTCCACGACCGTCAGCGCGGTCTCCTCCTCGTGCAGTGCTTGGGCGAGCCCGGCCAGTGCCAGGTCGCCGTCGAGGAAGGACACCCCGCCGCGGACGAGTTGCTCGCCGTCCTGTTCAGTCATCTGACTGCGTGCCTCCTCCCAGGGGCCCCAGGAGATCGCCGTCGCGCAGGCCCCGCGGGCACGGCGCTGTGACGCCAGTGCCTCCAGGTACGCATTGGCCGCCGCCTGTGCCGCGTGGTCGCCGACACCCCAGACACCGGCCACCGACGAGACCAGCACGAAGGCGTCCAGGCCGGTGTCGTCGAGCAGCTCGTCGAGGTGCGCGGCGCCCGCCACCTTCGCATGCGCCGCGTCGGCGAAATGGCCGAGGCGCTCCGTGCCCAGCGGCCCAAGGGCGCGCGTCCCCGCCAGGTGCACCACCGCACGCACCGGACTGCCGTTCGCCGAGAGCCGGTCGAGTACCGCGGACACGGCATCCCTGTCGGTCAGATCGCACCGCACCACGTCGACGGTCGCCCCGTGAGCCCTGAGCTCCGCTGTCAGCTCGGCCGCCCCCGGTGCCGCCGGGCCACGCCGGCTCAACAGCACCAGATGCTCGGCTCCATGCCGGGCCAGCCACCGGGCGGCCCGGCTGCCCAGCGCCCCGGTGCCGCCTGTCACCAGGGTCGTGCCGCCGGGCGTCCAGGTGCCGGGCGAGTCGGCTCGTGCCGGTGCGCTCACCAGTCGCCGGACGAGGACGCCAGAGGATCGCACGGCCGCCTGGTCCTCCCCCAAGCCCGCTGAGAGGAGCGAAGCGAATCGCCCGGCGGCCTCCGGGTCGAGCCGCTCGGGGAGGTCGGCCAGCCCGCCCCGCAGCGATGGTGCCTCGAGTGCCGCGGTCCGTCCGAGCCCGAGCACCATCGCCTGCCGCGGGTGGCGCACCGGGTCGGCCGGTCCGGTCGCGACTGCGCAGCGGGTCACCGTCCACAGCGGGACTTCGGCGCCGGACCTCATCAGCGCCTGGACCAGCGACACGGTCAGCGCCAGACCGGCGGGCAGTGCGGGCTCGCCGCCGTCCGGCTCCTCGGCCGCCGCGAGCAGCGACAGCACCCCGGCCGCACGGTCGACGTCGCCGAGCCGTGCCGCCAGCAACTCGGGATCGGTGCAGGTCCCGTCGAGGACCACTCGGCGCACCTGGGCGCCGTGTGCGGTCAGTGCGGCCAGCACATCCGCATCGTCGACACCGTCCGTGGTCACTACCAGCCATGTTCCGGTCAGTGACGGGTCGGCGGGGACGCGCAGGGGTGTCCATACGGTCCGGTAGCGCCATGTGCTGATCAGTGAGTGCTCGTCCTGCCGCCTGCGCCACGCCGACAGCGCCGGGAGCACCGAGTCGAGCGCGTCCTTGGATTCGGCTTCGAGGCCGATCAGTGTGGCGACCTCGGCGGCGTCCCCCCGGCCCACGGCGTCCCACAGCGGCTCGTCGGTGGAGTCCGCCGTGCGGAGCGTCGAGGCGGGCGGGGCTGTCGGCGCCGGCGGCGCTGTCCAGTAGGACTCGTGCTGGAAGGCGTAGGTGGGCAAGTCGACCGTACGGCCGCCGGAGAGCACCGTGCTCCAGTCGACGGGAACGCCGTGGGCGTACGCCTCCCCGAGCGAGCGCAGGACACGGTCCCAGCCGTCGTCGTTCCGGCGCAGGGTGCCCAGAGTGACCGCCGGGCTGCCCGCGTGCTCGATGATCTCGCTGGTGCCGACCGCGAGCACCGGATGCGGACTGACCTCGATCATGAAGCCGTATCCCTCGCGCACGAGACCCGTCATCGTCTCGGCGAAGGACACGGTCTGCCGCAGGTTCCGGCACCAGTACCGGGCGTTCAGCTCCTCCGTGTCCAGGCGGCCCCCGGTCACCGTGGAGTAGAACGGCACCTCCGACGGGCGGGGCCGCACCGGAGCCAGCATCTCGAGCAACTCGGGCTCGATCTCGTCGGTGTGCGCCGAGTGGGCGGCGAAGTCCACGCCGGCCAGCCTCCAGCGCATGATCCCGGCCGCGGACAGGCCGCGCTCGACCTCGTCGAGAGCGGCCGGATCACCGGAGATCGTCACCGTCTTCGGTCCGTTGACGGCCGCGATCGACACCGCGCCGGACACCCCGTCCAGCAGCGCCCGTATCTGCTCCGGCGACGCCATCACCGACATCATCGCGCCACTGCCGGACAGGCGTTCGCGGATGAGCCGGCTGCGCAGCGCCACCACGCGGGCACCGTCGTCCAGCGACAATCCGCCACTCACGCAGGCGGCGGCGACCTCGCCCTGGGAGTGACCGATCACAGCGGCCGGCTCGACACCGAACGAGCGCCACAGGGCGGCGAGCGAGACCATGATCGCCCACAGTACGGGCTGCAGCACATCGGGCCGCCCCTCGATCGGGGGAGCACCGGGCTCGCCGCGCATCACGCCGGTGAGCGACCAGTCGAGGTACGGGGCCAGGGCCGCCTCGCACTCGCCGACGCGGGTGGCGAAGACGGGCGAGACGTCCAGCAGCCCGGCGGCCATCCCGCTCCACGACGCGTCCTGCCCCGGGAAGACGAAGACCACTGGGCCGCGCTCGGGCGCCGTTGCCCGCAGCACGGCGGGATGCGAGGTGCCCTCGGCCAGGGCCGCCAGGCTCTCGCGCAGCGCCGCGCGGCCGTCGCCGACCAGCACCGCCCGGTGTTCGAGCGCGGCACGGGTCGTCGCCAGCGAATAGCCGACGTCCATGGGCCGAAGCCCAGGGTGGTCGTCCAGGTGCGCGAGCAGTTTCCCGGCCTGGGCGCGCAGCGCGCCCGCCGACTTGCCCGCCACCGGCCATGCCACCGGCTCCTCCGACGCCGGACCCGCGAGTGAGGGCCGGTCGGCCGGCGTCGGAGCCTGCTCCAGGATGACGTGCGCGTTGGTCCCGCTCATTCCGAACGCCGACACCGCGCCCCGCCGCGGACGCCCGAGCTCGGGCCACGGTACCGACTCGGTCAGCAGGCCGACCGCGCCCGAGTCCCAGTCGATACGGGAGGACGGCTCGGCGACGTGCAGCGTCTTCGGCAACTGGCCGTGGCGCAGCGCCATCGCCATCTTGATGACACCCGCGACACCGGCGGCGACCTGGGTGTGTCCGATGTTGGACTTGACCGAGCCGACCAGCAACGGCGGGTTGCCGCCCCGGTCCTGGCCGTAGGTGGCCAGCAGCGCATGCGCTTCGATCGGATCGCCCAGTGCCGTGCCGGTTCCGTGTGCCTCGACGGCGTCGACGTCGGACGTCGACAGCCCGCCGTTGGCGAGGGCCTGCCGGATGACCCGCTGCTGCGCAGGACCGCTCGGCGCGGTCAGCCCGTTGGAGGCGCCGTCGGAGTTCACCGCCGACCCGCGGACGACCGCCAGCACCCGGTGGCCGTGCCGGACTGCGTCCGACAGCCTCTCCAGCACCAGGAGACCGGCGCCTTCGGCGATGCCCATGCCGTCCGCGGACTCGGCGAACGCCTTGCAGCGCCCGTCCGGTGCCATGACGCGGTGCCTGCTCAGTGAGACCAGGACGTCCGGGCCGCTCAGCACCGTCGCGCCGCCGGCGAGGGCCAGGGTGCTCTCTCCCGAGCGCAGCGACTGGCACGCCATGTGGAGCGCGACCAGGGACGACGAACAGGCCGTGTCCACCGTCACGGACGGCCCACCGAAGTCGAGCATGTAGGCGAGGCGGCCCGACAGGACGCTGGGGATCGTTCCGGTGAGCTGGTACCCGTCGGAGTCCGCCGAGGCCCCCGCGCCGTACTGCTGGGCCATTGCCGAGACGAACGTGCCGGTCAGGCTGCCCCGCAGGGACGCGGGGTCGAGTCCGGCGCGTTCCAGCGCCTCCCAGGCGAGCTCCAGCAGCATTCGCTGCTGCGGTTCCATCGAGGCCGCCTCACGCGGGGAGATGCCGAAGAACGCTGCGTCGAACCCGGCCGCGCCGTCGAGAAAGCCCCCCGCCGCCGAGTAGGTCCTGCCTGCGCGGTCCGGGTCGGGGTGGTACACGCCTGGGTCCCAGCCACGGTCGGCGGGCAGCGGGGTGACGGCGTCCTTGCCTGCGGCCAGCAGCTCCCACAGCTGCTCGGGCGAGTGCACCCCGCCGGGGAACCGGCAGCTCATTCCGATGATCGCGATCGGCTCCGCATCGGGTGCCCCGGCCGCCGGGCCGCCCGCCGTGACCGGGGTCGGCTCGGGGCCCTCACGCCGCTCGTCGACCCCGCCGCCCAGCTCGGTCCACAGACGGGCGGCCAGTGCTTCCGGCGTCGGACAGTCGTAGATCAGGGTCGAGGGCAGGCTCAGGCCCGTCCGTTTCCTCAGGCTGTTCCGCAACTGGCCGGCGGTCAGGGAGTCGAAGCCCATGTCCTTGAACGTCCGACCGCCCCCGATCGTCGCCGGACCCACGTGCCCGAGCACCGCCACCACCTGCTCGCGCACCAGCTGCAGCAGGGTGGCACGGGCCTGGTCGGGAGTCCGCCCGGCGAGCAGGCCGGAGCCGCTACCGGTGGCGGCGACCCGACGGGCGGGCCCGGCGGGGACCAGGCCGCGGAAGACGGCAGGCACGGTGTCACGCGCGCGCACGGCAGCCCGGTCGACCCGTGAGGCAACGACGGATGCCTCGCCCGCCGCACCTGCGGCATCGAACCAGGCCAGTCCCTGCTCGACGGAGAGCGTCGGCAACCCTGCCCTCGTGATCCTCCCCATCTCCGCCGCGCTCAGCCCAGCGGACATACCGGCGTCCTGCGGCCATGGTCCCCAGCCGATGGACAGGCCCGCGAGCCCTTCGGCGGCCCGCCGCTGCGCCAGCGCGTCCAGGAACGCGTTCGCCGCGGTGTAACCGGCCTGTCCCGCGTTGCCAAGGACACCGAACACCGACGAGAACACCACGAACGCCGTCAGGCCGCGGTCGCGCGTCAGTTCGTGCAGATGCCACGCGCCGTCCAGCTTCGGACGGAACACCCCGTCCAGCCGATCCGGGGTCAGCGCCCCGACCAACCCGTCGTCGAGCACACCGGCGGCGTGCACGACACCGGTCAGCGGGTGCTCGTCCGGGATGCCCTCCAGCAGGGCGGCCAGGGCTGCGCGGTCGGAGACGTCGCAGGCGGCGACGGCCACCCGGGCGCCCTGCCCGGTCAGCTCGGCCACCAGCTCGTCGGCGCCCTCCGCGGCGGCGCCCCGACGGCCGACCAGCAGCAGGTGACGGACCCCGTGCGTGGTGACCAGGTGCTTGGCGACCAGCGCGCCGAGGCCGCCGAGGCCGCCGGTGACCAGCACGGTGCCGTCGCCGTCCCACACCGTGCCCGGCGCCGACGGGTCCGGGGCGTCGGCGGAGGCCAGGCGAGGTACCAGCAGCTCACCGGCGCGCAGCGCCAACTCGGGCTCATCGCAGTCCAGCGCCGCACGCAGCCTTCCCGCGGCAGCCGACACCGGATCCCCGCCGTCCGCGGGGTCCAGGTCGAGCAGCACGAAACTGCCGGGGCTCTCCTGCTGGGCCGAACGCACCAGCCCCCACACCGATGCTGCCACCACGTCAGGCTTCGCTCCGGGGGTGGTGGCCACCGCTCCGCGGGTCACGAACACCAGCTGGGGGCGTCGGCCGTCGCCGTCGCCGCCCTCGTTCCCGTTCCCGTTCTCGTCCTCGTCCTCAAGGTGCTGCCGCAGCGCGTCGAGTACGGACGCGGTGACGGCACGGACCGCGTCCGGCACCGGCACGCCGGCGGGCGCGGTGACCGGGAGCAGCACCGCCTTCCCGGCCGCGACACGGTCATGCCCGGCGGTGTCCGGCACCGGGGCGGGCAGCCAGTCCAGACGCAGTAGCGGCTGCGCGGCCGTGGTCCCCGCGGTGTCGACCGCCGGCGGGCGTAGCACCAGCGTGCGCACCGACACCACCGGATCGCCCGCGGCGTCCGCCGCGGTCAGCGTGACCGTGTCATCGCCCGTCCTGCGCATCCGCACCCGCAGCACCGACGCACCCACGGCGTGCAGCGACACACCGGACCAGGCCGACGGCAGCCGCGCGCCGTCCGAGTCCACGAGCCCGGTCAGCGACACGATGTGCAGCGCCGCATCCAGTAGCGCGGGATGGAGCCGGAAGGCGTCGGCATCGTCGGCGACGTGCTCGGGAAGCACGACCTCGGCCAGCACCTCGTCGCCCGCCCGCCAGACCGCCCGGACACCCCGGAACGCCGGTCCATGAGCAAGTCCGGTATCATGCCGCCCTTCGTAGAAGCCGTCCAGGTCGACCGGTACGGCGTCCTTGGGCGGCCAAACCAGCCCGTGACCGGCGTCGGCCGCGGACGTACCCGGCGCGAGTACGCCGGTGGCGTACAGCGCCCATGGCCCGTCCGGCATGTCGGCGGGCCGCGAGTAGACGCCCAGGGTGCGTCGGCCGTCGTCGCCGGGGCCGCCCAGGGTTACCTGGATCCGCACACCGCCGTCGCCCTGCCCGGACAACACCAGCGGTGTGACCAGGGTGAGCTCCTCGACCAGACCACAGCCGACCTCGTCGCCCGCCCGTACCGCGAGCTCCACGAACCCCGCCCCGGGGAAGACGACTTGCCCGGCCACCACATGGTCGGCCAGCCACGGCTGCGCCGTCACCGACAGCAGGCCGGTGCAGTGCAGACCACCGGTCTCGGGGAGCTCCACGACCGCGCCGAGCAGCGGGTGCGCCAAACCGCTGAGCCCTGCCGAGGCCACGCCGGCCCCCGAGGCCTCGCCCGCGGGCGTGATCCAGTACCGGTCCCGCTGGAACGCGTAGGTCGGCAGCGCGACACGGCGCGCGCCGGTGCCGGCGAACGTCTCGGTCCACCGGACCGGCACGCCCCGCACGTACAGCCGGGCGGCCGCGGTCACCGCCGTGGACTCCTCGCCACGGTCCCTGTCCAGCAGCGGCACCGCCTCGATGCCCGCAACGCCGGTCAGGGCATCCTGCGCCAGTACGGACAAGGTTGCGTCCGGGCCCAGTTCGAGGAATGTGCGCGCGCCGGCCGCGGCCGCGGCGCCGACCGCGTCGGCGAACCGCACGGTCAGCCCGACGTGTTGGACCCAGTAGTCAGGTGTGCAGATCCGCTCCGCACCGATCGGCTCCCCGGTGACGGTCGAGACGATCGGAATGCGCGGCTCGCCGAAGGCCAGACCCTCGACGACCGCGCGGAACTCGTCCAGCATCGGTGTCATCAGCGGGGAATGGAACGCGTGGCTGACCCGCAACCGAGTGGTCCTGCGGCCGTCGGCCGTGAACCGGTCCGCGATCGCCTCCACCGCGGCGGTGTCCCCGGACACCACAACCGCCTGCGGGCCGTTGACCGCGGCGAGTCCCACCCGGTCCTCGGAGCCTGCGAGCAGCGGCACCACCTCGTCCTCAGTGGCTTGCACTGCAATCATGGCGCCGCCTTCCGGCAGCGCCTGCATCAGGCGTCCGCGTGCGGCGACGAGTCTGCACGCGTCGGGAAGGGACAGCACCCCGGCCACGTGTGCCGCCGCGATCTCTCCGACTGAATGCCCGACCAGCAGATCAGGCACCGCCCCCCACGACTCCACCAGCCGGAACAGGGCTGTCTCCAGGGCGAACAGCGCGGGCTGGGCGTACTCGGTACGGTTCAGGAGCCCCGCGTCGTCGCCGAACACCGCCTCGCGCAGCGGCCGTTCCAGTTCTCCGTCCAGCAGCGCGCAGACCTCGTTCCACGCCGCCGCGAACACCGGGAACCGGGCGTGCAGCTCGCGACCCATGCCCAGCCGCTGCGCGCCCTGGCCGGCGAACAGCAGCGCCACGGGGTCGGGGTCGCCCACCACCGTGCCCTCTGCCACCTTCACGGTCCGCCCGTCCGAGCCCTCGGTCACCCGGACGGTCCGCCCGTCGCCGCCTTCCGTGCCGTCGGTCGCGGCCAGCAGTACCGCTCGGCACTCCAGCTCGGAGCGTGTCGTCGTCAGCGAGTACCCGATGTCCAGCGCCGCCGCGCCGGTGTCGGCCATGAAAGCGGCCAGCCGGTCCAGTTGGGACTCCAGCGCTGCCTCGGTGCGCGCCGACACCGGCAACGGCACCACTTCGGGCCCGGCCTCCGCCCGGAGCGCGGCCGGTGGGTGAGCGGCGGCGGGCTGTCCGGGCCGGTCCTGCGGTGGCTGCTCGATGATCACGTGCGCGTTCGTGCCGCTGATCCCGAACGACGACACGCCTGCGCGGCGGGGCCGCTCGACCTGTGGCCACGGCGCGGACCCGGTGAGCAGCTCCACCGCCCCGGCCGACCAGTCCACCTGCGACGACGGCGTGTCCACGTGCAGCGTCCGAGGCAGTACACCGTGCTGCATCGCCAGGATCATCTTGATGACGCCCGCGACACCGGAGGCGGCCTGCGTGTGCCCGATGTTGGACTTGAGCGACCCCAGAAGCAGCGGACGGTCCCGGTCCTGCCCGTAGGTGGCGAGCAGCGCCTGAACCTCGATCGGGTCACCCAGCCGGGTACCGGTGCCGTGCCCTTCGACCGCGTCCACGTCCGACGGCACCAGGCCGGCACCGGCCAGGGCCTGGCCGATCACCTGCTGCTGCGAGATTCCGCTGGGCGCGGTCAGGCCGTTCGACGCTCCGTCCGAGTTGACCGCGGAGCCGCGCAGTACCGCCAGCACCCGGTGGCCGCCCCGGATCGCGTCCGACAGCCTCTCCAGCACCAGTACGCCCACGCCTTCGGACCAGCCGGTGCCGTCCGCGGCCTCCGCGTAAGCCCTGCAGCGGCCGTCGGGCGAAAGACCGCCCTGCCGGGCGAACTCCACGAAGATCCCGGGCTCCGACATGACGGTGACACCGCCGGCCAGTGCCAGGGAGCACTCACCGGCTCGCAGCGCCTGCGCTGCCAGGTGCAGCGCCACCAGCGACGAGGAGCACGCCGTGTCCACGGTCAGGGCGGGCCCCCGCAGCCCCAGGGCGTAGGCGATCCGGCCGGAAAGGACGCTCGGCGAAGTGCCGGTCAGCAGATACCCTTCCGCGTCACCGGAGCTGTCCTGCAGCCGCGGACCGTAGTCCTGGGCCATTGCCCCCACGAACACCCCGGTCCTGCTGCCGTGCAGTGACGACGGAGCGATCTCGGCCCGTTCCACCGCCTCCCAGCTCACCTCCAGCGCCAGCCGCTGCTGGGGGTCCATGGCCTCCGCCTCGCGCGGCGAGATCCCGAACAGTGCCGCGTCGAACCGGTCCGCGTCGTACAGGAACCCGCCCGGCCTGCCGGCCGGCATCTCCGGCGCCCAGCCTCGGTTGGTGGGCATGCCGGAGATGGCGTCCTCTTCGCCCGACACCAGGTCCCACAGTCCCTCCGGCGAGTTCACCCCGCCGGGGAAGCGGCAGGCCATACCCACGATGACAACCGGTTCGTCCGTCACGACGGCACCGGGCGCCGACGACGCGGCACCGGTTTCCGGGCCGGTGAACTCAGTGGCCAGATGATCCGCGAGCCGGTCCGGCGTGGGATGGTCGAACAGCGCGGTGTTGGGCACCCGCAGTCCGGTCGCGGCCTTCAGCCGGGTCACCAGCTCGACCGCCATCGCCGAATCGAAGCCCAGTTCCCTGAAGGACCGCGCCGGATTCACCTGCTCCGAGGAGGTGAAGCCCAGCACCACCGTGGTCTCCGCGCGAACCAGCCGCCCCAGGCGGGCGCGCGTCCACGGAGCGTCGGACTCCGAACGGCCGGGCTCCGGAACGGCAGCGTGTCCATCCGGTCCGGCAGCGTGCCCGTGCACGACCACCGGAGCGGCCGGGGCGGCGTCCTGCGCCGCGGCACCGCCGGCCGGCTCGTCGAGCCAGTACCGCTCCCGCTGGAACGCGTACGTGGGCAGCGGCACCCGCTTGGCGCCGGTCCCGGCGAACGACCGCGACCAGTCGACCGGCGCGCCGCGGACGAACAACTCGGCCAGACAGCTCAGGAACCGGTCCGCTCCACCCACTTCCCGGCGCAGCGTGCCGACGGCGACGGCCTGACCGTCCGCCGCATCGTCGATGATCTCCTGCACCGCTGCGGTCAGCACGGGGTGGGTGCTGACCTCGACGAAGAACCGGTGGTCCTGCCCGAGCAGCGCGCGGACGGCCGGTTCGAAGCACACGGTCTGTCGCAGGTTGCGATACCAGTACCCGGCGTCCATACCGGTGGTGTCCAGCCGCTCGCCGGTCACCGTGGAGAAGAACGGCACCTCGGCCTGGCGGGGACTGATGCTCTCCAGCGAGGCCAGCAGCTCCTCGCGGACCGGCTCCACCTGCGCCGAGTGCGAAGCGAAGTCAGCGGCGATCCGCCGCACCCGCACGTCCTCGCCCGCCAGTTCATCGAACAGCCCGTCCAGCGCCTCCGGATCACCGGAGACCACCACCGAGGCCGGCCCGTTCACCGCCGCGACCGACACCCGGCCGTCCCAGCGGTGGAGCCGTGACTCGACCTCGCCGTGGGGCAGCGACACCGACAGCAGGCCGCCCGTCCCCGCCAGACGGCGTGCGACGATCTGGCCGCGCAGCGCCACGACCCTGGCCGCATCCTCCAGTGACAGCGCACCGGACACGCACGCCGCCGCGATCTCCCCCTGGGAATGCCCCACCACCGCGTCCGGGACCACTCCGTGCGCCTGCCACACGGCCGCGAGGGAGACCATCACCGCCCAGGAGGCGGGCTGGAGCACGTCCGCACGTTCCAGCGACGGCGCCCCTTCCGTCTGCTCCAACACCTCCGGCAGCGACCAGTCCACATAGGGCGCGAGCGCGGCGGCGCACTCGGCCAGCCGCTCGGCGAACACCGGGGACTCCGTCATCAGCCGGATGCCCATGCCCGCCCACTGCGCACCCTGTCCGGGGAACACGAACACCGTCTTGCCCTCGACGTCGGCGACGCCCCGGACCACGCCTGTCGCGGACTCGCCGTCGCCCAGCGCCGCCAGCGCGTCCAGGGCACCCGGCCGGTCCGGCGCGAGAACGACGGCGCGGTGGTCGAGCGCAGTTCGGGTGGTCGCCAGGGAGAAGCCGACGTCCACCGGGTCGAGTCGCTGGTTCTCCGCCAGATGGGATGCCAGGCTGACGGCCTGCGCACGCAGGGCGTCCCGGGTCCGGCCCGACAGCGGCAACGGCACGGCGCCACCGGCCATGAGGGCACTGTCCGCCATGCCGGCGCCCTCGCGCGCGCCCGCACTGTCGGGCGCCGGTTCGGCAGCTGACACGACCAGGTGGCAGTTGGTGCCGCCCACGCCGAACGATGACACTCCGGCCAGGGCACGGCCGTCGCGGTAGGGCCAGGGACGGTTCGATGTCACCACGTCCAGGTGCCACTCGGCGAAGCGGATCCGCGGGTTGGGCAGTTCGAAGTTCAAGCTCGCCGGGAGTTCGCCGTTGCGCAGCGACAGCACGACCTTCAGGAGGCCGGCGATTCCCGCGGCGCCCTGCAGATGCCCCACGTTCGTCTTCACCGAACCGACCAGCAGCGGGCTGCCGTCGGAACGGCCCGCCCCGTACACGGTGCCGAGCGCCGATGCCTCCACCGGATCACCCACCCGGGTGCCGGACCCGTGCAGCTCCACGTACTGGACCGCGCCCGGGTCGACGCCCGCACGCCGGCACGCCGCCTGCAACACCGCCTGCTGTCCCCGGGGGTCGGGGGTGGTCAGGCCCTCGCTGGGGCCGTCGTTGCCGACCGCGCTCCCCTCGATGACGCAGTGGATCTCGTCCCCGTCGGCCAGCGCCCTCGCCAGCGGCTTGAGCAGCACCATGCCCGCACCCTCGCCGCGGACGTACCCATTGGCGCGCTCGTCGAAGGTGAAGCAGCGGCCTTCGGGGGACAGGGCACCGAGCTGGGCCTCCGCCACTGCGCTGTCCAGCACCAGGTTGAGGTGGACACCTCCGGCCAGCGCCATCGCCGACTCCCCGCGCCGCAGGCTCTCGCACGCCAGGTGCACCGCCACCAGCGACGACGACTGCCCGGTGTCCACCACCAGGCTCGGTCCCCGAAGCCCCAGGAAGTAGGACAACCGGTTCGCGATCAGGCTGCGGTTCTGACCGGTCAGGGTGTGATGCCCGATCGCCGTTGGTCCCCCGCGCCGGGCCAGTGCGCTGTAGTCGTCCGCGGTCACGCCGACGAACACCCCGGTGTCGCTGCCCCGAACCGCAGCCGACGCTACGCCCGCGTCCTCCAGGACCTCCCAGCCCAGCTCCAGTGCGAGGCGCTGCTGTGGGTCCATCGACCGCGCCTCACGCGGAGAGATCCCGAAGAACTCGGCGTCAAAACGATCGACTTCGACCAGGAAGGCGCCCCAGCCGGTCTCGCCGTAGGCAGCTGCCTCGTTGCTCCACCGCCCCGGCGGTACCTGCGACACGGCGCTCACTCCGCCGGTCAGCAGCTGCCAGAACCGCGCGGGGTCCTCTGCGGACGGCAGCCGGCAGGACACCCCCACCACGGCGATGGCGTTGTCCCTCGCATGGATTCGCTCAGCAGACGTGGACTCGGATCGGTTCACGGCACCGTTTCCCCACTCTTCGTCTTCGCAGGCTCGGCGGGGAGAGGGCGTGTGACGGGCACACGTCCGGCCTCCTGGAATCCGGCAACACCGGCTTGCCGTTCGAGCCGTGATCAGCAAGGCATTGATACTACACATTAATCGCGCAACACCAGTCCCCTTGGCTCTGGTTTTGGTGCGGCTCGCCACTCCATCCGTGATTTGCAGATGCGTACAACACGGCTATTACTTCTCAGCGCGATGGCGAGGAATGCTAAAAGTTTCCCCGAACCCGAACCTTCGATGTTTGAAAACACCTCCGGTTCCATTACCGTGGGAACCCGGTCGGCGGAAAAGGGCTTCCGAAGCCGAGCCGCCCGTCCATGAGAAACCGACGCGGTGACACTGAGCAGAAGGTGGGGGAATGCGGCCCAGGATCGACCCGCAGGACGTAGAGGACTTCGCCGCCACGCCTGCCGGCCAGACCTATGCGCAGACGGTGAGTCAGATGCTGAACGGGCTCCTCGCGGACCGGCCTGCGCCGAACGTCCTGCGGACCATCGCCAACCACCCGGCGCTGCTGCCGGCGATGCAGCCACTGATGTCACACGTGGCCGGCGGCGTCCTCCCGGCGCACGAACGCGAGATCGTCATCCTGCGAACGGCATGGCGTTCCCAGGCCCCGTACGTCTGGGCCCACCATCACGCCGCGGGACTCTTCGTCGGGCTGAGTGAGACGGTGATCGCCGCAGTCGCCTCCGAGGACATCTCCGGGTGGATGCCCTTCGAAGCCGCCCTCCTCACTGCGGTCGATGAGCTCCACGCCAGGTCAACGCTCTCCCCTGGCACGTGGCAGCAGCTCGCCGAGCGCTACAGCAAGGAGCAGCTCCTCGAACTGCTGGCTCTCATCGGAACCTACAAGACCCTGGCATTCATCCTGAATTCCTGCCTTGTTCCGATCGACACCTGGCTGGAACATCCGGCGCCGCTGCCCGCGGACCCGGGGCGTATGAAGTCGGGCAGGCATGCGCGCCCGCAGGTGTCGTTTGTGCCAGGGCCTCGTACCGAGGCGTGAAACCGACGTCTCGTGTCGCGGAACGGCGCGGGCCGCTGCGTATATCGCAGCGGCCACTCAAGGCACCGTTCAACTGTCGAGCGCACCAAAGATATTTGCTAGTAGAAATGCGCGACCTGATCGGTCAGGGTCTATTTATCCCCTCGCTGGAGGAGAATCTCACCCTTCTCAAGCGCCGTGCCTGATCGTTATGGCCGACGAATTTCCGCGGGAATTCACACGGTTGCCGCTCACTCCCGCATCCGCTGTTTCTTGCGGATCAGCGTGATGCCGTCCGCCATGGGGACCAGCGACATCTCCACCCGCGGATCGTCGCGGACCAGCATGTTGAACGCGCGGATCGCGGCGGTGTCGGCGTCCTGCGCGTCGGAGTCTGCAACCCTTCCGAAGAACAGGGTGTTGTCGACCACGATCAGGCCCTGGTCGCCGAGGAGAGTCAGCGCCATCTCGTAGTAGTCCTGACAGCGCTGCTTGTCGGCGTCGATGAAGACGAAGTCGAACCCACCGGGGCCCTCGTCCGCGATCATGGCCTTGAGGGTGTCGGTCGCGTCACCGATCCGCAGATCGATCTGCCCGTCGACGCCCGCCCTGGTCCAGTAGTCGGCGCCGATCCGCGGCCAGCGGTCGGTGATGTCGCAGGTGACGAGCCGTCCGCCGGGAGCGAGCGCACGGGCCAGGCACAGGGTGCTGTACCCGGTGAACGTGCCGATCTCCAGGATCCTCCGGGCCGGGGTGAGGCCGGCCAGCAGCGTCAGCAGCTGACCCTCCTCGGGCATGACCTGCATCGCGCTGCCCGCGAGAAGTTCCGACGTCGTCTCACGTAGCTTCCGCAGGACCTCGTCCTCGCGCAGGGAGGACTCCCGGATGTACTCCGAGAGCCCGGCCGGGAGACCTATCTGGTTCGCCATGCGTGATCCATCTTCTTTCATCGACACCCGGTCGGGGGCTCCCCGACCGGGGAGCGCTCAGGCGCCCTGCAGGCTGACGGCGTGCAGATTCATCGTGGGCGGCGGGGCGCAAGGCGCCGGAAGCAGATGCAGCCGCTGGATGTCCTCGTGCGCGGGCGCGGGCAGCCCGGCTCGGCAGTCGCACGGCTCGTCGGTGAACCCTGCGAGCCGGTAGGCGATTTCCATGATCCGGTTGCGCTCGGTCCGCCGGAAGTCGGCGACCAGGTGCACGCCTTGGTGAGCGGCCTGGTCGACGAGCCAGCCGAGGATCACCGAACCGGCGCCGAACGACACCACCCGGCACGACGTGGCCAGAAGCTTCAGATGCCAGACGTGTGCGTGCTTCTCCAGCAACTCGAGGCCGACCGCGCCGTGCGGCCCGAACCGGTCGGTGAGCGTGGTCACCAGCACCTCGTGGCGTGGATCGGCCAGCAGCGTGCGCAGATCGGAGATGGAGTAATGCACTCCCGTGGCGTTCATCTGGCTGGTGCGCAGCGTCAGTTCCTCCACCCGGGACAGCTCGTCCTCGGTGGCGCGTTCGATGCGCATCACCAGGTCCAGGGAGCGCAGGAAGTCATCACTCGGCCCCTGGAACTCCGCCTCGGCCGCCTTCCGCCGGAATCCGGCCTGGTACATCTGCCGGCGGCGGCGCGCGTCCACGGTCACCGTCGCCGGACTGAACTCCGGCAGGGCTGCGAGCTCGGTCAACTGCTCGGCGGCGTAGCAGCGGACCGCCGGCAGATGGAACTGGACTTCCGCCCGCTCCGCCGGCTGGTCGTCGACGAAGGCGACAGTGTCGAGCGCGAAGTCGAGCTCGGCTGCGATCTCCCGCACCGAGCCCGACTTCGGGCCCCAGCCGATGCGCGGCACAACGAAGTACTCGGCGACACCGAGCGCCTCCAGTTGCTTCCACGCCTGGTCGTGGTCGTTCTTGCTCGCCACCGACTGCAGGATGCCGCGGCTGTCCAGTTCGGCGATGAGCTCGACGACCGCGGCAGGGAGCGTCACCACGCCGTCTTCCAGCAGCGTGCCCTGCCACAGGGTGTTGTCGAGGTCCCACACCAGGCACTTCACGATCGGGGCCTGTTCAGCCACGGCTCCTCCTTTGTCTCATGTCACCGTCATCGACACCGCGTGGTCGGCAAGGATCAGCTGGCAGATCTCCGTACTGCCCTCGATGAGCTCCATGAGCTTCGCGTCGCGGTACGCGCGCTCGACCACGTGGCCCTCGTGCGCGGCTGCCGACCCCAGGACCTGCACTGCCGCGGCAGCGCCCTGCGCGGCCTGGACGGCGCTCACCTGCTTGGCGAGGACAGAGGCGACGACCATGTCAGGAGAGCCGCCGTCCCAGCACCGGCTGGCGTGTTCACACACCCGGGTGGCGATCTGCTCAGCGGTCAACAGGTTCGCCAGGTGGCGGCCGACGAGTTGATGGCCGGCCAGCGGTTTTCCGAACTGCCGCCGGGTCCGGGCGTGATCACGGGCGGCGTCGAGACAGGCCCGGAGGATGCCCACGCAGCCCCAGGCGACCGACATTCGCCCGTACGCCAGCGCGGTTGTCACCAGGAGCGTCAAAGGCTGCCCGCCGCCGAGTACCGCACTGGCGGGCAGCCGCACATCGTCGAGCCGTACGTCCGCGTGGCCCGCCGCCCGGCAGCCGGACGGCTGCGGAACCCTGCGTACGGTGACGCCCGGAGCCGACGCGGGCACCACGACAGCGGCCGCCCCGGAGCCATGGCGTCCGACGACGACGATCATGTCGGCGTAGTGGGCCGCGGTAGTCCAGACCTTCTGCCCGCGGACGACGACGGCGTCACCATCGGGTTCGATGGCCGTGGTCATCGCCGAAAGATCGCTGCCTGCCTCCGGCTCGCTGAACGCGACGGCGGCGAGCCGGCCACCGGCCAGTGCCGGCAGGTACTCCGCGTGCTGTTGCGGGTTGCCCAAGCGCTGGATGGTCCACGCGGCCATGCCCTGCGAGGTCATCACGCTCCGCAGCGAGCTGCATCGGCTGCCGACGTACGCGGTGAACTCGCCGTTCGCCGCGCTGCCCGCCCCGGGTCCGCCGAACGCCTCCGGCACCTCCGCGCACAGCAAGCCGCGGACAGCCAGCTTTCGCAGTACATCGTCGGGGATCAGACCGGCCCGGTCCCACCCCGCGGCCCGGTCACCGACAAGGTCGTCGACGATCTCTCGGGCGTCTGCGAGCGGCTCAGGCATCGGCGGGCTGCTCGGCGCCGCGCAACCGCAGCACCAGGGCGGTCATGGACTGGACGGTGCGGAAGTTGTCCCGCTTCAGGTCGTCCCCCAGGATCTGCACGGAAAACGCCCGTTCCAGATGGACGACGAGCTCCATCGCGAACAGCGAGGAAACCAGCCCGGACGCGAAGAGGTCCTGGTCGGCGGGGACGTCCGCCCCGACCCGCCGCGAGATGAACGCCGTGATCTCCTGCGCGGTCCCCTCAGCGGTGACTGCCTGCTCCATACTCACGAAAGCACCTCTCCATAGTCGTAAAATCCGCGCCCCGTCTTGCGCCCCAGATAGCCGAGGCGCACCTTCTCCACGAGTAGTTCGCAGGGCTCGAAGGTGGAATTTCCGGTCCGCTCGGCAAGCAGTCGAAGAGCGTCCGCGAGATTGTCCAGTCCGATCAGATCGGCGGTGCGCAGCGGACCGGTGGGATGGCCGAGACATCCGTGCATCAGACGGTCCACGGACTCGACGCTCGCGACGCCGTCGGCCACGATTCTCGCCGCTTCATTGATCATGGGATGCAGCAGCCTGCTGGTGACAAACCCCGGCGCGTCGCGCACGAGGACCGTTTTCTTCCCCAGCCGACCCAGAAAGGACTGGACCGCGGCCATGGCGTCGTTGCCGGTCTGCGGGCCGCGGACAACCTCCACCATCTCGATGAGATAGGCCGGATTCATGAAGTGCACCCCGGCCAGTTCCGCGGGCCGCTGCACCGACTTCGCCAGTTCGGCGATGGGAATACCCGATGTGTTGGTGATCAGCGGGATCCCAGCAGGGACCGTGCTGGAGATCTCTGCCAGTACTCGCGCCTTGAGCGAGGCATCCTCGGTGATCGCCTCGATCACTACGGTGGAATCTGCCACGCCCTCGCTGGACAGCGTCGTTGTCAGTGTTCCGGTGGCCCCGGAGCCGGGGAAGGCGCCCATCAGCTGCCCGTGCCGCAATTGCTCGCTGATTTCCGCTCGGGCGTTCTGCAGTATGTTTTCCGAGACGTCGACCAGCGCAACGTTCATCCCGCAGCCCAGTGCCAGTGCGGTGATGCTGCGTCCCATTACCCCTGCACCGAGAACGGCAATCGTATCCGATTGTGAATTCGACACACCTGCCTCCAAACGTCATTCAATTGAGCACGCCTCCACAAGGGTGGCGCCGACGGTCGCGCGCTCCAATCCCCCAGCATCTCCCCGGTTGCCCCGGTCAAATCCCGGCATCGGAAGATGCTTTGCGGATCCTCAACAGGAGAGTAGGCAACTGGCAACCTAATTGGTCGAATTCTCGCTGAGAGGTTAAGTACGGTCCAATCCCCGCGTCAACCCCTAGCCGTCCCCTATGCCCCCCTGGCGGGGTCAAGGAATGATGGGCCGGCCGGTATTTCGTCACTCAGTCGAACGGTAAGGGAAATCCTGCCCGCCATCGAGAAGGACGTGAAAATCAGAGGAATACTCCTCGTGTCCTTCCCGGACTTTTGTCGATGAATGCGCAGATCTCTTCGCCGCTCACCGACGGGTCGGCGTCGACGATGTCCTCCGCCGTGATCAGCCGCACCGCGTTCCAGGGCCCCGATGTGCTGGACACGGTCGTCGAGTTCTGCAGCCCGGACGTCAACCGACGCGGCCCGCAGTGGTGGTTGGAGCCTCCCCCCCCGCACGGCACAACAGCCGAGAGCTCTGAACCACTCGGTCACCGTCAGGTTCCCCAGTCACCGAAAAGTGCGTTCTTCCACGTCACCGCACACTCTCCTACGGTTTCCGAGGAACCACCTGAGAGCGTTTGCGTCTCGGGTTTGTGGAAGCGAGCTCACGGGCTCTCAGGCAAGAAGGCAGGCAGCATGGCCACCACCCTGGTAAACCCCGAAGGACTGCCGAAGGTCGACATCTACCGGCAGGTGTCGATCGCGACCGGGTCGAGGCTGGTCCACATCGCCGGCCAGGTCGCCCGCGATGCCGACGGTGGCCGAGTCGGCGAAGGTGACCTCGCTGCTCAGGTCGAGCAGTGCTACCTCAACATCGCCACCGCCCTGGCCGCGGTCGGCGGTTCCTTCGACGACGTGGTGAAGCTGACCGTCTACGTGGTCGACTTGACCCCCGACAAGATGCCCCTGTTCCTGGAGGGGGTCGCCCGGGCGGCCGCGAGGCTGGGGGTCACCCCTATCCCGCCGCTCACAGGAGTGGGTGTCGCTGCACTGGCCGAGCCCGACCTCCTGGTGGAGGTCGAAGCCACCGCAGTCCTCGACTGAGCGCACCGCCTGTCGGGCGCGCTGGTGCTGGAGGGGCTCGGCGCGGCTGGGTCCCGGCCGGTGACCGGCGTTCCGGCCACCGGGCGCGTCAGCCCAGTCGCGGGATCTCGATCGCCGGTGGGAACGAGAGCCCTGGAGCGGCTATCCGCGTACCCGCGCTCGACCTGGCCGGGATCCTTCCGGCAGATGGGCGAGATCGCCGGCGCCGTGCATGGGGGTGCGCGACCCGCACTTCGGCCCGGTCGCCTGGCCCGGGCACGCGATCCTGGCGGAGGGGGTGCTCGCCGCGCCAGGGTCTCCGCGAGCCCAGTGCTTTGGCGGCCCACGCTTCCCTTCGCTCTGCGGCCTCAGCGACCTATTGGGCGAAAGGCGTCATGCGAGGCTCATCGAATGGTTACGTTGTCCCGGTCGCCGATGTTCGCGGCGGTGACCGCGACGACCAGGGGCAGGCCAAGGCAGTCGGTCACGATGTGCCGTTTGCGGCCCGCTACCTTCTTCCCGCCGTCGTAGCCGCGTGAGGAGGCAGGCACCGAAGCCGCGGCCCGCACCGACTGCGCGTCGATGATCCCCGCGATCGGCTCGGCCTGACGGCCCTCGCGTTTACGGACCCGACCGCTCAGCCGGTCGTGGAACTCTGCGATCAACCCGTGCTCGCGCCAGCGGCGGAAGAAGGCGTAGACCCGGCCCCACACGGGGAAGTCCGCGGGCATCGCCCGCCAGGAGATCCCGCCCGCGACCAGGTAGCGGATTGCATCGATCATCTGACGGTGGCAGTAGCCCTCGGGCTGCCCGCCCCTGCCCTGAAGCCAGGCCGGTACTGGCAGCAACTGCCGCACGGCCGCCCACTCCGCGTCCGTCATGTCCGTCGGATACCGGCGTACCGGTCCGGGTGATCGGCCGCATTCCCGTACACGTGCGCGAGGCAATCACACGACCGGGCGGCCGAGTTGAACTGGATGGGCGCGGGCGCGCGCAACAACGACAACAGGGCCTTCCGGCATTGCTCGGTTCGATTCGCATCCCGAGCTAAGGGCTGTCCCGCAAGTCGGGGCTTCTTCCCAGCGACTGGGCCTCAGTCGATATCCCCGGCCTGTGACCGCGTGCTGTGGCAGCCTGCTGTCATGCCAGCAGAGCTGAGAGAACATGCAGGTCGTCACTACGCCATCCAGTTCCACTACGCTTTGCCCGACGATTCCTGGGCTGTGGAGCTGAGCGCGGCTGTGCCTGCGCCAGCCGCGTGGGCTGAGACGCCCAACGCGGCGACCCATCTGCCCGGGCCAGCCTTCCTGGTGGCGCTGATCCCCGACGAGGACCCTGATCTGGAGCCGACCGTCCGCATCTATAGCCCTGACGAGCACGTCATCCCCTACGAGATCATGCAATGGTTCATGCAGCAGGTGGCTGACCAGGTGGAACGCTGCCGCATCGCGTTCGAGCAGGGTGAACCCGAAGCAGTGGAATGATCATGCAGTGGCTGGTGTGATCACGGCGTCGGAGCCGTCCTGGATAGGCCCGTTTACCGGGCTGAGCCCGCGACAGTTCGGGAAGCTCGTGACAGCGCTGCGGCGGGAGGGCGCCTTCGGGGTGTCCAAGTCGGCGGCGGACCGCATCATCGACCATCTCGGGCCGATGCTCGCGCTCCAGCCCCGCAAACGGTTCGCCAAGGACACCGTGCTCATCGTCGACGGCACCCTTGTCCCCACCCGCGACCACACCGTGGCCGAGCAGTCGGAGAACTACCGGTACTCCACCAATCACCAGGTCGTCATCGACGCCGACACCCGCCTGGTCGTCGTGGTCGGCCGGCCCCTCGCCGGAAACCGCAACGACTGCAAGGCATGGGAGGAATCCGGTGCCAAAGCCGCCGTCGGCAACACGCTGACGATCGCCGACGGCGGCTATCCCGGCACCGGGCTCGTCATGCCCCACCGACGACGCAAGGGCGAAGAGCTTCCGGACTGGAAACAGGAACACAACAAGTCCCACAAGCAGGTCCGTGCCCGCGTGGAGCACGTTTTCGCCCGCATGAAGAACTGGAAGATCCTCCGCGACTGCCGTCTCAAAGGCGACGGCGTCCACCACGCCATGCTCGGCATCGCGCGCCTGCACAACCTCGCCCTCGCCGGATAGGTGAGCGGGCCTCACAGCGGCCAACCATGCCCGAGGCAACCCGAAGATCATTTACGGGACAGCTCTTAGAGGAGCTAACACAATGACTGGACGCGTCGGTAGGTAATGACGCAGCAGGCCAGCTTCAGGAAGGCTTCGTGAATGTCGTCGCGGATGTCC
>NZ_JBVJKN010000053.1:0-40372 GCF_055585225.1 Streptomyces sp. NPDC053673 | reverse complement strand
TCCTTGTAGCGGAGCTACCAGGGCTTTTGGCCAACGCAGCGAGGGTGCGTGCCGGGCGGCGCGACAGGGCAAAGCTTGCCGGGAGGGGCACTAGCTTGGTCTACGGCTGGAGTACCTGGGCTCCGCCCCAGGAGAGCCCTGACCCACTTCGACGACCGGGCGAGCAAAGACACCGGCGCCGCCATGCGCATGGCCGACCGCTGGGAAGCCGCGGACAGCGGTCGTGCGCACGGTAATGGACAGGCACTGCAGGGGAGTTGGCTTTCATCTGAAGCTCTCGAGCAGGGCGGCCGCGCCGCGATCCCCGCCCAGGCCGAGGCGGGCACCCAGTGTTCCCCTCCGACCGGCGCCGCAAGGGCGGCGCGCTCCAGCTCGGCGCCGAGCCGGGCAGCCCGGGCCGTTCGGCACCTGGACCGAGGACGACGAGCAGGAGCAGGGCGATGGTCTTCTCGAAGCGGTCCGGCGCGGGCCGGTGCAGTATCAGCAGGTCAAAAGACACCGCGCCTCCGGGAGAGACGGTGGCTCCGACGGCGGTGGTCAACGCTTTTCGCGTCGACTGCGGATGCTCAGGGCCATTACGGAGAGCAGGAACCAGAAGGCGCCGAAGGCCGAGTATCCGGCGACCGAGGCCAGGCTGCTCGTCGCCGAGGCGGACATGGCAGCAAAGGACGCACCGGCGAGGACGGACAGTCCGCCGCTGATGACCATGGGCCACTGGGCGCCGACGGTGCGTCGGCGCCGGATCGCCACAACGAGCTGGATCGCTCCGGAAAGGAGGGCCCAGATGCCGAACACGAGCAGGGCCGTCCCGATGGTGGAGAAGACGGCGATGATCATCCCGGCGGCGGTGGCGAGGCCGAGAACCACGTTGGTGGCACCGACGCGGTCCATGGGGCCGGTGCCGGCGATGCGACGCTCGAGGAGCGTGGCGATGGCGTCCCACAGGGGGTAGATCACGAGCAGTACGGCCGCGATCACTGTGGGCCGGTCCGTCGACACGAGCGAGGCGGAGGTCGTGACGACGAGTGCCACCCAGATCAGGGAGAAGGCGACCCGGATCAGGTGGAGCGATCGGAGCCCGGAGGGCGTCGTCGTGGTCGTGGTCGTGCGCGAAGTCACGGTGGTCTGAGTCATCGGGTGTCCCGTTCGGTGATCATGATGGTGTGAGACGGTCGCCTCGATGAGGAGTCTCAGCGGCCTCGGGACGGGCCGTGTACTTCAGACGAAGTAGTTCTGCCGTCCAATTCGAATCGAACGGGTTCTGCCGTCCCCGCAGCCTGGACCGGGCTTGCCGTCTACATCATTCGAAGTACACGGCCGCTGCGCATGTGGCCGAGAATCAGACCATGGTCAAGGCGCAGAACAATCAGGACGGGCCCGCAGCGCCCCTGTGGGTCCGCCGCCCCGAGGCACTGCACCTGGTCGCCTATGCGGTGGCCGCGCTGGTGTTCACCGGCCAGATCGTGGCAGTGATCCTGCGAGGGTCGGATGGGCCGACGGCCCTGTCCGTACTCCTCGCCGGTGGCGGTGTCGCCCTCTCCTGGTGGAGGCCGTGGGCAGGACTGGTCGTGGCGAGCGCGGCGTCCTTCGCCGTCACAGCGGTGGGCCACGACCCCCTGTCGGTGTGGATGATGGCGGTGCTCGTACTGTTCTCGGTCACCCTCAGGGGGAAACAGCCGCTTGCCGGAATCGGCATCGTGGCGGCGTTCTTCCTGGGGGCGTTCATGACACTGGGAGGATTCCGGGGCGGCGCGATCGTGGGATCCGCCGCACTCTTCTCGGCCATTGCAGGAGGTGCGACAGGGGCCGCGCTGCGCATCCACCGAGAGCACTGGCTCACCCTGGAGGAACGGGCCGAGAGCGCCATCGCCACCCGCGAGATCGAAGCCACCCGACGAGTGACCGAGGAACGACTCCGCATCGCCCGGGACCTCCACGACGTCATCGGCCACCAGGTCGCGATGCTCAGCATGCATCTCGGTGCCGCGGAGATCGGGCTGCCCGAAGACGCCGAGTCCTCCCGGCAGGCCCTCGTCTCGGCCAGGTCCAGCGCCCGCACCGTCGTCGTCGAAACGCAACGGATCCTCGCGCTCCTCCGCCTAGGAGACGACGTCTCCGACGACGAGGCGCTCCGGCCGACCCCGGCGCTCAGCGGCCTGGAAGGCCTTGTCGCCTCCTTCGAGAGCATCGGCCTCGACGTCCATCCCTCCATCGACATCCCCGCCGGTTTCGTGGAGCCCAGCGTCGGCGTGACGGTCTACCGCGTCCTTCAGGAAGCCCTCACCAATGCCTACCGGCATGGAGAAGGGGCGGCAACGGTGGATGTGCGCGAGCGCGACGGCAGGATCTGCGTCACCGTGGAGAACCGAATCGGACACTCACTGCGCGACTCCGGCTCGGGCAGCGGACTCGGACTCGTGGGGATGCGCGAACGCGTCGAGTCCTCCAACGGACAGCTGACGATCGACAGTGACGACAGCCGATTCCGGGTCCATGCGGAGTTCAGCCCCCTGGGAGCCGCCGTATGACGACGCGGATTCTGATCGTCGACGACCAGGACGAGATAAGGGCCGGCATCAAAGCGATGCTCCGGCTCGACCCCAGTCTCGTTGTTGCGGGTGATCTCTCCGATGGACTCCAGGTCGTCCCCTTCCTCCGGGACCACCCCGTCGACCTGGTCCTGATGGACATCCGGATGCCAGGCATCGACGGTGTCGAAGCCACCCGCCGGATCCGCAAAGAGCACCCACCCGAAAAGATGCGGGTGATCGTGCTGACCACTTTTGACCAGGACGACATCGTTCTCGCCGCCCTTCGCGCGGGCGCCAACGGTTTCCTGAGCAAGACCGTGAGCCCCGCTGAACTCGTCGCCGGAATCACCGAGGTCGTTGGCGGTGGCGGTGCGCTGTCGGCCGCCGCGACGGCCGCGCTCATCGGTCACATGACCGACAGTCGGCCCCCGGTGATCGACCAGGAACTGCTGAGACGCTTCGACGCTCTGACACCCAGGGAGCGGGACGTGGTCGTTCTCGTCGCGAGCGGTCTCGGCAACGACGAGATCGCGGCCCAGATGTCCGTGTCGCCGTTCACCGTGAAGACGCATGCGGTGCGGGCCATGACGAAGGTCGGCGCACGTGATCGAGCGCAACTCGTCTCGTTCACCTTCCGGGCCGGCCTCTACCCCTGAGCCTGCCGAGCAGAACCCCGAAACAGGTGGCCGCCGTGGCGATGCCGAGCAGTCCGGCGGGCGGGACGGCGTGGGCACGTACCCGGAAGACCTCGCGGTCGCGCTGCGCGAGCGGCGTGCCTGGACCTGTACCTGCGGAGCAGGGCTTGCGCCACGGCACTCGACGATCTTTCCGTGAACCTCAGCGAGGCCACAGAACGGTGTGCCGGCTGACCAAGATCAATCTCACCGGGATTTCCTGTACCTCAACTACTCACACCCGGTGATCGCCTCCAGAAGTGATCACCCTCACGGCGTCAGCGAGATCGAAACGCCAACCGATGCGACAGCGAGGGAGGTCAGTCGCCGGTGCAGGCACTTCTGAGGCGTACCGCCGAGCCGTTGCGCGCCTTGGCCACCTCCAGCTGGGCCGGGATCCGGCGGCGCAGGTCGGCGACGTGGCTGACGATGCCGACGCTGCGGTCGCGCTCGCGGAGCGAGTCGAGGACGTCGAGGACCTCGTCGAGGGTCTGGTCGTCGAGGCTTCCGAAGCCCTCGTCGATGAACAGGGTGTCCAGGCGCACGCCACCCGCCTCCTCCGTCACGACGTCGGCGAGGCCGAGGGCGAGGGCCAGCGAGGCGAAGAACGTCTCTCCGCCGGAGAGCGTCGCGGTGTCGCGCTCGCGGCCGGTCCAGGCGTCGACGACGTGCAGACCGAGCCCGGAGCGCTTGCCACCGGCGCGGGCGTCGGAGTGGACGAGGGTGTAGCGGCCGGACGACATGCGAGCCAGACGGACGGTCGCCGCGGCCGCGACCTGTTCGAGCCGGGCCGCGAGGACGTACGACTCCAGGCGCATCCGGCGGGTGTTGTCCGAGGACGTGCCCGCGGTGAGTCCTGCCAGCCGGGCGACCCGGTCGTACTCCTCACGGAGCGGACCGAGGCGGCGCACCTCGGCCTCGGCGTCGCGGGTCAGGCGCGCGAGCTCGGCGCAGCGATCGCGTGCGACGGCGAGCGCGGACGCGGCGCCGCGCAGCGCGCGATCGGCGGTTTCGTACGTCTGCTGAGCGGCGTACGGGTCCGCGGGCGGGCGCGCGGCGGCGGCCAGGAGCTCCGGCTCGGCAAGCCGGTCGGCGACCGCGGCGGCCTCGCGCTCCCAGGCGTCGAGCCGGTGCTGGAGCTCGCGCTGCGCGTCGTCGTCCAGCAGTGCGGCGGCGGCTTCGGCGGGCATGTCGTACCCGGCCCGGAACGCGGCGTCGGCGAGCCGGTCGTCGGCCTCCTTCAGGCGCCGGGCGGTGTCCTCGACCGCGCGGACGGCATCGGCGGCGCCGGCGAGCAGCCCGATCCGCCGCTCCAGGAGCGCGGCCCGCTCGGCCACGCTGCCCGCGCCACCGGTCGCGCGGACGACCTCGGTGTCCAGCACCGCCAGCTCGCGGTCGAGCATCTCACGCCGCTCCCGCAGCGCGGCCCCGCGCGTCTCCGCCTCCTGTCGCGCGGCAAGCCGCTCCTCGCGCTCCCGTTCCGCCCGGTCCAGCGCCTCGCGCGCGGCGTGCATCCCGGCGGCCAGCGCATACGCCTCCCGGTACTCCCGCTCCAGCCCCTCGACGACAGCGGCCAGATCCCGGACCTCCGGGTCGGCGTCGCCGTCGCCGCCTGCGGACGACACCGGCCAGCCGTCGGACACGGACCCGCGCGAAGACCCGTGACCGGCCGCCGCCACGGCACGACGGCCGCTGCCCGGCACCGGAACCTCGGACAGGAGGGCCTCGGCCCGGCCCCCGCCGTCGGACACGGACCCGCCCGACCCAGCGCCGCCGGACCGGCCGTCGCCCGTCGCCGGGTCCGGGCCGGGTGCCGTGCCGCCGGTACGGCTGGAGGCGTCCGGCGTCGTGCCGTCATGGGCGCTCGGCGCGCCCGGTGCGGGCGCCAGTTCGCGGGCCGCCGTCCGCGCCGCCGTGAACGACTCGCGGACGACGGCCCGTTCGCGTTCCGCGTCGGCGCGAGCGGTGTCCGCCTGGGTGTACGCCTCGTAGGCCGCGTCCTCGCGGGCGCGGTCGACGTGGGTGTCGTCGGCCACTGCCGGGGCGGGGTGGTCGGCCGAGCCGCAGACGGCGCAGGGGGCGCCCGGCACCAGGCCGGAGGCGAGTTCGGCGGCGATGCCGCGAAGACGGCGTTCCTTGAGGTCGAGCCAGGATTCGCGGGCGGCACCCGCGCGATCGCGGGCCGTGCGGAGGCTGTCCTCGAGCCCGGCGGCACGCGCGGCGAGGCGGTCTCGCTCACGGGCGGCGGCCACGCGGCGCCGGGCCGGGTCCAGTCGGCCCGAAAGGTGTTCGGCGCGGGTGGCGGCGTCCGTGGCGGCGTCGATCCGGTCCTGGAGGCCGCTGCGAACGGTCTCCCAGTCCGCGAGCCAGACGTCCGCGTCCTGGAGCAGCTCCTCGTCGGCTCGGGCCTGGCGCTCCAGGTCCGCGCGCTCGCGGGCGAGTTCCGCACTGCGCCGCTCGGCGCGGCGGGCCGCTTCGAGGCCGCCGAGCTCCTGGCTCAGCTCGCGCTCCAGCGCGGAGAGCCGTTCCCCGCCTGCGTCCACCAGTGTCGTGGGCAGCGACGCCCGCGCCCGCTCCCAGGCGTCGCTCGCGGCCCTGTGGTCCCCCTCCGCGTCCTGACGCATCCGCAGTGCGGGGCCGACGCGTTCGGCCTTGCGGGCGCGGTCCAGCAGGTTCTGGACCTCGTCCCGCTCGGGGCGGCGGGCTTCCAGCTCGTCCGCGCGCCGGCGCGCCTCCGTGTGGCGCTGCTGCAGCGCAGCCAGCTCGCGCTCGTCGTCCAGGGCACGCCGGGCCGCGGCCTGCCTGCTCTCCGTCGCGGACAGGGCACACCCGGCGATGTCGAGGGCTTCACGCGCGCCCGCGCGGGCCACGGCCGCCCATTCCAGGACCGAGCCGGCGAGGCCCGGGTCCCCAGGCCGGGCATCCGGCGCCGGCAGACCGTCGGCCGCGCCGCCCGCCGCCTGGGCCATGCGGTGGGCGACGGCGAGCAGCCGTTCGTCGCCGTCACGGACCTGCTGCTCCGCACCGCGCCGCAGCTCGGCGAGCCGCTCCTCGACCGCGGCGAAGCGCCGCGTGTCGAAGAGCCGGCCGAGGAGCTTTCCGCGCGCCTCCGCGTCGGCCCGCAGGAACCGTGCGAAGTCGCCCTGCGGCAACAGCACGACCTGGCAGAACTGGTCCCGGCTCATGCCGACGAGCTGAGTGATCTCCTCGCCGATCTCCTGGTGGGAACGGCTGAGCGCCTTCCACTCGCCGCGCTCGGCGTCGAACTCCCGCAGCCAGCTCTGCGCCTTGTCGGTGGTGAAGCCGGTGCCCTTCTTCTTGGGACGCGGCTGCGCGGGCCGCCGGGTGATCTCCAGCCGCCGCCCGCCCACCGTCAGTTCGAGGCACACCTCGGTGTACGTCCCCGGCGCGGCATGGTCGCTGCGCAGCGACGCACCAGGGCTCTGCCGAGCTCCGGGCACCGCCCCGTAGAGCGCGTAGCAGACGGCGTCGAGGACTGAGGTCTTGCCCGCGCCGGTCGGTCCGTGGAGCAGGAACAGCCCTGCGGCGGTGAGTGCGTCGAAGTCGACGTCCTGCCGCCCGCCGAAGGGCCCGAAGGCGGTGAGGCCCAGTCGGTGCAGTCTCACCCGGCCACCTCCCTTGTGAAGCGCGGTCCGCCTCCGGGCTCCGCGTCAGCCGGTGTCGACGGTCGTCCGCCCTCGGCCGCCCGCGCGGCGGTGGCCGCATGTCGATCGCAGCCTTCGCGGCCTGCGCGCGCGCTCCCTGTCACCGAGTTCGACCAGCGGCCTCCGGCCGCGGGCGTCGCGTCCGCGTTCGGCTCACTCGCCACCGTCTCGCCCCCCTCTGGCTCACTCACCACCGCGGACCGCCGCGTCCACCCGGACGTCGTCGAAGGCGCCTCGCAGCACGGCACGCTCCTGCTCGTCGGGGCCCGCACCGCCCCGCACGTGGGCCACGAAGTCCTCCGCGATCTGGTGGTCGTCGCGGTCGCGCAGCCGCTCCGCGTAGGAGGCGAGGGGGTCCTCGTCGGTCCGCTCGGGGGCGAAGACCAGGCTCAGGGTGTGAGGGAAGCGTTCGGTGAGCCGGGCCATCGGCTCGTTCGGGCGGACGGGGTCGGTGAGCGTCGCCTCGACCCAGGCCTGCTCGTGGCGCTCCAGCGCGGGGTCCTCCAGGAGCTCTTCGAGCCGTCCATGGATGCGGGCGAGCGGCCGGAGCACCGGGCAGTCCAGCCGCTCGGCCTCGATCTCCCCGCCGGGCCCCAGGTCGACGAGCCACATGGTCTTGCGGTGGCCGGCCTCGGAGAAGGAGTACGCGAGCGGCGAACCCGAGTACCGCACGCGCTCGTTGATCGTCTGGCAGCCGTGCAGATGCCCGAGAGCGGCGTAGTCGACGCCGTCGAAGACGCCCGCGGGCACGGCGGCGACCCCGCCGACGGTGATGTCCCGCTCACTGTCGCTGGGCTCCCCGCCGACCACGAACGCGTGCGCGAGAACAACGGACCGGGTGCCCGGCGCACGCCCTGCGAGATCCGCCCGTACCCGCCGCATGGCGGCGCCGAGCACGGCTTCGTGCCCGGCCGTCGCTGTCCGGAACTCGTCCCGCACCAGGGCGGGCTCCAGATACGGCAGTCCGTAGAGGGCGACCTCGCCGTGCTCGTCGGTGAGCACCACCGCTGTGCCACAGCCCGCCGGGTCCGTACGCAGATGGATTCCGGCCCGCTCGATCAGCCCGGCGCCGACGCCGAGCCGACGGGCCGAGTCATGGTTGCCGGAGATCATGACCGTCGGCACCCCGACGCCGGCGAGGCGGTGCAGTGCGTCGTCGAAGAGCTCCACGGCGGCCAGCGGCGGCACGGCCCGGTCGTACACGTCCCCTGCCACCAGCACCGCGTCCACGTCGCGCTCGCGCACCGTCGCCACCAGGTGATCGAGGAAAGCGGCCTGGGCGTCGAGCAGGCTCACCCGGTGGAACGACCGTCCCAAGTGCCAGTCCGACGTGTGCAGAAATCTCACAAGACGGCTCCGACCTGCATGTTTCCCTTTCTCCGCCCCCAGAGCCAGCACCCGCCCAGCACGGAGCCTCGCCACAAGCACCGACCACGCTATCTCCCGTCGGCACCTGATCCCTCACAGACCTCGGTTTTTCACCCACGACGGACGCGAGGCCCGGCGCCGGCCCGCAGAAGCCCTCGGCGACGTTCTGCCGTGTCGCCCGCTTGGCGGCCAGGGTGACCGGGCAGCGCTTCCTGGCCCCGCACCGGCGGAGACAACCGGCGGCCGTGGCACGGCGCGTGCGGTCCGTCGGACGAACGCGCACCCGCTCCAGCCCCCGAACCGACTGCTCCACAGGTGCGCCTCAGGCGTCGCCGTACGCCTCGCCGCCGAGCTCCAGTTCCGCCGTCCCGGCAGTCGTGTCGGCGAGCCAGGCACGGAAGGCCTCGACATCCGCGTCCGGAAGCCCGAGCTCGATGGTCACGACCTCGCCGTACCGCACGTCTCGCACCGACCGTCCGGTCGCACGCAGATCGTTCTCCAGCTTGCCCGCCCGCTGATGGTCGACGGTCACGGTGACCAGCCGAAAGCGCTGCCGGGTGAGGGTGCCGAGCGCGTCGAGGGCCTCGCCGACCGCTCCCCCGTACGCACGGATCAGCCCGCCCGCACCGAGCTTGACGCCACCGTAGTAACGCGTGACGACGGCGACGGCATAACGCACTTCCCGGCGCATCAGCATCTGCAGCATCGGCACCCCCGCGGTGCCGCCCGGCTCGCCGTCGTCACTGGCCTTCTGGACCGCGGCGTCCGCGCCGATGACATACGCGAAGCAGTTGTGCGTGGCGGTCGGGTGCTCCTTGCGGATGCGTGCGACGAAGTCCTGCGCCTCCTGCTCGGTCGCGGCGGGGGCGAGCGCGCAGATGAAGCGCGATCGGTTGATCTCGGTCTCGTGCACGCCCTCGCGGGCCACTGTCCGGTACTGCTCCTGCATTCCGCCACCCTATGCCGCGTTTACGGGAATGGTCGCCGCGGGCCGCCCGTTGAGCGAGGCATGTACGCAGCGTCAGCGTTCTGCGCTCCTGTCGAGGTCGTACGCGACGCCTGTATCAGTGCCCAGGAGGCGCTGGCCGAGCTGGAGAGGTCCCGATGATCCCGTAGCTGGTGACAGTGCGCTATCGCCGTTCCAACGGCCGCCGGCTGCGGCTGTACGTCCCTGTCCTGCCGGTGCTGCTGGTGCTCTCCCCCGCTGCTGCTCGCCGTGTTGGGCGGACTGGTCGCATGCCTGGCCACTGGGGTGAGCCCGGTGGGTGCGCTGCGCGGCGTCGGCCGACTGCTGTGGGCGCTGCCCGGCACCCGGTTCGAGATCGAGGAGGGCCGAACGGCCTTCCTGGTCAGCATCAGATAAGTCAAGGAGCAAGGAGCACCGATGAACGAGCAGCGCCGCCAGGTCCTGGAAATGCTGGCCGAGGGCAAGATCACCGCGGAGGAGGCCGAGCGGCTGATCGACGCCCTCGAACGACAACAGCCCGAGGCGCCGCCGGGCGCCGCGTCCCGCCGGAAGGCCCGGCCCAAGTACCTGCGCGTGGTGGTGGAGGCGGCGGACGACTCCGGCGGCGACGGGTCAAGCCGGGTCAACATCCGGGTCCCTCTGCAACTGCTGCGCGCCGGGGTCCGGCTCACCAGCCTGATCCCTCCGCGGGCGCTCACCAAGGTCAACGCTGAGCTGAACAAGTCAGGGGTATCGATCGACCTCGGCGAGCTCAAGCCGCAGCACCTCGAGGAGCTCATCGACCAGCTCGACGACGTCACCGTCGACGTCAACGACCCCGACTCCAAGGTGCAGATTCTCTGCGAGTGACAACACCGCGGCGCCCGGCACCCACCGGGACCACGGGGTCGGCCAACAAGGAGCGCGGCGAGGACAACGTAAAGCGGGATGAGCTGCACCATCGCCCTCGGGTCAGGACCGTGACGCGGCCTTGACCCCACGTGCGTACGGGGAGGGTGGAACGCTCGGGCGCTGCCGGCAGGTACGACGCCGGCTACAACTGAGGCGTCTTTGACACGTCGTTGGTCTGCTTCGCTGTCCGGGGAAGTCCGGGCGGCCAGGTGGGCCCTCAGGACGTCGCCGTGGCCGGGAGGTCGGGGCGAACCGGTGAGCCGCCTGCCGCCGAGGGCAGGCTGAGCACCATGGTGAAGCCGCCACCGGGGGTGTCCTCGGCGTTGAGCGTGCCGCCGATCGCCTCCGCGAAGCCGCGGGCGACGGCAAGGCCGAGGCCGACGCCCGCGCCGCGCGGGGCGTCGCCGTAGCGCTGGAAGGGGGCGAAGATACGGTCTTTGGCCTCGTCGGGGACGCCCGGGCCGCGGTCGACCACGCGGACCTCCACGCGGTCGGCGATGGCGCTGGCGGACACGAGGACCGGTTCGCCGTCGGGGCTGTACTTGACGGCGTTCTCCACGACGTTGGCGACCGCGCGCTCCAGGAGGCCGGCGTCGACGACGACCATGGGCAGGTTCTCGGGGATGTCGAGTACGACCCTGTCCTCAGGGACGCCGCCGAGGGCCATGGGGACGACTTCGTCGAGGTCGATCTCGCGGATGATCGGGGTGACAGTGCCGGTCTGTAGGCGGGACATGTCGAGGAGGTTGCCGACCAGGTGGTCGAGGCGGTCCGCTCCCTCCTCGATGCCTGCGAGCAACTCGGCCTGGTCGTCCGGTGACCAGTCGATGTCGTCGGAGCGCAGGGAGCTGACCGACGCCTTGATGGAGGCGAGCGGGGTGCGCAGATCGTGGCTGACGGCCGCGAGCAGGGCGGTGCGGATGCGGTTGCCCTCGGCCAGGTCGCGGGCCTGGTCGGCCTCGTGCTGAAGGCGCTGGCGGTCGAGTACGACGGCAGCCTGGGCGGCGAAGGCGCCGAGCACCCGGCGGTCCTCGGCGGGCAGGGGACGTCCTGAGAGGGCCAGCGCCATGTGGTCGCCGACGGGCATGTCCACGTCTGCGTCCTCCGGACGGGCCACCGGTGAGCTCCCGACGCTGCCGGCGCAGGTCCAGGGCTCGACGTCGCTCTCGCGCTCCAGGAGTGCCACCGATTCCATGGAGAAGGTCTCGCGGACCCGTTCCAGCAGGGCGTCGAGGGTGGTCTCGCCGCGCAGCACGCTGCCGGCGAGGAAGGACAGGATCTCGGACTCGGCGCGCAGCCGGGCAGCCTGGTGGGTGCGTCGGGCCGCTATGTCGACGACCGACGCGACCGAGATCGCCACCCCGACGAAGATCACGATGGCGACGATGTTCTTCGGGTCCGAGATCGTGAGCTGGTGAAGTGGCGGGGTGAAGTAGTAGTTGAGCAGCAGTGAGCCGAAGGCCGCCGACGCCAGTGCCGGGAGCGGTCCGCCGAGCAGGGCGGCGGCCACCGTCAGCGTCAGGAAGAGCAGCATGTCGTTGGCGAGGCCGAGGTCGGCGTCGATGTTCGTCAGCAGCAGGCTGAGCAGCACTGGCGCGACGACGCCGGTCAGCCAGCCGGCGATGATCCGGGACCTGCCGAGCCGGGCGCCGCGGGCCACGGGAAGCCCCCGGCCACGGCCCATCTCCTCATGGGTGACGATGTGGACGTCGAGGTCGGGGCCGGAGTCGCGGGCGACGGTGGCGCTGACGCCGGGCCCGAAGATGTACTGCCACGCGCGGCGGCGGCTGACGCCGAGGACGATCTGGGTGGCGTTGACGCCGCGCGCGAACTCCAGCAGCGCGGTGGGGACGTCGTCGCCTATGACGTGGTGGAAGGTGCCGCCGACGTCCTCGACCAGGGTGCGCTGGACGGCCAGCTCCTTGGGCGAGGCGGACGTCAGCCCGTCACTGCGGGCGATGTAGACGGCGAGGACCTCTCCGCCGGCTCCCTTTTCCGCGAGCCGGGCCGCGCGGCGGATGAGCGTACGTCCCTCGGGACCGCCGGTCAGGCCGACGACGATGCGTTCGCGGGAGCCCCAGATCTTCGAGACCCGGTGCTGGGTCCGGTACTCCTGCAGGTATTCGTCGACGCGGTCGGCGGTCCACAGGAGGGCCAGCTCGCGCAGTGCGGTGAGGTTTCCGGGGCGGAAGTAGTTGGAGAGAGCCGCGTCGACCTTGTCGGACTTGTAGATGTTTCCGTGAGCCATGCGGCGGCGCAGCGCCTGGGGCGACATGTCGACCAGTTCGATCTGATCGGCGCGGCGGACGACCTCGTCGGGGACGGTCTCGCGCTGCCGTACACCTGTGATCGACTCGACGACGTCGCCGAGGGACTCCAGGTGCTGGATGTTGACCGTGGAGATGACGTGGATGCCCGCGTCGAGGAGCTCCTCGACGTCCTGCCAGCGCTTGGCGTTGCGGGAGCCGGGGACATTGGTGTGCGCGAGCTCGTCCACCAGGGCGACGGCCGGACGGCGTTCCAGCACCGCGTCGACGTCCATCTCGGTGAAGACGGCGTCGCGGTATTCGATCGACCGGCGCGGGGTCTGCTCGAGGCCGTGGAGCATCACCTCGGTCCTCGGCCGGTTGTGGTGCTCCACGAAGGCGACCACGCAGTCGGTACCGCGCTCGATGCGGCGGTGTGCCTCGGAGAGCATGGCGTAGGTCTTGCCGACGCCGGGGGCCGCGCCGAGGTAGATACGAAGCTTGCCGCGTCCCATGGTTCCGATCTTCGTGGCGGAGGCGTGGTGGTCGTCGGTAAGTATCAGGGGTCGGTCGTCACACCTCGAAGCGGTATCCCATGCCGGGCACGGTGATGAGGTGCCGGGGATATGACGGGTCCGCTTCGAGTTTGCGCCGCAGCTGGGCCATGTAGACACGGAGGTAGTTCGTCTGTGTGCCGTAGGCAGGACCCCAGACCTCCTGGAGGAGCTGCTTCTGGCTGATCAGTCGGCTGGGGTTGCGGATCAGGACCTCCAGCAGGTGCCATTCGGTCGGGGTGAGCCGTACGTCTCGCCCGTCTCGCCGTGCCTTCTTGGCGAGCAGATCGACGGTGAATTCCCCGGCCGTGACGATCGCCGAGCCCTCGGCGGAGGAAGAGGAAGTCGTGGTCTGCGTCCGCCGGGCCGCCGCCCGCAAGCGGGCGAGCAACTCGTCCATGCTGAACGGCTTGGTGATGTAGTCGTCGGCGCCGGCGTCGAGCGCCGCGACCTTCTCATCGGAGGTCCGGCGCGCGGAGACCACCAAGACTGGCACACCGCTCCGGGCGCGGAGCGCCTTGATCACGTCGATGCCGTCCATATCGGGCAGGCCGAGGTCGAGCAGTACGACGTTCGGTGGCGTTGTGGCGGCGATCCGCAGGGCGGCGGCGCCGTCGGCCGCGGCGTCCACCTCGTACTTACGGGCCTTCAGATTGATCGTGAGGGCCCGGACGAGCTGGGGATCGTCCTCCACGACGAGCACCCGGGTCATCGGTGCGCCGCCTTTCTGTTGTGCTGAAGGACCGAGCGGCTGTGGGCCGCGGGCAGCAGCTGCCCGCGACCCACGGCCGGTCACCTCTGGATGAGTTCCTTGAGTGCGATGTTGAGCTCGAGGACGTTGACCCGGGGCTCGCCCATGAAGCCGAGGATCCGGCCGTCGGTGTGGTCGGCGACGAGCTTGTCGACCTGGGCGACGGTGAGGTGGTTCTGCTCGGCTACGCGGTGGACCTGGAGCTTCGCGTACTCCGGGGAGATGTCCGGGTCCAGGCCGGAACCGGAGGAGGTGACGGCGTCGGCCGGCACGTCCGAGGGCTTGACCTTGTAGGTGGCCGTCGAGTTGTCCTTGACGACGGCGGCCTTGGCCTCGACGACCCACTTGCAGAGAGTGCCGTCCTCCGCGTCCTTCGCGTCCTCCGGGCAGCGGCCGTTGACCGCGCCGTTGTCACCGGAGCGGTTGGTCGCCCCGGACAGGATCAGCGAGTACTGGGTGTTGACGCTGTTGCTGCCCAGGCCGTTGGACGGGCGCGGCTGGAACCACTTCAGGTCCGGCAGTACCGCCTCCTCCGGGTCGTCGGGGTTCTTCTTGGGCAGGTTGTAGGTCTGGCCGATCAGCGAAGAGCCGACGACCTTGCCGTCGCTCTTGATCTCGGAGCCGTTGGCCTTGCCGGGGAACAGGCCCTGGGCGATGCCGGTGACCAGCAGCGGGTAGATGACGCCGGTCACCAGGGTGAGGACGAGGAGAGCCCGCAGCCCGGCCCCGATCAACCTCGCGGTGTTTCCTACGGAGTTGTTCATGGTGTCGTCACCCGATGCCAGGGATGAGGGAGATGAGCAGGTCGATGATCTTGATGCCGATGAACGGGGCGATCAGGCCGCCGAGGCCGTAGATCCCGAGGTTGCGGCGGAGCATCTTGTCGGCGCTGGTCGGCCGGTACTGCACGCCCTTCAGGGCGAGCGGCACCAGCGCGATGATGATCAGCGCATTGAAGATGACGGCCGACAGGATCGCCGACTCCGGCGAGGACAGGTTCATGATGTTGAGCTTGTCCAGGCCCGGGTAGACCACCGCGAACATCGCCGGGATGATGGCGAAGTACTTCGCCACGTCGTTGGCGATCGAGAAGGTCGTCAACGCTCCCCGGGTGATGAGGAGTTGCTTGCCGATCTCGACGATCTCGATGAGCTTGGTCGGGTTGGAGTCGAGGTCCACCATGTTCCCGGCCTCCTTGGCGGCCGAGGTACCGGTGTTCATCGCCACACCGACGTCCGCCTGAGCGAGGGCCGGGGCGTCGTTCGTCCCGTCACCCGTCATCGCGACGAGCTTGCCACCGGCCTGCTCCCGCTTGATCAGCGCCATCTTGTCCTCGGGGGTGGCCTCCGCGAGGAAGTCGTCCACGCCCGCCTCTTCGGCGATCGCCTTGGCGGTCAGCGGGTTGTCACCCGTGATCATCACGGTCTTGATGCCCATGCGGCGCAGCTCGTCGAACCGCTCGCGCATGCCCTCCTTGACGACGTCCTTGAGGTGAATGACACCGAGCACGCGAGCGCCCTTGTCGTCCTCGACAGCGACGAGGAGCGGCGTGCCGCCGGCTTCGGAGATCTTGTTCGCGGTCGTGTCGGCGTCGTCGGCCACCTGGCCGCCGCGCTCCTTGACCCAGGCGAGCACCGAGCCGGTCGCACCCTTGCGGACCTTGCGGGCCTCGCCGTTCTCGGAGAGGTCCACTCCGCTCATGCGGGTCTGGGCGGTGAACGGCACCCAGGTGGCGTGCTCCAGCTCGCCCTGGTGGCGCTCGCGCAGCCCGTACTTCTCCTTCGCCAGGACGACGATGGAACGACCCTCGGGCGTCTCGTCGGCGAGCGAGGAGAGCTGCGCGGCGTCCGCGAGCTCGGCCGCGGTCACGCCCTTGACCGGGACGAACTCGGCAGCCTGACGGTTGCCGAGGGTGATCGTGCCGGTCTTGTCGAGCAGCAGTGTGGAGACGTCACCGGCGGCCTCGACCGCGCGGCCGGACATCGCCAGCACATTGCGCTGCACGAGGCGGTCCATGCCCGCGATACCGATCGCGGAGAGCAGCGCGCCGATCGTCGTCGGGATCAGGCAGACCAGCAGCGCGGTCAGCACGATCATCGTCTGCTCGGCTTGCGCGTAGATCGCGAACGGCTGCAGGGTGACGACCGCGAGCAGGAAGACGATAGTGAGGGACGCGAGCAGGATGTTCAGCGCGATCTCGTTGGGCGTCTTCTGCCGGGCTGCGCCCTCGACCAAGTTGATCATCCGGTCGATGAACGTCTCGCCCGGCTTCGTCGTGATCTTGATGACGATCCGGTCGGACAGCACCTTCGTACCGCCCGTGACCGCGGACCGGTCACCGCCGGACTCGCGGATGACCGGAGCCGACTCACCGGTGATGGCCGACTCGTCCACCGAAGCGACACCCTCGACGACGTCACCGTCGCCGGGAATGATGTCGCCGGCCTCACAGACCACCAGGTCCCCGACGCGCAGCTCGGTGCCGGGCACCTGCTCCTCGGTCGTACCGGTCAGGCGGCGCGCAACCGTGTCGGTCTTGGCCTTGCGCAGGGTGTCGGCCTGCGCCTTGCCGCGGCCCTCGGCCACGGCCTCCGCCAGGTTGGCGAAGATCGTGGTCAGCCACAGCCACGCGGCGATCGCCCAGCCGAACCAGTCGCTCGGGTCCTTGAGCGCCAGCACGGTGGTGACAACCGAACCGACCAGGACCACGAACATCACCGGGGACTTGATCATCACCCGCGGGTCGAGCTTGCGGACGGCGTCCGGGAAGGACTTGATCAGCTGCTTGGGGTCGAAGAGCCCCCCGCCGACGCGGCCGGGCTCGGTCTTGTGACCGGTCGGCACGTCGGAGTGCGGCGCCCGGGTCGGGGTGGTGGTGGACATGTCGTCCTCGTGCTTCTTTACGTTCGTGGTCATGACGCCAGCCCTTCGGCGAGCGGGCCCAGCGCGAGGGCCGGGAAGTAGGTCAGACCGGTGATGATCAGGATGGTGCCGACCAGCAGGCCCGTGTAGAGGGGCTTGTCGGTGCGCAGCGTGCCCGCGGTGGCGGGGATGGGCTTCTGCTCGGCGAGCGAGCCCGCCAGCGCCAGCACGAACACCATCGGCAGGAAGCGGCCGAGCAGCATGGCCAGACCGATCGTGGTGTTGAACCACTGGGTGTCGGCGTTGAGACCCGCGAACGCGGAGCCGTTGTTGTTGGCACCCGAGGTGTAGGCGTAGAGGATCTCGGAGAAGCCGTGCGCGCCCGAGTTGGTCATCGAGTCGGCCGGGGTCGGCAGGGCCATCGCCGCGGCGGTGAAGCAGAGCACCAGCGCGGGCGTGATGAGGATGTAGCAGGCCGCGAGCTTGATCTCGCGGGTGCCGATCTTCTTGCCCAGGTACTCGGGCGTACGGCCCACCATCAGGCCCGCAATGAACACCGCGATGATCGCCATGATCAGCATGCCGTAGAGGCCGGAACCGACACCACCGGGAGCGATCTCACCCAGCTGCATGCCCAGCAGGGTGATGCCGCCGCCGAAACCGGTGAAGGACGAGTGGAAGGAGTTCACGGCACCGGTCGAGGTGAGCGTCGTCGCGACCGCCCAGATCGAGGACGTGCTGATGCCGAAGCGGGTCTCCTTGCCCTCCATGGCGCCGCCGGCGACGTCGAAGGCCGGGCCGCCGTGGTGGAACTCGGTCCACATCATCAACGCCGTGAAACCGATCCAGATCGTCGCCATCGTGGCGAGGATCGCGTAGCCCTGCTTCAGGCTGCCGACCATGCGGCCGAAGGTGCGGGTCAGAGCGAACGGGATCAGCAGGATCAGGAAGATCTCGAACAGGTTTGAGATGGCGTTGGGGTTCTCGAAGGGGTGGGCCGAGTTGGCGTTGAAGTAACCACCGCCGTTGGTACCCAGCTCCTTGATCGCCTCCTGCGACGCGACCGCGCCGCCGTTCCACTGCTGCGTGCCACCCATGAACTGGCCGACCTCATGGATCCCGGCGAAGTTCTGGATAGCCCCCAGCGCAACCAGCACGATCGCCGCGATCACGGAGATCGGCAGCAGGATACGGACGGTGCCGCGGACCAGGTCGGCCCAGAAGTTCCCCAGCTCACCGGTACGGGACCGGGCGAAACCGCGCACGAGTGCGACTGCGACCGCGATACCGACAGCTGCGGAGACGAAGTTCTGCACCGCCAGACCGCCGGTCTGCACGACGTGGCCCATGGCCTGCTCGCCGTAGTACGACTGCCAGTTCGTGTTCGACACGAACGACGCGGCCGTGTTGAACGCCTGGTCCGGGTCGATCGAGGAGAAGCCGAGCGAGCCGGGCAGACTGCCCTGCACCCGCTGCAGCAGATACAGGAATAGGACGCTCACCGCCGAGAAGGCCAGGACACCGCGCAGATAGGCGGGCCAGCGCATCTCGGCGTTCGGGTTGGCACCAATCGCCTTGTAGATCCACTTCTCGACACGCAGGTGCTTGTCGGAGGAGTAGACCCGGGCCATGTAGTCGCCGAGCGGACGGTATGCGAGAGCCAGCGCCGCGATCAGCGCCAGCAGCTGGAGCACACCAGCAAGAACGGGGCTCATATTCGTGCTCAGAACCTCTCCGGCTTGACGAGGGCAACGACGAGATAACCCAGCAGAGCGACGGCCACGACCAGGCCGACGATGTTCTCGGCGGTCACAGCTTTGCCACCCCCTTGGCGACGACAGCCACCAGCGCGAACACCGCGATCGTGGTGACGACGAAGGCCACATCGGCCATCGTGAGCTCCTGAAGAGGTTCGGAATTGATTCGGGCCCCTAGAGGAAATCGTCTGTTTCGAGCCAGCGCGATCGTCCTTGATGGGGTCCTTACGGCAGCCGACTCGACTTTGACGACTTTCTTACGGCCGCCTCTTCGGCCTGGGAAGATCCGGGTCCGCCGGCACCGCGGGGCGGCACGCCGCCCTCGTGGCCCCGGCGCTTTCGGGTCACCGGGGGCCGGTGCGCCGACCAGTGGTCCGGTGAGGCTGGACGCCGGTCATCAGGACGTCCAGACCCAGGCGTGTGGTCACCAGAACCACTCGGTCGCCCGCGCGCAGCACCCGACGGTCCGCTCGGCCTTGCGGTCGCCCGCGCGCAGCACCCGACGGTCCGCTCGGCCTTGCGGTCGCCCTCGGCTGCAGCCGAGAGGACACGCAGTTCTCGGCTGGCCGTGTGCCGGGAGTCGTTGTAGAAGCCGAGGGCCTTGTCATAGGGGACAGGCATCCGGCCTTTGCCCGCATTGCCGCTGGACAGGAGGATGTTGGCGGCCTGGGCGTCCAGGTCGTTCAGGGCCAGGTTGAGCCCGGCCGCACTGGTGGTTCGGGGCGCGTGGCGGTCCGCGACGGTGTCCCAGGTTCCCGAGACGGCGAGGCCCGCCGGCACCAGGAGCAGCAGGAAGGCGGCAGCGAGCAGCAGGATGCCGGCGCGTACGAGGCGCAGCCGGCCGGGCGTGGTCCCCCAGCGATCCCGGAGCCGGCCGAGCAGCACCGACATACGTGTCCGGTCCGGCGGCGGACCCCCTCGTGAACGCCGACCGGACCGGACCTCTTGACGTCCGGCCGAGGTGTGTTGCGGCGCGGCGCCGGTCCGGGCCCCCGCCTCCGAACTGGGCGCATTACCGGCCGTGATGGTCACAGCCCCTCCACTTCACACCACGGACAGACGTCCGCTCCCCCGAGGTGATCAGTTTCGGCCGATTCTGATCGCAGACGGCATCCCTTGACGTATCTCTGACGCTCAATCAGCTCGCCTTGATGGATGCTTGACGCTCGGCGGTACACGCTGCCAAAGAGCTGTCAGAGCGCCGTCAATATCAGCCCAACTCGCGTCATTTCATGGGGTTGCGAGGCCTAGGGTCACTTTCGGCCGCTCAAGGCTGCGGATGTCAGTGGCATGACCATCAAGCCGGGTATCCCCGGTCGCGCCTTCGGCTGCGTGAACACGGCGGCACCTCCCCAGCTGCGCCGTGTCCGCACAGAACGTCCTGTCGTCGCCGGGGCCCCGGCGACGACAGGACTCCAGCGGCCGCCCACCTCTCCTTGTCGGCTCGCCCCGTCCCGCCGCACAGGCGGCCGGTGCCGCCTTCGACCGCGTCGTCCCCTGGGAGCGCATGGTCCGGACGGCAGCATCACCGGACAGCCGGCCCTCCCGTCCGGGGCGGGCCGGCTGCACGTGCAGTTCACCTGTCTGCGGGGCGGTGAGGAGTTCCCGTACGAACTGACTCTGCCTCTGTGAGGCGGAAGCGGAGGCGGCAGATCACCGCGTCCGTGTCCCGGCGCACGGCGTGGGCGACGACCGCGCCGCGCTGGTTCTGCAGGATCCGCTGCCACATGTGAACGGGTTCGGCCTCGGGGATGAGGACGGTGATCCGGGTACCGGGGTCCATCGCGGCGGTCCTCTGTACGTGCGCGGCGATCGGCCGGCCGAGTGTACGACGGTCGGAAGGCAGCCGGACCAGCGGGACGCCCGGGTTCCACAGGTCCCAGTCCCGCTCCAGGGCGTCGGTCTGTGCGCGGTCCTCCGGGTCGGAGTGGCACACCGTGACCGCCCGGACCTCGTCGCCGAGGGAGACCGCGGCAGTGAGGGCATCGCGGGTCAGCCGGGTCAGCGAGGAGACCGGGACGATGACCAACGACCGTTCCTGGGAGGGCGGTTCGGGGATGCGTCCGATCCCGAGGCGCTCGCCGATCTTCCCGTACTCACGGTGGACGGCCTCGAAACCGGCCACCAGGAGCGGCAGGGCGACGACGATCAGCCAGGCGCCGTCGTGGAACTTGGTGGCGGTGACGACGACCGCGCTCACACCCGTGAGCACCGCGCCCAGACCGTTGAGCAGTGCTTTGCCCGCCCACCGGGGGCCGCGTACCTGCCGCCAGTGCAGGACCATGCCGGTCTGGGCGATGGTGAAGCCGACGAAGACGCCGATCGCGAAGAGCGGCACGAGGGTGTTGGTGTCGCCGCCGGAGAAGACCAGCAACGCTGCAGAGACGAGGGCCAGGGCGAGCACACCGTGGCGATGGACCTGGCGGTCGGCCTTCAGTCCGAAGACGTGCGGCAGGTAGTTGTCGCGGGCCAGCAGCTTCAGCAGCACGGGCAGTCCGCCGAACGAGGTGTTGGCGGAGAGCGCCAGCAGGACCATGGTCGCGAACTGGACGACGTAGAAAGCCCAGTTGTGGCCGACGGACGCGTCGGCGAGCTGCGCCAGCACGGTGACGCCCTCGACCGGCTGGAGCCCGAAGCGCGAGATCAGCACGGACAGGCCGATCAGCATCACACCGAGCAGCACACCGAGCGCGACCTCCGCGTGCTGGGCGCGGCGAGCGGCCGGGGCGCGGAAGGACGGGACGGCGTTGGCGATGGCCTCGACGCCCGTCAGCGCCGAGCAGCCGGATGCGAAGGCCTTCAGCAGGAGCAGGACACCGACGGTGGTGGCGTTGTCCGCGAGGACGGAAGCGTGCCCGGCGGCTGCCTCGGTGGAGACCGGGGCATCGCGGAACAGGCCGATCACGATCAGGACGAGGATCGCCCCGACGAAGACGACGGTGGGCGCGATGAACGCCTTGGCGGAATCGACGATGCCGCGCAGATTCACGCCCGTGATCAAGGCGAGAACGACCAGGCAGAGCCACAGCCTGTCCTCGTACAGCTCGGGAAAGGCTGACGTCAGCGCCGCTACGCCGGCGGTGACGGCGACGGCGACGTTGAGGACGTAGTCCAGGACCAGGGAGGCCGCGGCCACCAGACTGGTGCGACGGCCCAGGTGCCGCTTGGCGACCGCGTAGCTGCCGCCGCCGTCGGGGAAGGCGGCGATCACCTGCCGGTACGAGGCGACCAGCACCGCCAGCAGCGCGGCGATGGCCAGCGTGACCGGAAGAGTGAAACCGAGGCCGTAGCCGCCGACGGCGGCAAGGACAAGGACGATCGCCTCCGGCCCGTACGCCACCGACGCCATCGCGTCGAGAGAAAGGGCGGCCAGGCCCGTGACGGCTGTGAGCTTGTGCCGCGCGCCGGTATCCGGGGGTTCCTCGGCGCCGGGTGCGGCTTCGGCCTCGGTCGTCAGAACGGACATGAGGGTGATCTCCTTTGGTCCAGGTCCGCTCAGGGTGCGCCGAGATCCGGCCTGTTGTGCCCGGTCCTGGCGCGTTCTTGTCGTGGGATTGGGGCCCCTTCACGCACCTTTAACGCTTGCCGCATCGGACGGCGTCAAGAAACAGCAGGCGCCGCATATGCGATGCGTCAACGTCCATGCCCAGCGGCGAGGAAGTATCTAGCCTCGCCATCATGGGACGACGTATCACCCGATCCACGTCGGAGAGCACCAAAGGCGCAGAACCTTCCGGATCAGCCGCGCGGGACGCCAACTGGGCCGGCGACGCACGGAGCGCGGTCGGCTGCGGCGCGCTCTTCCTCGGCCTGCTCCTGCTCATCGACACGGGCGCAGGCACGCTGACTCCCGTGCGCACCCTGCTGTGGGTCGCCCTCACCATGCTGCTGTTCGTGGTGCTGCTGCCACCCCGGGTGACCGCGGGCAAGGGCTGGCTGGCCTCCCGCGGCCTGCTGGGTGAGCGCAGGGTGCGCACCGACCGCCTGGTGTCGGCACGCTGGAAGGACGGCGTCGCACAACGGCTGGTGCTGCGCGACGCGGAGGGCGGCCGGGTCGTTCTCGACCCGCAGGTCCTCATCACCAATCCTCCGCTGTGGCGCCTCTTCGACGAGGACGCCCGCGACTGCCTCGCCCGAGGCTCCCTCCTGTGCGGGGCTACCGCGCTGCGACAGCTGTCGGTACGGATCGACCGCGCGACGGCCCAGAGCGTCTTCGAGATCTCCGGCCTCGAGTAAGTGACGTACCCGCGTCCATGAGCGACGTCCGGCACACCACAAGACGCACTCTTGACGACTCCCTGATGCTCAACCGGGATCCGCACGGCTCCGGACGCTGTCATCTTCGGTATCCCCCTCACCTCTCGGGGAAAAGCCGTTGCCGTGGAAGCCGCAGTAGCAGGATTCGTCGTCGTGTGCTGCCCGGGTACCGGCAGAACATGGCCGACCCCCGCGGCCGGCCGCCTGGTTGCGCTGCCGGCCCGTCTGGCGGCGGTCCCGGCCGCCGAGGTGGCTGCACGCTGGCCGGTCCCGGCCAACCTGCTGGCCGGGAGCCTGCTGGGCGGTACGCATGCGCAGCGCCACCCTCTACAAGGTGCTGGCCGTCCTGATGGTGCTCATGGCGGCCGCCCTGGTGGTCACGCACACCACCACCCTGGACACCCTCGCACCGCCACTGTGGGCGCAGGTGCCGGTCGGAGTCGTGGACGGGTTCGGCATCGGAGTGGTCGCGGCGATCATGGGCATGGCGGGGGGCGAGCTGCCGATCCCGACGATCGTGCTGCTGTTCGAAGTGGACATCAAGACCGCGGGAAGCCTCTCCCTGCTGGTGTCACTGTGAGCTCGTGCACCGGCGAGTGATCGCCATCAGCGCATACCGCCGCAGCTGATCGGGTGAACGCGAGCCGGTCGGAGCCATGAAAGCTCCTCACGCCATCCGCGGCAACAAGTCGGGAGTCGCGTAGCGCCTCCCGCACGAGGCACGGAACGATACCCCCAATCCGGGCAATTCGGGGTTTTCGCCCGCAGGAATATGGGCGATCATCGGTGAGTGACGCTTTGGCACTCCCGCCCGTACGCAAGCGGGCGAGAGGCGAATACGAATCGGGCACGCCCTCCCGCCGGCAGGTGGACCGCGAGAGGCGCCAGACGCCGCGCAGCCCCACCCCACTTGCAGCGTCCGGCCGGTGCCGCGGCATTCACGAGGATCGAGAGTTACGTGAACATCCCCCTTTCGCTGCGACGGGCCACGGCTCCGGCGGCTCTGACGGCAGGTGTCATGCTCGCTGCGAGTGCGTGCGGCGGCGCCGACGCGGGCTCCGAGGGTGGCGGCGGTGACAAGCTCGCCGGCACGATCAAGGTGGACGGCTCCAGCACAGTGGCTCCCCTGTCCACGGCCGCGGCTCAGCTCTTCCAGCAGCAGAATCCGGGCGTGAAGGTCACGGTGGGCACGTCCGGCACCGGCGGCGGTTTCGAGAAGTTCTGCGCCGGCGAGACGGACATCTCCGATGCCTCGCGGCCGATCAAGGACGAGGAGAAGGCGGCCTGCGAGAAGAAGGGCATCACGTACGAGGAGTTCCGGGTCGCCAACGACGGTCTGTCCGTCGTGGTGAGCAAGGACAACGACTTCGCCGAGTGCCTGACCGTCGACCAGCTGAAGAAGATCTGGGAGCCCGGCTCCAAGGTCAACAACTGGAAGCAGATCGACCCCAAGTTCCCGGACGTCCAGCTGGAGCTGTTCGGCGCGGGCACCGACTCGGGCACGTTCGACTACTTCACCCAGGCCATCAACGGTGAAGAGGGAAAGTCCCGCACCGACTACTCGCCCAGTGAGGACGACAACGTCACCGTCCAGGGCGTCTCCGGCTCCAAGGGCGGCATGGGTTACTTCGGTCTGTCGTACTACGAGGAGAACAAGGACAAGGTGAAGGTCCTGAAGATCGACGGCGGCAACGGCTGCGTCGAGCCCACTCAGGCCACCGTCCAGGACGGCACCTACAAGCCGCTTTCCCGCCCGCTGTTCATCTACCCGAATGCCGTCGCGCTCGACAGGAAGGAAGTCGAGGCGTTCGTCGAGTACTACGTCGCCAACAACGCCGACATCGCCAAGAAGTCCCAGTTCGTGCCGCTGAACGCACAGCAGGAGGCCGAGTTGAAGAAAGACCTCGAGACGCTGCGGGAGCAGCACAAGTCATGACCTCCCCGGACATCGGGCGGCGGGCCGCTTCGGGAAGCCCCGGCTTCCTGAAGCAGTCCCAGCCGCGCTATGGCGAAAGGGCCATCAGGGTTCTTCTGGTGGCCGCCTCCCTGGTTTCGGTACTGACCACGATCGGCATCGTCATTGCCCTGATCCCGCCCGCGGCTGAGTTCTTCGGCAAGGTGAACTTCGGCGACTTCATCACCGGCACCAACTGGGCCCCGCTGTTCAGACCGCCGCACTTCGGCGTCCTCCCCCTGGTGACCGCCACACTGATGGTCACCCTCATCGCCCTCCTCGTGGCCGTCCCGCTCGGGCTCGGCGCCGCGATCTACCTGAGCGAGTACGCGAGCCGCCGGGTACGCGGCGTCTTCAAGCCGATACTCGAAGTCCTCGCCGGCATCCCGACGGTGGTCTACGGCTTCTTCGCGCTCAAGGCGATCACGCCACTGCTGCAGGACTTCTGGCCGACCGGTGACCCCCCACAGGTCTTCAACGCGCTTTCGGCGGGATTCGTCATGGGCATCATGATCATCCCCACGATCGCCTCACTCGCTGAGGACTCCATGAACGCCGTGCCCCACTCCCTGCGCGACGGTGCGTTCGCGCTCGGATCCTCACGCATGCAGGTCTCCACCAGGGTGGTCTTCCCGGCCGCGCTGTCCGGCATCGTCGCAGCGGTCGTGCTCGGCATCTCCCGGGCGATCGGCGAGACCTTGATCGTCGCCATCGCCGCCGGCGGACGCCCGAACCTCTCCTTCAATCCACTCGAAGGCATGCAGACCATGACCGCATTCATCGCAGCGGCCGGCATCGGCGACCTGCCCACCGGCTCCACCGGCTACCAGACGATCTTCGCCGTGGGCCTGCTGCTGTTCGCCATCACGCTCGTGATGAACCTGATCAGCATCCGCCTGGTGCGCAAGTACCGCGAGGTGTACGAATGAGCTCCCACACCGCCACCACGACGGACGTGCCGGACGTCCCGCGCCTCCAGGGACGCGGTCTGCCGCTGCGGGAGAGGTTCTTCCAGCTCAGCCTGTGGGCCTCGCTGGCCATTGGTGTCGTCTTCCTCGTCGGCCTGCTCACCTACGTCGTCGTCGAGGGCTGGCCCCGGCTGAATTCGAAGCTGTGGACCAACTTCCCCGACATCATCGACCCCTCGAACGCCGGCGCCCAGTCGGCGATCACGGGCACGATCTGGGTCATCAGCTTCACCGCGATCTACTGCCTGCCCACCGGCGTTCTCACCGCGATCTACCTGGAGGAGTACGCCGATCCGCACCAGTGGTGGAACCGCGCCATCGAGATCAACATCCAGAACCTCGCGGCGGTCCCCTCGATCGTCTACGGCATCCTCGGCCTGGGCGTGATCTCCCGCGGCCTCGGTTTCGGCCAGACCGTGCTGACCGCGTCCCTGACGCTTTCGCTGCTCGTCCTGCCCATCGTGATCATCTCCTCCAGGGAGGCGATCCGTGCCGTGCCGCAGTCCATCCGGCAGGCATCCCTCGCCCTCGGCGCCACCCAGTGGCAGACCATCTGGCGTCAGGTCCTGCCCGCCGCCGTGCCCGGCATGGCGACCGGGTCGATCCTCGCGCTGTCCCGAGCCATCGGTGAGGCCGCACCGCTCCTCCTGCTCGGCGGACTGACGTTCATCACGTTCAACCCGACCGGAGTGCAGAGCCAGTTCACCGTCCTGCCGATCCAGATCTTCAACTGGATCAGCCAGTCCCGCGCCGGGTTCACCGCGCTGGCATCCGCAGCGATCGTCATCCTGCTGGTGATCCTGCTGGTCATGAACTCGCTCGCGATCTGGCTGCGCAACCACTTCGCCCGCCGGTGGTGAGCGCCGTTTCCCCGACACCCGACCGCACCGAACCGACTGCCCACTCCGAGCAGGAGAGTCCCATGACCCCTCCCTCCGATCTCTCCGGCGGCACCCGGCCCCCCGATGTCGCCCACCGCGCGACGCCGCCGCCGCTTGCGAGTCCGGTCTTCGAAGTCGGCAGCCTGTCTGTTTTCTACGGCGACCACGAGGCTGTACGCGACGTCAACATGGACATCGGGCACCGTCGGATCACCGCGCTGATCGGCCCCTCGGGCTGCGGGAAGTCCACCGTCCTGCGCTGCTTCAACCGGATGAACGATCTCGTTCCGGGTGCCCGAGTGGTCGGCAAGGTCCGCTACCACAACGAGGACCTCTACGGACGCGAGGTCGATCCCATCGAGGTCCGCCGACGCATCGGCATGGTCTTCCAGAAGCCCAACCCGTTTCCGAAGTCCATCTACGACAACATCGCCTACGGCCCCCGTGTCGGCGGCTTCAAGGGCAACCTCGACGACCTCGTCGAAGAGACCCTGACCCACGCCGCTCTGTGGGACGAGGTCAAGGACAAGCTCAAGACCTCCGCCCTGGCCCTCTCCGGAGGCCAGCAGCAGCGCCTGTGCATCGCGCGCACCATCGCGGTCAAGCCCGAAGTGATCCTCATGGACGAGCCCTGCTCCTCGCTCGACCCGATCGCCACCGCCAAGATCGAGGACCTCATGGAGCACCTGGCCCAGGAGTTCACGATCATCGTCGTCACCCACAACATGCAGCAGGCCGCCCGGGTCTCCGAGCGCACCGCCTTCTTCTCGGCCGATGTCGACGCCAAGGGGGTACGGCATGGGCGTCTCGTCGAGTACGACGAGACAGGCAACCTCTTCAGCAACCCCTCCGACCAGCGGACCGAGGACTACATCTCCGGCCGGTTCGGCTGAGACCGCGTCCGATGTCCGCCCCTTTACGCATCACGTGAAGGAGTACAACGGGTGACCGGTGACCCAAGAGGCACATCAGCGGCCGGTGACTGCGCAGCAGCGCAGCGGCGGAGGCCCAGAAGGACGGCGCGGCTGGCGCCCGCGGAAGTGTCCGGTCAGGAGACAGGTCACGCAGCGGCCGGCCGGGCCTCGGTCAGCTCGTCCATCAGGGCACCGACCGGGCCTCCAAAGCATCGCGTACCTGTCGCGCGCTCTCCAGGTCCAGGCCCGACAGGTCGGGCAGATCCCAGTTCAGGTAGCGGCGGCCGGGCAGTACCGGGCAGGCATCGCCGCAGCCAAGGGTGATGACCACGTCGGCGGCGGCAACGACCTCGCTGGTGATGGGCTTGGGAAACTCATCGCCCACGCTGAGCTCCTGCTCACTCAGCAGTGTGCGAACGACTGGAGAGATGTCCGCCCCGGGTTCGGATCCCGCGCTGTGGACCGACACCGCGACGCCCCCGCGCCGCCGCAGAAGAGCTGCCGCCAGTTGGGATCGTCCGGCGTTCTCCGTGCACACGAAGAGGACTTCCGGCACGGGCTTCGATGTCAGGCCCGATGCTTTGGCGAGGGCGCCCAGGCGCTGGTCGGCGAAGCGTTCGATCAGTACCGGCAGGTGCTTGCCGATGCGGGCCCGGCACGCCAGCAGCAGCGCGCAGTCGTCCACGTAGCTCTCCACGGTCTGCCGGGAGAACGTACGGCCGTATCGAGCCCACAGACGCCGAGTGATGCGGTCAATCACCGCGTGGGCATCATGCAGGGCAGGCATGGCTGGACCGAGCGGACCCAGATCATCCATGGCTCGCTCCTTCCAGGGTCAGGAAGCACCCACCTCTACCTCGAACTATAGGTAGTTATCTATGCAATGCCCAGGCGGACAGGGAAAGTGAACCCTTGATGAACAACGGATCGAATGCGCCTTCGATCCCCGGGCGGTCCTGGCGCCGCGCTTATGGTGAATAGATGGCTGTCACTACGTACGGCGGGGTCGAGACCGCGGTGGAGAAGGCGGAGACCTGTGGTCCGGGTCTGTCCTGCCTGCTCATCGACCGCACGGAGGCCGAGCGGCTCGCCGTCATGCTGAAGGCCATCGCAGACCCGACCCGGCTCCAACTGCTGAGACTCATAGAGCGCGCCCCCGGCGGCGAGGCATGCGTCTGCGACCTGACCGAGTGCCTCGGCCTGCGCCAGCCGACCGTCAGCCATCACCTGAAACTCATGACGGAGGCCGGCCTGCTGGACCGCGAGCGCCGCGGCACATGGGTCTGGTACTCCGTGAACGTGGAGGGACTGCGCCGGGTGCGGGACATCCTCGACCCCTCGACGGTCTGACGTTCTTTCACCAGGCGTTCATCCGCCGGCGACCGGCGCTTGCCACGCCTGCTCGCCGGCTCATGGCGTGGATGCGCTGTTTACGCGGTCCTCTCCGGGGCGAGCTCCTCGATCAGGCCCTCGACGAGCTTCTTGATCTCGTCGCGGATCGGACGCACCGCCTCGACACCCTGGCCCGCCGGGTCCTCCAGCTGCCAGTCCAGGTACCGCTTGCCGGGGAAGACCGGGCAGGTGTCGCCGCAGCCCATGGTGATGCAGACGTCGGACTTCTTGACCGCGTCCACGGTCAGGATCTTGGGGGTCTCGGCGGAGATGTCGATGCCGACCTCGCGCATGACCTCGACCGCAGCCGGGTTGACCTGGTCGGCAGGAGCGGAGCCCGCAGAGCGGACCTCGATGCGGTCACCCGCCAGGTGGCTCAGCCACCCGGCGGCCATCTGGGAGCGGCCGGCGTTGTGGACGCAGACGAACAGGACGGAGGGCTTCTCGGCCATGGAGGTCTCTCTCTTGTCTCGCGAACGGTGTCGCGCCACGTCACGCGGGGAACATCAGGCACCGATGACATCAGCACCTGGTGGCGTCAGCGGCCACTGATGTGAAAGTATCACTCCATGATGACGTCAGTCGACACTGATCTGATTCGGGTTCTGGCCGACCCGCTCAGGCTTCAGATCGTGACCCTCCTCGCCAGGGAGACGCTCTGCACGACGCATCTGGTCGAGGAGACCGGTGCGCGGCAGACGAACCTCTCCAACCACCTGAAGGTGCTGCGCGAAGCGGGCGTGGTCGAGACCGAGCCATGCGGGCGGTTCACGTACTACCGGCTGAAGCCCGATGTCATCGACTCGCTCGCCGGCCAGTTCGCCGATCTCGCGAAGACTGCGCGCGCCACCGCCGCAGCGAACCTCAAGCGGTCCTGCCCCTGATCACCGCGCACCGCGCGACTGCACGCATCGAGGAGTCCTGTTGAGCGCCACCGAGGCCGCTTCTCCCCAGACGACTGTCGAGACCACGGCGGATTCGCCCATAGCCGGCACGGAAGTGCAGCCGACGCCGGGCGCCACTGCGCCCCGAACCCCACTCGTGGCCCGGGCCGCTGCCGAACTGATCGGTACCGCTGCCCTCGTCGCGGTCGTGGTCGGCTCCGGCATCCAGGCCACCGAGCTGACCCGGGACGTCGGCCTCCAGCTCCTGGCCAACTCGATCGCCACGGTCTTCGGCCTCGGGGTGCTGATCACCCTGCTCGGTCCCGTTTCCGGAGCGCACTTCAACCCCGCCGTCACCCTCGCCGAGTGGTGGACCTCCCGCCGCGGCGGTGCCGGAGTCACCGCCCGCGAGACGGCGGTGTACGTCCCGGCTCAGATCGTCGGTGCGATCGCCGGTGCCGTGCTGGCCGACGCCATGTTCGGCGAGCCCCTGGTGAAGTGGTCCACGCACGAGCGCGCCGCGGGGAACCTGCTGCTGGGTGAGGTGGTTGCCACCGCCGGTCTCATCCTGCTGATCTTCGGCCTGGCCCGCACCGACCGGCTCCGGTTCGCTCCCGTGGCCGTCGCCTCCTACATCGGCGCCGCGTACTGGTTCACCTCGTCCACGTCCTTCGCCAACCCGGCCGTCACCATCGGCCGCGCGTTCACCGACACCTTCGCGGGCATCGCCCCTGCCTCGGTCCCCGGGTTCATCGGCGCCCAACTGGCCGGCGCCGTCGTGGGCCTGGCCCTGGTGGCGCTCATCTTCATGCCCGGCCGAGCCAACGAGGCGCAGCCGGCCGCATGACCCAGCAGACGCAGGTGGTGGTGATCGGCGGCGGCCAGGCCGGGCTCGCCGCCGGTTATCACCTGCGCCGCCTCGGCGTGGACTTCGTCATCCTGGACGCGGACGTCACGCCGGGCGGCGCCTGGCAGCACATGTGGGATTCCCTTCGTCTGTTCTCGCCGGCCGCCTATTCGTCGCTGCCGGGACGGCTCATGCCGCCCCAGGAGGCTCGGACCTACCCGGACGGGCAGCACGTCGTCGCGTACCTCGCCGACTACGAGAAGCAGTACGAGCTGCCCGTACGAAACGGCGTACGCGTGGAGGCAGTCCACCGCGACGGCAGGCTTCTGCACATCGAGGCCGACACCGAAGAATGGCGCGCCCGCGCTGTCATCAGCGCGACCGGCACCTGGTCACGCCCCTTCCTGCCCGCTGTTCCCGGTCGCTCTGCCTTCGAAGGAACCCAGCTCCACACGGTCGAGTACCGCAGTCCGCAGGATTTCGCCGGGCAGCGCGTGATCGTGGTCGGCGGCGGCAACTCGGGCGCTCAGATCGCCGCGGATCTCGCCCCGCACACCGCACTGACCTGGGCCACCCAGCGCCCGCCGCGCTTCCTGCCCGATGACGTCGACGGCCGGGTGCTCTTCGACGTGGCCACCGCACGCCGCCGCGCCCTGGACGCCGGCCGTGCCGACACCGGCGGGGTCGCCTCCCTCGGCGACATCGTGGCCGTGGAGACGGTGCGTGCGACGCGTGAGGCAGGACTTCTCGGGGCGTCACCGATGTTCACCCGGCTCACCCTGCGCGGCGTCGAATGGGCGGACGGAGCCTGCGAGGACGTGGACGCCGTCGTCTGGTGCACCGGCTTCCGCCCTGCCCTGTCGCACCTCGCCCCGCTCGGTCTGCGCGGGGTACGCGGCCGCATCCCCACCAGCGGCACACGGGCCATACCTGAACCCCGCCTGCATCTGCTCGGCTACGGCGACTGGACGGGTCCCGCGTCGGCGACCTTGATCGGCGTCGGCCGCCCCGCACGCGACGCCGCCCGGGAGATCTCCGAACTTCTGCGGGACTGACGGAGCCCGGCCCGTCACGGCGCCCGGCGCCAAGGTTGAAGACGCCGTCAGGACAGCGTGCCCACGACCTGTCGCACCCGAGCAGCGACGTTCTCGGGCAGCGGCGCGTAGTGAATGCCGGGGAGGATCTTCTGCCCTTCCTCGCTGGCCGTGTAGGTGAGGAAGGACTTCAGCGCGGGAAGTGTCGCGCGCTGGTTCCCCCTGTCACAGACGATCTCGTAGGTGACCAGGACGATCGGATAGGCGCCTTCGGCGTTCGTGGCGTAGTCGAGCTTCAGAGACAGGTCCTTGCCCTTGCCGACCACTTCGGCGCCGGCGATACCAGCCGAAGCGGTGTCCGGGCTGGCCTCGACCGGTCTGGATGCTCCGGTGTCGATCTTGACGGTAGGGATCTTCAGGTTCTCGGCGAAGGAGAGCTCGAAGTAGCCGATCGCCCCCTCGGTGGCACGCACATTGCCCGCTACCCCGCTGGAGCCGGACTCGGAATGGCCGCCCTTGCCCTGCCACGCCTTCTCCTTCGGATATGGCCAGTCCTCAGGGGCAGCGCTGGAAAGATAGGCGTTGAGGTTCTGAGTGGTACCGGAGTCATCGGACCGGTGGACCGCCTGAATCGTCCGGTCGGGCAGCTCGACCCCCGGGTTCAGCCTGCGGATCGCCGGATCGTCCCAGTTGGTGATCTCGGAATCGAAGATCCTCGCGAGCGTCTGGGCGTCGAGCACGAGATTGTCGACACCCATGAGGTTGTAGCCGAGGGCTACGGGGCCGCCGACCATCGGCAGGTCGATCGCCCGGCCCCCAGGGCAGGCAGCCTTCGACCGCTCGACGTCCGCAGGCTTCAGCGCGCCGTCGGTACCGCCGAAAACCGTGGCCTGCCGCATGAACTGGGCCACTCCGGCGCCGGAACCGAGGGGGTTGTAGGCGATCTGCACCGACGGGCACGCCCGCTGGTATTCCTTGATCCAGTGCTCCACCGCATTGCTCTGTGCCGTCGACCCGGAACCAGCCACCTTCCCCTCTTCGGCACAGTCGATCCGGGCCGGAGGCGGGGCCGGCAGCGCACGGTCATCGCTTCCGCCGGAATCGCCGACCTGATTGACGCCGATGAACACGGCGCCTGTCACGGCACACGCGGCCGCGGCGACAGCGGCTGCGACCGGCAGGAAACGTCTGCGGCTCTTACCTCGATGCTGCACCTTGCACTCCCCAGTCCTCGGTGGCGCGCGACCTGGTGCCGGGCACCGGCCCGAGAGGCACGCCGACGCCTCGCCAGGTGCATAGATGGTCACCGATATTTGAGCGGGGAGGGCGAAGCCGGAGCGAACAGTGAGTGTCGCATCGCTGGCCTCGCAGTGGCGCGACGCTGTTCGGGTTCACGGGGGGACCCTTTGGCCGAGGCTCTGATGCGTCGGCGGTTGGCGCCCGTCCCGGCAGAAGATCGAGGAGATCGACGCGAAGATCGTGGATCTGACCGTCATCCGCGGGTCGCTCACCGCGGCTCTCGACGCAGGTTGCGACGACCTGACCGTGTGCGCCGCCAGCCCTGCCTGTCCGTTGCCGTTCGCCGACCTCGCCGAGGAAGACCGCCATGACCAACCGTGCTGCTGAACACCACCGGACCGGAGAGGCGCCCGGCATTCTGGGCAGCCTGGCCGGGATCGCCTGCCTGGCGTGCTGCCTGCTGCCCGCCCTGATCGCGGCAGGTGTTCTCGGCGGCGGGGCCGCCGCTGTGGTCGGCTGGCTGCCCGCTCTCGCTGTCGCCCTGGCCGTCGCCGCCGCAGGAGCGTGGCGGCTCGGCAGGCGCCGCGCGCGGGCCGGCTGTTCCTGCACCTCAGGAGGCGGTCGCACCGGCTGCGGATGCGGCAGCAAGCGAACCCGGTGACGGCCGGGCGCCGGTGACCTGCATGGAGCCGCGCCCATGACCGTCGCGCGTTCCGTTGCCGCCCGGGGGTGGCACCATCAATGCCGAGATCAGGCGGTCGCGCTTGCGGTGGTGAGGAGCTTTCCCATCGCGGCGAGTACGGAGGGCTCGACGCGGTAGTACACCCAGGTTCCGCGCCGCTCGGAGGTCAGCAGGCCGGCCTCTCTGAGCTTCTTCAGGTGGTGGGAGACCGTGGGTTGGGAGACGCCGACGTCGGAAATGTCGCATACGCAGGCCTCGCCGCCCTCGTGGGAGGCGACAGCGGAGAACAGGCGCAGCCGCACCGGGTCGCCGAGCGCCTTGAACATCTTCGCAGCCTTCTCTGCTTCCTCGGCGTTCATGGGGCGCTCGGTCAGCGGCGGGCAGCACGGCGCCACGGACTCGGCGGGTTCCAGGAACGGCAGCACCTTCGTGTTCGACATGCGTCTATGTTGACATATGTCGAACCAATGCGGCCAGGGCCGTTTCTCGTCTCACCGGCGTGCCGACTCGACGGCCAGGCGTCGAGCGGCTCGCGCTGCGTCGCGGCCGACGCCCCGCAGCGAGTCGGAGGACAGTGCGCGCTGCCACCCCAGCCCCACGAACGCCAGGCCAAGGTGGGTAGTGGAGCCACCGCCGCGGCGCTGGGGGCGTCCCCCGCCGCCCAAGGCGCCCAGACCGGCGAGGCAGGGGAGGTCGGGGCGGTAACCGGTGGCGAGCACGACCGCGCGTCGGCTGGGTGGGTGGCATACCCAGCTTCGACGAACGTCTATGTTGACGTTCATCGAATCAGGTGCCATGCTGATCAGGCAAGCATCGACAAACATCGAAACAACTTGGGAGTCGACATGAACAAGCCCGCCGCCCACGCCGCCGGGACAAGCGACAACCCTGCCGAGGCCACGGCGCCCTGTTGCGGACCGGCCCCGTCGCAAGCCTCTACGGCAGCACCACCGGCGTCCCCCTGCTGTGGCACCAGCGAGGCCGCGGAGGAGGCCGGGTCCTGCTGCGACCCAACGGCCAAGCGAGAGGCCGTCACCACCGGTACCGGCTGCTGCTGACACCGCCCCCGCAACAAACTGCATCCGAACCAAGACCGGAGAGACGTGATGAGTGAGACCAGCGCAACCGAGCTGCCCGTCGTCGTGATCGGGGCCGGACCCGCCGGCCTGGCAGCCGCCGCCCACCTGCTCGACCGCGGCATCGAGCCCCTGGTTCTGGAGACCGGTGCTGCCGCGGGCGCCGCGGTGCGCGAGTGGTCGCACGTGCAGCTGTTCTCCACCTGGGGCGAGCTCACCGATCCGGCGGCGGAGAAGCTGCTGGCCTCGACCGGCTGGGTGAAGCCGGACGCCGCCACCTATCCGTCCGGCGCCGACTGGGCAGAGCAGTATCTCCAGCCCTTGGCCGATGTCCTCGGCGACAGAGTGCGCTTCGGGGCCACCGTCACCGGTGTCTCCCGCACCGGCCGCGACCGGATCGTCGACGCCGACCGCGATACGCAGCCCTTCGTCGTCCACTTCACCACCTCCGAAGAGGGCGAAGAGCGCCTCTTCGCCCGAGCCGTGATCGACGCCTCCGGCACCTGGACCACACCCAGCCCGGCCGGCGCGAGCGGCCTGCCCGCCCTCGGCGAGCGAACTGCGGCCGACCGCATCACCTACCGCGTGCCCGATCTGAAGGATCCCGCTGTCCGCGCCCGGTACGCGGGCAAGCGCACCGCGGTCATCGGCTCCGGCGCCTCCGCCTTCACCGCCCTCGCCTACCTGGCCGACCTCGCCCAGGCCGACGACGGCACCGGGACACACGCAGCCTGGATCCTTCGTCGGGGTATCAGCGGCTCCACCTTCGGCGGCGGCGAGGCCGACCAGCTTCCCGCCCGCGGCGCCCTCGGCCTTGCGGCAAAGGCCGCCGTCGACAACGGACACGCCGACGCTGTGACCGGCTTCCGCACCGAAGCCATTGACCGCGACGGGGACGGCCGCCTGGTGCTGGTCGGCGAGGACGGCCGCCGCCTCGACCCGGTCGACGAGGTCATCGTGCTCACCGGCTTCCGACCCGACCTGACCTTCCTGTCCGAGCTCCGCCTCGGTCTCGACGAACGCCTCCAGGCACCGATCGAGCTCGCACCGCTCATCGACCCCAACCAGCACTCCTGCGGCACCGTCTACCCCCACGGCCACCGCGAACTGGCCCATCCCGAGCAGGGCGTCTACCTCGTCGGCATGAAATCCTACGGCCGCGCCCCCACGTTCCTGGCCATGACCGGTTACGAGCAGGTCCGCTCCGTCGCCGCCGCCATCGCCGGCGACCTCGAAGCCGCCGACCGCGTCGAACTGACCCTCCCCGAGACCGGGGTCTGCGGCGGAGCCGGCCTCTTCGACGAGCCCGAAGCCGAGCGGACCGACGGCGGTGGCTGCTGCTCCGCACCCGCCACCCTGCAGATCGGCGTCGGTGCACCGGCCGCCGCTTCGGACGGCTGCTGACTCTCGTGACCGAACTCCAAGCCCGCGTGGCCGCGACCGCATCGGGGGACGGTCGCGGCCTCGCGCCGCCCTGCCCGCCCTCTGCGCCGCCCAGATCACCAGCTGGGGCATCGTCTCCTACGCGTTCCCGGTCCTGAACCCGCAGATCACCGCCGCCACGGGTTGGTCCGCCGGGGCGACAACGGCTGCATTCTCCCTGGCACTGGTCGTCTCAGCGCTCGCCGGCGTAGGCGTCGGCCGCGTCCTTGACCACGGTGGCCCGCGGCTCGTCATGACCGCCGGATCGGTGCTCGGGACCCTGAGCCTCCTGGTCGTCGCGGCGGCGCCGAACCTGGCTGCCATCTACGCCGGTTGGGCGCCGAACCTGGCTGCCTTCTACGCCGGTTGGGCGCCGGCCGGGATCGCCATGGCCTGCACCTTCTACGAGCCCGCCTTCGCCGCCATCACCCGCTGGTGACCACGTCCGCGCCCTGACCATCGTCACCCTGGCCGGCGGCCTGGCCTCCACCGTCTTCGCACCCTTCACTGCGCTGCTCGCCGACCACCTCTCCTGGCGCGCCACCTACGCCGTGCTGGCCGGGATCCTCGCGTAGTCACCGTGCCCGCCCACGCCTTCGCGCTGAAGGCTCCCTGGCCGCATCCGCATACCGTCGCCCGCGCACGCAGACGACAGGGACACCGGGCAGATCACACGCAGCCGACCCTTCTGGATGCGACGGCATCGACGTTCATCCCCGGACCACGCTCCAGCAGCTCACCCAGCACCTGAGAAGAGCATGACCAGCCCGCACCTGGACTTCTAGGCCTCTGGCCGGGAGCGGTGGTCTCTTCCCACCACGCCCGTCGGGAATGGCCGACAGTCGTTGGTCGTTCCCTTCTGCGGCGAGCATCCGACCCATGGGAGGCACAGCATGCACAGCGAGGCAGACACAGTCCGCAAGATCCTCAACGAACTCGGCGACACGTGGGCGATCGTCGGTCTCTCCTCGAACGAGCGGCGCGCCGCCTACGGAGTCGCCAAGGTCTTGCAGCGCTATGGCAAGCGGATCGTCCCCGTGCACCCGAAGGCCGAGAAGGTCCACGGGGAGCAGGGCTATCCGTCCCTCAATGCCATTCCCTTCGACGTTGACGTCGTGGACGTTTTCGTGAACAGCGACCTCGCCGGCGCGGTCGCCGATGAAGCCGTGGACAAGGGTGCCGAGGCGGTCTGGTTCCAGCTCGGCGTCATCGATGAAGCCGCGTACCAGCGGACCCGCGCTGCGGGCCTTGAGATGGTCATGGATCGGTGCCCGGCGATTGAACTCAATTCCCTACGTTAGCCGGGCCTTAGGGGTTCACGTGGTCGACGTGCCTGTTCCCCGCGTGCGCCTCTCCCGTTGCGCAACCGTCTGGACTCGCGTAGGTGACGAGAATCCCACGCGCGATGGTGAACCTTATTTTCGCCGGAGTGTGAGTGTGCAGCGGCGCGCGGCTCCGCGGGCCCCCATAACCGTCAGAGGCGCGGGTTCGACGCAGCGAGATCGCACGATGAGGACAGCAGCGCGAAGGTTCCAACGGCGCCCGGCCTGCCGTGGTGCTACACCCGGGCTGTGATGCGTACCCGGAGGGTGCGCCCTGTTCCCTGTGGTCCGCAGGCCGGCACCCGGGCCAACCCGTCTGTGGGATCCCCTGGACCCGTAGATTGGTCGACCGAAGAAGTCCTGCGTAATGCAAATAGGGCCGCCCGCGCCTCTGGCGAAACCCACACCGATGAACCTGTACGAGCAGTGAGCGGAGGAATGGCGTAACCGAATCATCTCGTGCCCACGTCCAGTGTAAAGTAATGTTGAAATTCAGTGCTTTCCGGCGGTCGGGCCTGATGGTAGTAACCCACGCCAGCCTCCTGGGCCGTGCAATTGAGGATGAGATTGCGGTGACCCCAGTTCGAGGCCGCGTCCCTTTGCATCCAGTACTCCACCGCCTTAGCAGGACTGGGAGCAGGCTCGGGCTGCCCCCGGTGGAAGAAGACGTTCTCGTTTCGATAAGAAAGATAACCCGCGAGGTACATGGGCTCGCCCTCCTCCGTTACTAGTTTGCCGTTAGGCCCTCGATGCATGTTCGGGGGGACCACGAGTTGCTCGCGGGGAACGGTAGAAATGTATTCGCTGTGAGCATACGCGATATCCCTCAGCTGTTGGGAAAATTGGAAGGGGTTAGGGCACCCGTCCAGCTTGGCTACTCCATTTGGATCTGGTTCAAGAAGGGGATACAAATGCGGGTTCGCCCGTGCATGGTTGACCAGAGCGAAGAGCTCCAGCTCCGGCGGAGTCGGCGTGGGGCTGCCGGCCGAAGTGATCCGTCCGATCTTGCCGCCGAAATACTCGGTGAACCACAGGTTCCCATCCGGCCCGGCCGCAATGCCGTAGGGCCAGCTGTTCGGGGTGGGCAGGGGGAATTCGGTGACGGCTCCCGCCGGGGTGATATACCCGATCCGGTTACCCATGGACTCGGTGAACCACAGGTTCCCGTCCGGCCCGGCCTCAATGCCATAGGGCCAGCTGTCCGGGGTGGGCAGGGGATATTCGGTGATGGCCCCGGCCGGGGTGATCCGCCCGATCCGATTACCGCTGTTTTCGGTGAACCACAGGTTCCCATCCGGCGTGGCCGTGATGCTGGTCGGCCCGCTTTCCGGGGTGGGCAGGAGGTATTCGGTGACCGCTCCCGCCGGGGTGATACGCCCGATCCGGTTACCAATAGGCTCGGTGAACCACAGGTTCCCGTCCGGCCCGGCCGCAATATCGTACGGGAAGCTGTCCGGGTTGGGCAGGAGATATTCGGTGATGGCCCCGGCCGGGGTGATCCGCCCGATCCGATTACCGTAGAGGAACTCGGTGAACCACAGGTTCCCATCCGGCCCGGCCGCAATAGCGTACGGGAAGCGCTCGTTGCTGGGGAGTTGGAATTCGGTGATGGCCCCGGCCGGGGTGATCTTCCCGATCCGGTTACCGGTGGCCTCGGTGAACCACAGGTTCCCGTCCGGCCCGGCTGTGATCCCGAACGGGTGACTACCCGCGGTGGGCAGGGGGAATTCGGTGACGGCCCCACCCTGGGTGATCCGCCCGATCCGGTTACCCATGTACTCGGTGAACCACAGGTTGCCCTCGGGCACGGCCGCGATCCCAAGCGGGTGGCTGTTCAGGACGGGCAGGGGATATGCGGTGATGGCCCCGGCCGGGGTGATCCGCCCGATCCTGCCGCCGTGCTCGGTGAACCAGAGGTTTCCGTCGGGTCCGGCCGCAATGCCGTAGGGCCCGCTGTCCGGGGTGGGCAGGGGGTATTCGGTGATGGCCCCGGCCGGGGTGATCTTCCCGATCCGATTACCCATGTACTCGGTGAACCAGAGGTTTCTGTCGGGTCCGGCCGCAATGCCGTAGGGCCAGCTGTTCGGGGTGGGCAGGGGGTATTCGGTGATGGCCCCGGCCGGGGTGATCTTCCCGATCTGGTTACCGGTGGCCTCGGTGAACCACAGGTTCCCGTCGGGCCCGGCCACGATGTCCCATGGGAAGCTGCCCGGGGTGGGGACGGGATATTCGGTGATGGCCCCGGCCGGGGTGATCCGCCCGATCTTGCCGCTGTCGTACTCGGTGAACCACAGGTTGCCATCCGGCCCGGCCGCGATCCCGGTTGGCCCACAGTCCGGGGTGGGCAGCGGGTATTCGGTGATGGCCCCGGCCGGGGTGATCCGCCCGATCCTGCCGCTGTCGTACTCGGTGAACCACAGGTTCCCGTCGGGCCCGGCCACGATGTCCCATGGGAAGCTGCCCGGGGTGGGGACGGGATATTCGGTGATGGCCCCGGCCGGGGTGATCCGCCCGATCTTGCCGCTGTCGTACTCGGTGAACCACAGGTTGCCATCCGGCCCGGCCGCGATCCCGGTTGGCCCACAGTCCGGGGTGGGCAGCGGGTATTCGGTGATGGCCCCGGCCGGGGTGATCCGCCCGATCTTGCCGCTGTCGTACTCGGTGAACCACAGGTCGCCACCGGGCCCGGCCGCAATGGCCCAGGGGTAGGTGAAGGTGCCCGGGGTGGGCAGGGGGTATTCGGTGACGACCCCGGGGACGGCTCGGACCGGCACGTCGGCCAGGAGTGGGCTCAGCAGGCGACCTCGACGAAGGTCGCGCGGGGTGAGGGGTGTAGGCACGGCGGAACCTCATCGGCGTCTTATGTGGCTCGATGCTCGGGCTATCCGACCTGTTCGTCCACTTGGGTGGGACCGATCATGAGCAAGGTCTGGGCACTCCTCACCCTTCGCGTTACTCGCAGGTAAAGACTTCTGGGATACGCCAAGTGGACGACTGTGGGGAAAGTGCCCTCGAACCATCCGGACTCCCGTTAGGAGGCCCTAAGAGCCGTATCTCAACCGATCTTGGAACGTGCGGGTCGAACGGGGTCCTGGTCGGGTGTCTTCCGGCTGTACGCGTATGAAAGCAGGGAGTCTCTCTAAGAGGAACTAACAGAAAGAGCTCGTGAGGCCATGTCTCGGCCGCTGCATGTTCGTTGGGCAGTCCATGGGGAAGGGGAACGGCCCACCGTGG
>NZ_JBVJKN010000052.1:0-41734 GCF_055585225.1 Streptomyces sp. NPDC053673 | reverse complement strand
CAATCCACACCAGGCCAGAAGGCCCTCACCCATTTCAAGATCGATCAGCCGTGACCCCTGTCACCGTCCACAACCTCCCAGGACAGAACACCTAGTGGTCCTCCAGCACGTCACCGCCTGCGTGAAGACGCGGTCAGGCGGGCTGACGCAGCTCGACCCGATTGTCCTCAGGATCGGTGACCCAGCCGAATCGACCGACACCCTCCATGTCCTGCGTTTCGTTGGCCACGTCCGCTCCCTTGGCGCGCAGTTGCGCGAGCATCGCATCCAGGTCGCGGACCCGGAAGTTGAGCATGTTTTGCTGGGTGCGGGACCCGAAGTGGGGGGACCCATCCCCGCACAGCGCGATGAAGCAGGAACACCCGCCCGAAGCAGCGTCCGGCAACGGCGTGGCAGCTGCTGCCACAGGGCCATCTCCAGTGATCCCAGGACGAGTTGGGTCGCCTTGGCGGGAGGCGGACCAGTCGACGATGCGGCGGGAGAACGGCGCGAAGCGCCCGTCCCTCCGGTGGTGCCGGGGGTGCTGTTCCGTCAGCCTGGCCCGGGTGCTGTCCTCGACGACCGTGTCACCGCTCTTCGCGGACGTCACGGTGAGGCGCACCGGCACGGTGGACGCACCGATGTCGTCCGGGAGTTGGACCGGCAGCGAGGCGAACGGGTCGTCGGGACTGCCCGATGTCCGCTCCTCGCAGGTGCCGTCCACGCACAGCCGGATCCTCGCCGCGTCCCGGCCGCCGAAGTCGGTGGGGCGCGCCACACGGCGGAGACCAGCCGTGACACCGCGGGGGCGGCCGTCTCGGTCTCCACGACACCACGGTTCTCCGCGGCGTCCACGAACGCGACGTGCAGTCCGCCCACGCCGGGCAGTTCCGCCTCCGACAGCTGGAGGACCTCGTCGCGCACGGATTCCAGCGCGGTGACGTTGTGCTTCACCACTCCGGTGCGCGGGGCGACCTGCTCGGTGACGGTCGGCCCGGCAGACGCGGGAGTGGTCTCCGTGGTGTCCCAGGGCATCGCGAACGACTCCTCGCCGGTGGTCTCCGCGGACCCGTCGGCGGGCGGCGCCGGGGTCTCCACTCGTTGGGCTCGATGTCGGGCTCGGTGCCGTCCTCCGTGTCCGCGGCGGGCTGTCCGCTGCCATCGCCGGCCGAAGCGGGGTGCCGTCTGCATGCCGCTCTACGTGGGCTCTGGGGACCGTCACAGGGCCCGTGCGCTCCTTGCGCTTCAGGGTGTGCGGAGGCTGGTGCGAAGTTCTGAATGATGGTTCACTTGTTTGCATGGCCTACCGCAAGACGCCCGCAGTGCAGGATCGCCTGGCCGCCGCCAGGGAGCATCTGGTCGAACAGGCCACCGCCGTGGTCGCCGACGTGGGCTGGGCCAATGCCTCCGTCACCGCGGTCGCCGCCGCGGCCGGGATCTCGGTCGGCTCGGTCTACCAGCACTTCGCCTCCAAGGGGGCGCTTGCCGTGGAGGTCTTCCGCCGCGCGTCCGGGCGGGAGGTCGAAGTGCTCAGCGACGTACTCCGCGAGGGCAGCGGTGACCCGGTCGAACGGCTCGCGTTCGGAGTCGACGTGTTCGCCCGCCGCGCCATGGAGTCCCGTGGCCTGGCTTACGCATTGCTCGCAGCCCCGGCCGAGCCGGCGGTGGGCCAGGAGCGGCTGAGGTTCCGGCGCCGGTACCGCGAAGTGTTCGCGGAGGTCATCCGCGAGGGCATCGGCGCCGGGCTGCTCCCCGCCCAGGACCCCGAGGTCACCGCCGCCGCACTGACCGGCGCCATCGGCGAGGTGCTGGTGGACCCGCTGTCGGCTCCCGCCGAGGGCGCCGCCGCCGACCACCTGATCATCGAGCTGGTGGCGATGTCCCTGCGCTGCGCGGGCGCAACGCCCGCCGACTGAACTCCTACGACTCCAAGGACTCCGATGACCGCAACCGCAGACGTGACCGCCACGGCGAACGTGACCGCGAACGCAAGCGCAGACGCGGACGCCGCGGCGAATGTGACCGCGAACGCAACCGCGAGCGCAGACGTGACCGCAGCCGCGGACGCCGCACCGCGCAGCAACCCCAGCGCGCGCACGCATGAGGTGACCAACCAGGCACCGCCGCTGGTCGGTCACGACGTCGCCGACGACCCCGTGCTGCTGGAGGGAGTGCGGCGCGAGGGCGCCGAGTGGTACGCCGACGACCTGCACCGCGTCGGCCGCCTGGCCGGATCGCAGGAGGTCCAGCGCTGGGCCGAGGAGGCCAACCGCCACGAGCCGGAGCTGCGCACCCACGACCGATACGGCAACCGGATCGACGAGGTGGACTTTCACCCCTCTTACCACGCGCTGATGGACGTGGCGATCCGTGAGGGGCTCGGCGGCGCGCCCTGGGCCGACGACAGGCCTGGCGTACACGTGGCGCGCGCGGCGGGCTTCATGGTGTGGAGCTCGGCCGAACAGGGCCACGGCTGCCCCGTGTCCATGACCTACGCGGTCGTTCCCGCCCTGCGGTCCGCACCGGAACTGGCGGCGGTGTACGAGCCGTTGCTGACCAGCCGTGTGTACGACCCCGGTCTGCGCGCGCCCGCGAGCAAGCGCGGACTACTCGCAGGCATGGGCATGACGGAGAAGCAGGGCGGCACCGATGTGCGCGCCAACACCACCACCGCCACCGAACAGCCGGACGGCACCTGGCGGCTGCGCGGCCACAAGTGGTTCACCAGCGCCCCGATGAACGACCTGTTCCTGGTCCTGGCGCAGGCCCCGGGCGGGCTGTCCTGCTTCCTGGTGCCCCGGGTGCTCCCGGACGGCAGCCGCAACACGTTCCGTATCCAGCGGCTCAAGGACAAGCTCGGCAACCGCAGCAACGCCAGCAGCGAGCCCGAGTTCGACGACACCGTCGCCTGGCTGGTCGGCCCGGAGGGGCACGGGGTGCGGACCATCATCGACATGGTCACGATGACCCGCCTCGACTGCATCCTGGGCTCCGCGGCCGGCATCCGCACCGCACTGGCGCAGGCCGCCCACCATGTCCGCCACCGCTCCGTGTTCGGCGCCAAGCTGATCGACCAGCCGCTGATGCGCAACGTGATCGCCGACCTCGCGCTCGAGTCCGAAGCGGCGACCACCCTCGCCCTCCGGGTCGCGGGAGCGGCCGACCGGGCGCAGCGCGGCGATGCGCAGGAGCGGGCGTTCCTGCGGCTGGCCACGGCGGTCGGCAAGTACTGGGTGTGCAAGAGGCAGCCCGCAGCGGTCGCCGAAGCCCTGGAGTGCCTCGGCGGCAATGGCTATGACGAGGCGTCGGGGATGCCCCGGCTGTACCGGGAGGCCCCGCTCAACGGCATCTGGGAGGGCTCGGGCAATGTCAACGCCCTCGATGTCCTGCGCGCCCTGACCCGTGAGCCCGACTCGCTGGACGCCTTCCGTGCCGAGATCGAAGCCGCTGGCGGGGCGGACTCCCGGCTGGACGACGCCTGGCGGCAGCTGAGGGGCGAGCTGACGCTCACCGACGACGCGGCGCTTCGCTCCCGCCGCCTGGTCGAACGCATGGCTCTGGTGCTGCAGGGTTCCCTCCTCGTGCGCCACGCCCCGGCCCCGGTGGCGGACGCCTTCTGCACGTCACGGCTCGCCGGCGACCGCGGGCTGGCCTTCGGCACGCTCCCTGCGGGCACCGACCTGTCCGGCGTCATCGCCCGGCTCCCGGGCGCCGTCGACTGAGTGCTTGTACGGGACTGACACAACGGCCGTCTCGCGACCGGGATGCCGCCTCTCAGCCCTGCCGGATGTGAACTCTGCGCCGAAGCCACATGTGCCGGTCAGCTCAGTGGCGGGGGTGTCCAGTCGGCATGGCGCAGGATGGTGCGGAGGATCGCGCGGGACGGCGCCAGTCGGAGCCCCGTATTGCGCAGGGCGATGGCCAGCGGGTGGGTCAGTTGCTGGCCCATGCGGCCGGCCTGACGGGCTGCGCGGGCGACGGACTGGCTACGGGGGCGGCGCACGGCGTCGTAGTGGGTCAGCGCCGACTCGACGGTGGGCTCGGTGACGAGTGCGGCGGCGAGTGTGGCCGCGTCCTCCAATGCCTGGCAGGCGCCCTGGCCGAGGTTCGGCGTCATGGCGTGGGCCGCGTCGCCAAGGAGGGCGATGCGGCCCGCCGCGTAGGTGGACAGGGGGATGGTCAGCTCGTTGATGTCGTGGTGCAGGACGGCCTCGGGCCGGGTCGCGTCCAGCAGCGCGGGGATCGGGTCGTGCCAGTCGGCGAACCGGCGCCGCATCTCGGCAAGGGGGTCCTGGTAGCGCACGCCGGCAGGCGTGTTGAGCACGGCGTGCCACTCGGCGCGGTCGTCGGTGAAGGCGATGTGGCCGAACTCGGCGCCCTGCCCCCAGGTCAGTTCGAAGTCGGTCCGCAGATCGACCGGGCGCTCGGTGATGGCGCGCAGTACGGTCGACCCGCTGTAGGCGGGGCCGGGGTGGTCAGGGAAGAGGTGGGCGCGCACCCGGCTGTTGATGCCGTCGGCGGCCACGACCAGATCCGCGTCGTGAACGGTGTCCCCGAGAGGTATCCGCACCCGGTCAGGGTCGGAGCGGTCGAGGGATGTCACTTCAGCCCCGATCACCAGGGACTCGGGCGGCAGAGCCTCGCGAAGCAGTCGGTGGAGCGCGGCGCGAGGGATGCCGACGATCGGAGTACCCAGCTCGCGCTCCAGCGCGGCGCCCTCCATGCGGGCCAGAACGTTGTCCTGGAGGCCAAGCGTGGGCATAGCGGCTCCCTCGAAGTGGGTGGGATCGCAGCGGTGACAGGGCAAGGCCGCGGCGCGGCCGTTCAGGTCAGCGGTCAGTGCCGTTCCGGCGTGACGGGCGAATGCGGCCGGATGACGACTCCTGGCGGGATGGACAATAACGGAACTGGTAGTCACGCATCTAGAGGGGCGCCTGTCAAATGAACTGCGTGTCCGGGATGGTTGGGGGCCCCGACCACGCCACCGCCGCCCGCGCGCTCACCGAGGTACACGCCCGCGTCGCCGAGCTCGCCCGCCCCTCCGGCACCGGAAGCAACGCCGGCTCGATGCTCGACGGCCTCGCCGATGCCCTGCTCGGCCGGCCGAAGGTGATGCAGTCGGGGAGTGATGGCCGCGCACCTTTCCCTGTCCGTCGGACGTCGTCTCGGAGATCCGGCGCATCGGCGGTGACCGAACCTGCTCTGTGTTTCTGCGACCACGTCGCACTCCCATTGGAGACCGCGACCCGTGCGTCGGGCCCAGGCGATGCCCACTCGGCTGCCGGCCAACACCGCGGGCCCATCGTTATCAGCGGCTCAGCCAGCCGAATTGAGAATGGGGAGGTTGAAGCGAACCACGCCAGAGAACACAGACACACTCCGGGCTCGTCCGGGACGGCAAATACGCGTGCCGCGAGCAACGGGCGGACTTGCCGGACGGCGCCCGAGGCGGTGGTTCGGTCCACCCCCGTACAACTTGGCCGGCGCGACGTGCGGCAGTGCCGGCGCAGGTACAAGAGCGTGACCAGGAGCCGGTCGGCGAACAACAGCCGTTGCTGGGGCCGGCTCCGGCGCCGCGCCGCCGGTCCCCGCCGCGACGCTCACGCAGCGCCGACTCATGGGCGGCCTGTCTCACAACTCGCCCAACCGTACGGCCTTCCTCACGTCACGGGCCGATCACAACCACCGCTCTCCCGAAGTCGCTACGGCAGTGCCGGCCAGACCAGCGCCTGGGCGACGATGACGTTCTCACCGTTGAAGGTGACGGCGGGGCCTTCGTGCAGTTCGTAGCCAAGGCCAATCGCTTCGCTCACACGCTGGCAGAAGGCGGCGTCGTCCGGGCCGGTCAAGACTCGGTAGACAGGCAATCCGTCTGGTGGGGTGCTCATGAGGAGAAGGATCTCAAACTCATCCGCCAACCGACCCGCCGGGGGTGCCCGGCATGAGCGCACCGCCGCCGCCCTGCTCGGTGTGCGCACGGGCACCGTCAAGTCGAGGCATTGCTTCCCGCGCCGGCCGGAGGCACCTCCCATTTTGCTCAGGTGCTCAGGTGGATGCCGGGCCGACGTTCTCTCCCTCGGCGAGGAGGCGACGTGGGGCATCGACCTGGACGGCGGCGGGGCCGGCTCGAGGGGCACCCAGTTCCGCGAGGCTGGTGACGCCGCTCTGATCCCGTGGTCTCGCGAGCCCGCATCATGGGTTCGCCTCAGCGACCGCGTGGCTGGACGGCAAGCGCGGTTGGTGGGATCCCCAGCGCGTCCAGTCGGGCCAGGAGTTCTGTCTCCTGTCCCTCGGTGACGGCAATCCACAGGGAAGTTCCCGAGTCACTGGCGCTGAAGACCTGTCGGTTCCCTCGCCGGCCTTCGGCATGGATTGTGTAGGGAGCCAAGTCCAACAACACTTCGAACTGCGCGTCGTCGCGGACGTCGATGTCGATCCCCATCCCGGGATCGGCGTGCGGGGAGCGAGTGCCATCCGCCACCGCCTCCCGGGCCAGGGACAGCGCGCGTTCGTACGAGTGCAGCACCTCCTGTGGCCAGGCATCGTCGCTGTAGGCGTCGAGGTGGGCCGTGTCGATGCCAAAGCGCAGCACGCGCAGCGCCTCGCGATGAACGAGCACCACATCCGCAGCCCTCAATCCACCCACGAGTACGAGTTCACGGCTCGAGCCGCCATCCTGGTTGATCACACACGTGACTTTCCCACATGCAGTGGCCCTTCCTCCCTGGAGGAAATCTGCTGCACAACGTGATCTTTGTCAGACACCCTTTGACGGCTGAGACCACTGCCCCGGTCCGCCTGCTCCTGGCCGCAGGAGCGGCCATAGACTCCCACGCCATGGAAGAGATCCTCAGGCTCGGTGAGATCACCTGTCCGCCGGGGACCCTGGTCGTCATCGATGGCGGTCATCTTGGGTTGTGGAGCGGAAAGCGGTCGCCGGTGGAGATCGATCCCGCTCTGCTCGGCATTGACGACGCGGCGATGGCTGACGATGTCCTCAACTCGGTCGACTTCGCTGTAGTCGGCCCGGACGCCTTGGCAGCGGTCCGCAGTTTCGACCGGCAGCCAGGTGCAATGCTCCATGACATCCCGGCCTCCCGGGCATCGGAGCTTGGGGCGATGTTCGAGGAGCACTGCCGGGCCTCAGGCCTGGACGCCCGTCTGGAGGCGTTGCCGAGCCGCGAACCACATGCCCAGCGGGTGCGCCGGACTGCCGCTGAGGGCGGCGGCAGTTTCCTGATGTTCGGGGTGCCTGTCGTCGCGGTGGGTGGGGTGCCCTGCGACCGGCATCTGCCAGTGCTGGCTTCGCGAGTTGATTCCGGCGACGGTGTCGGTCCGCGCTGGTCTGAGATATCGGTCCGGTTGAGCGAAGGCCGGGCCGAGTCATCCGTGCCGCTGGGTTATGTCGGCGTCGACTGGGCCCGGGTGCTCTTCGGCGATGCCGATGCCTTGAATGCCTGGCAGCACAACGAGCCTGTGGACGGCTTGGCCGACGTCGCATTCTGGGGTGCTGCCGCTGACGAAGCCGCCGAGACGTTCGCAGCAGGGGAACTGGGCGAGCCCGGCGAGGACGGTGTCCGCGGGTGGACTGGGCTGGCCGTGGCGGAGGCGGTGGAGAAGGCTCGCGCTGTGCTGAGGTGGAAGGAGGAGACCGGGCGCCGCTTGATGGTGGACTTCCGGCCGCATTCCCGTCACTGGCAGGTCATGCGGCAGGTTCGTGCCTCCGAATTCGAGGCCGGAGCCGTGGATATCGGTGATGCCCGACTGCTCTGCGCGATGACGAGCTGGGGCGATGGCTACTTCCCCGTGTCGGCCGACCTGGATGCATCCGGCGCGGTGGTCGCGGTGCGGATGAGCTTTTCCGACGTGCTCAAGTAGCTGTTCGATCTCCGTCGGAGCTCGGATGCGCAACCGACACCCCCACGCACGCGTCGGACAAGACATGCAACGCGAATGGCTCTTCTCGCTCATCCCGCTGACGATTGGCGTGGTGTTCCTCGGCTTCGGCGTGTACGGACTCCGCCGCGCCAGCGCGCTCCGTCGCACAGGTGTCACCGCAGAGGGTCGGATCGTCCGCCACGATGTCAGTCGAGGCGACGAAGGTGCCACGTTCTACCACCCGGTCGCAGCCTGGACGACCCCGGACGGCCGTGAGTGCGAGTACTCATCGAGGTTTGGTCGCGGTTCCGTCGGAGGCGGTTTCGGCGTGGGGACCTTGGTCACGGTCCGATACGATCCGGAAGATCCCCGCCGGTTTGCGATCCAGGGCTGGGACGTAGCGACGGTCGACGTGTTGTTCACCGTGCTGGGGTCGGTGTTCACAGCGGGCACGTCGGTGGTGTTGCTCGTCCGACTACTCACTCTCTGACCGCAGCCGACTCTCATCTTCTACGGCGGCAGCGCGTCCGCACCGAGTGACCCGGGCCGCCACCGTGTCGCGGGGCCGTAGTCAGTCAACCAGCCATCGATGAAGCGGAGGCCCAGCGATCAGCCTTCGGTGAGACTGCTCAACCTTCGCGCGCGACAGGGCATCGCCCTCCCGACGACTGCGCTACCCCGTAAGTAGGCGCTGCGTGCAATCCATGTGCGAGACTCTGTTGAATCCACGTGAAATCTGCGAGTGATTCCTTTAGGCTGGGGGGAGGAGGTGGTTCCCCTGTCCAACGACGAAGAGACCTTGTTCGGCGCGGTCGATGCCCTGCTGGAGCAGGTTGCCCGGGACCCTCTGCCGCCTCCTGCCGAGCGTAAGCGCCTGCGGGAAGCGGCCGGGCTGAGCCAGGACCAGATCGCGAAGGCACTCAAAGCGCGGCGTGAGTCGGTCAGCAACTGGGAGTCGGGCAGAACGGAGCCCCGGCCGCCGAAGCGCGCCGCCTACGCGCGGCTCCTGGACGGCCTCGCCTCCCGCTTCCCGGCCCCTTCCGCCGAACCTGCGCCGGAAACAGCGCTACCCGTGCCCCCCAACGCCCCCGCAGCACCCGCGCCACGAAGAGTCGCCCCCGCACAAGCCCGTCAGCGGTCCGCAGATCCCGAGGCCGTGACGACCGCTCAGCACACCCGGCCACACCTCGTTTCCGCCTCTTCCCGGCTCGCGGACACTACGGGGCTTCCGCCGGCGCCTGGCACCGCGGACATGAAGAAGACGGCGCCGAAGCCCAGCTCGGCCACGGCCGCCGTCGACACGCGTTTCGCCCACGGGCCGCTCGCGGTCATCGACGCCGACACCGACGGAAAGGCCGTCGCCTACTGCCTCGGGGGCTTGGTGCAGGACGTGCCCGCCAAGTCTCTTTCGTCCCTGGTGGAGTGGACGCTCGCCGAGGCGCAGCTCGGTGCGCACCGGCTCAGCCGCCACGGCAAGGACGCCGACCCGGTCCTGGTCCTCACCGACGCGGCCGCTGTCCGCTACGGCTTGCCGGCCCGGCTGAGCGATACCGAGCGCCGGGCGGGACGGCTGCCCGAAGGACACAAGGTCCTCAAGCAGTTGGACACGGCCGAGTGGCAGCTCACCCGGCGCGGGTTCGGTCCATGGGCGCGGATCTACCGCCCCGCCGAAGGCGGCAAGCGCTCCTGCGTCCAGCTGTGCATCCTGGGCTGGGACGCGCTCGATGCCCGTTCCTGGGGCGACGCGGCGCAGTTGCCGCCCGCCGAACTGGCCCAGCTCCTGGGCACCTACGCGCATCGGGTGCTGACCCCGCGCGGCTCCACGGCCGTGAACGGCCTGGAGCTGATGACCGCCCTGCACCCGCCCACGCGGGCGAGCGAGCCGGACCAGAACGGGAGGCGGCACAGCGAACACAACCCCGGCTCCCTCGGCAAAGACCCGGTGCAGTGTGCACCGTGCGAGGCCCCGGACGGGCACCCGCTGCTCGCTCACCTGCCGCGCTTTTACGAGCGCACCCCGGGTGAGGTCCTGGTGGAAGAGGCGTACGACTGGGCGCGGCCGCTGACCGATGAGGAGTGCGCGAAGCGGTTCGTGGTCGGCATCGACGTGAACATGGCCTTTGCCGCGGCGGCCAACGGCACCGTGGTCGGCCTGGGCGCCCCGGTGCACGTGAACAAGCCCGGTTTCGATCCCAAGATGCCGGGCTCGTGGCTGGTGGACCTCTCCCACATCGACCTCGACGAGCACCTTCCGTCGCCGTTCACCCCCACGGGCGAGCGGCCGACCGGCCCGGCGTGGTACGCCACCCCGACCGTGGCGTACGCGGTGGAGCTCGGCCACACCGTGACGCCCGTCGAGGCGTACATCCGCCCCGACAACGGCCGCTACCTGGACGCCTGGTACCAGCGGCTGCGCGACGCCTACATCGCCACCATGGCCGACCTCGGCGTGAGCACCCACATGGCCCCCGAAGCGTTCCTTCAGGCGATGGCCGTACACAAGCGGACCGACCCGGGCATGGCGGTCGTCCTCGCGGCGATCAAAGCCACCGTCAAGGGCGGCATCGGCAAGCTCCGCGAGCGCCCCAGAGGCGGCGGCTGGCGGCCCGGTCAGCCGTGGCCGGCGCTGGCCCGGCCGACGTGGCGGCCCGACATCCGCGCCGCCGTGATCTCCAAGGCCCGCACCAACATGCACCGCAAGATGCTCAAGACGGCGGCGGCCACCGGCCAGTACCCGGTCGCGGTCCTGTCCGACTGCGCCGTGTACGCCTCCGACGGCCCCAGCCCCCTGGACTTCCTCCCGTACGAGGGCGGCAAGCCGCTGCCGGGCGGCTTCCGCCTCGGCGTTTCGCCGGGGATGGTCAAGCACGAGGGCACCCAGACCACCCTGTGGGCCGAAGGCGCACGAGAAGAGCACGGCCCAGGCCTCAACCTCGCCCGCTACATCAAGGACGGCAACCTCACCCCCACCATGGACAGCGGGGAGTAGACCGTGGGCAAGCTCGCCGACAGCCTCGACAAAGCGGTGCAGGGGGCATTCACACGCCCGATCCCGAAGTCCGCGCCCGCGCAGATGCGCTACCTGGTCAAGAAACTCAAGGGCACCCGGGCGGTCGCCGGCCTGCTCGGCATCGACATCCGCACGGTGGAGCGGTACGTCAAGAACGAGATCAAGCACCCCCGCAAAGCCCTCGCCGCACGCCTCGAGACAGAAGTGCGCAAGCGGTGGCAGCCGCAGATCCGAGCCAAGGCGAAGAAGGCCGCGGCCACCACCGGCGGCATCGTCATCGACACCCGCGCGCGTTTCGGCTACACCGCCGCCCCGGGCAGCACCGACGACGCCCGCCTGCGCCACCTCACCCAGGCCCTGCCCCCGCAGTACGCCGCCCGCCTCTTCGAAGCCCAGGAACAGGGCGCCACCGAACGGCAGTTGCTGGACATCGCAGCCGAGGGCCTTCAGGAGATCTACTTCAAGGACCACGGCCGCCGCGCCCATGGCTTGCAGGTCGAGTTCACCGATGTCGACTACATCGACATCGAGCTGTAGACGCGTACACCCGACGTGCTGAGCGATGCGCACGTGCGAGCCGAAGCACGATAGCTGTCACATAGGCAGGCCTTGTTGTCACCGGGGAGGCCGCGGCCCGTTGTCGATCGGTGTGGCCAGCTGCTCGGCGTGAGATCCCCGGGCGTCGCCTACAGCGAACACGACCCGGCCGTCTTCCTCAAAAGGCCGGCGTCACCGACGCGCATACAGAATGTCTCGCCGAGTTCACCGTCGGCTCTCGGCCCGCGGCGAGCGATGAGGGTCGGTGCGTACGTGCGCACGCACCCCTTGCAGGCCGAACAGGACGAGAAGCTCAACCACGCCGCCGTCGGCGCTGCCCAGCCAGTGGGGCAGGGACGTGTCGAACTCGGCCGCCTCACCGGGCGGCAGTGTCAGGTCGCGCTCGCCGATCACGAGCCGCAGGCGTCCGCCCAGCACGTAGAGCCATTCGAAGCCTTCGTGGGTCTGCGGGGTCGGTTCGAGTGGTTCCGGCGGGGCGGGGATGATCATCTTGAACGCGTGCACCCCGCCCGGTCGCCGGGACAGGGGCACGAACGTCATCCCGAACCGCCTGATCGGCTTGAGGTGTATCCGGGGGTCGCCAGTGCGCGGGGCACCGACGAGGTCGTCCAAGGGAACGTCGTAGGTACGAGCCAGCGGCAGCAGCAGTTCCAGGCTTGGCCGGCGCAGCCCGCTCTCCAGCCTGGACAGAGTGCTTTCCGACACGCCGGTCGTCGCCGCGAGGTCCGCGAGGGTGATGCCACGGTCACGACGCAGCGCGCGAAGGCGCGGCCCCACCGCGTCGAGCACGTCGTCGTCCGTCTTGCGATCCATCAAGCCATCTTGCCGTAACCGCAAGATTCCGTGCCAGGTCGTGGGGTGCCTGGCAAGACTGAGTGCATACCGACACAAGGAGCCTTGATGAGCACCACCGATGCGGTCGCGTTCTGGGACGGCGTCTACGCGGCCCGACCGGCAGCCGGCCGCCCGCAGCCGAATGCCCGCCTCACCGAGTTGGTGACGGGCCTGCCACCCGGTGACGCGTTGGACCTCGGATGCGGCGACGGCGGCGACGCGCTGTGGCTCGCCCGCCTGGGGTGGCACGTCACCGCCGTCGACATCTCGGCCGTGGCGGTCGAGCGGTTCGCCGCCCTCGCCCGCTCACACGGCCTGGGCGACCGCGTCACCACCGTGCGGGCCGACTTGCACAAGTCTTTCCCGCCCGGCGAATTCGACCTGGTCTGCACCCACTACCTGCACACCCCCTTTGACCTGGACCGGGCAACCGTCCTGCGCTCGGCCGCGCACGCACTGCGGCCGGGCGGGCGGCTGCTGGTCGTCGACCACGGCTCGGCCGCGCCGTGGTCGTGGAACCAGGATCCCGACATCCGCTACCCGAGCCCGCGGGAAGTCGCCGCGGGTATCGACCTGGCCCCGCAGACATGGACGGTCGAACGGGCCGACGCACCCCGCCGGATCGCGACCGGACCGGACGGGCGCACCGCCGAGGTCACCGACCACGTCCTCCTCATCCGCCGCACGGCCTGACACGGCGGCCGACACCCGCCCCCGACAAAGGAAGGGAGACCACGGTGCCCAGCACCACGCGCCGCAACCACCGCCGCGACACTCCGCCGCCCCGGACCGCAAGCAACGAGACCGAGGTCCTGCGCGGATTCCTCGACTACCTCCGGACCTCGATCGCCGCGAAGGTCGACGGCGCCCCCGAACCGCAGGTACGAACAGCCGCGGTGCCGTCGGGCACGAACCTGCTCGGCCTGCTCCACCACCTGACTTTCGTCGAGCGCTCGATGTTCCTAGGGGACGACGTCACCGACTGGCAGGCGACGTTCCAAGCCGCACCGGCGGACAGCGTGGCCGATGTCGTCGCCCGCTACCGAGACGCGGTCAAGCGCGCGAACGACGTTCTCGACGGGTGCACCGATCTCGGCGCACCGGTTCCCCGACCGCGGCCGGACCGCCCCGCTCCCAGCATCCGCTGGGCACTCACCCACATGATCGAGGAAACCGGCCGGCACGCGGGCCACGCGGACATCCTCCGCGAACTCATCGACGGCACGACCGGCCGCTGATCCACCTGTTCCAGGACCGAAACACGTGATCGTACGGGCGGTGGACGTGCCGCACGCCGGGCCCTGGCCCCGCTATCGGTCGTCACCATCCAGCTCGCCGACTGACTTTCGCTCCACCCGATCAATGTGTGCTTGACCGCCCGCTCGACCGCGTCTTCTTGGCCGGGGACGCCGCCCGCATCCACTCACAGGAGCCCTCTACCATGCACAAATACGACGTCACAGTGACTACCTGCGCCTCGCCGGAAGTCGTCTGGAACCTGCTGGTCGACGCCGCAAGCTGGCCGCTGTGGTCCAAGGTGGACAGTCTGGATACGACCCAGTCGGTCGACCTCGACCCCGGCGGCGACGACGGCGTCGGCGCCGTCCGAGCCTTCCGGACGGGACGCGTCGTGACCGGGGAGCGGCTGACTGAGAAGGTCGAGCGACGCCTCCTGGCCTACGAAGACGCGTTCAATCGGTCGATGCACAACTATCACGCGCGCATCGAGCTGAAGCCGACAGCGAGCTCAGGCACGGTCATCCACTGGTACGGCCAGTACGAGACGAGCTGGCTGTTGGGCTGGGTCATGCCGCGTTACCTCCAGAAGTTCATGCAGGGCATGGCGGAAGGGCTGGCCCGCTACGCCGAGGAGTGCAAGCCGGCTCAGTGACGCCTACGCCGCAGCGTGCGTTCAGCCAGGGCCCGCCCGAGCTTCGCGGCGGATCACCCGGGAGTCTCGTACACGGCCTGGACCGGGTCAGGCACCGGGCTCGGTTTCGGCACGCTCGCAGGCCGGTCGTCAGGGCAGGGCGAGGACGTCGTCGATCGCGGACCGGATCGTTTCGTCCTGGAGGAGCGCCCGGTAGTGTCTGCCAAACCCCGCAGGGCGCGCCGCAGTTCCAGGGCGGGGTCATGCCCGAGCGCCGACTCCAGCCGCTCCCACGGCACATCGTCCAGCGCCTCACGTATGGTGCGTGCCACTCATGCCCCCGTGACCTCATCCGATCCGCTCCCCGACGGTCATCCTGTCATCGAAAGGCGGCCTCTGCAGGGTCGCTTGACCGGGCGCCCATCTGCCCGCCCGGCGCGGTCTGCACAAGCCGGCGCGGCGCTTCGCGAGGTTGGGTGGTGACAACTGCCTGCTTCGCACTGGCTGGTGACCAGTACCTGGCTTCGCCAGTGACAACTATGGGGGCCTCGTTCACGGGGACTCGCAGGTTGGCGTGGCCCGGGGTGACAGCAACCGTGAGCCGGCGCACAACGTCACCGCCGTCGCGTCAAGGAGTGTCGCGCCGCCGGGCCCCGTCTGAGCCCGGCAGATCCCCGGAGAGCCCGGACATCAGGGCACTGGATGGCTGCGTCGTCGTCCCCGGGATTCATCGACGCGCACGCGTTCACCGGAGTTCCCGTCCGCTGAGCCACGACGCCACCTCACCGGCACGGGTGACGCAAGTCCTCGTACAGCAGCTCCAGCGCAGCGACTGCGTTGAGGTCGCCGTCTGCCCAACACCGTCCACGTCCACGACTCCAAGAACCCGAGGGCCCGGTCTTCACCATGGCCCCCAGGGCCCGGGCGGCGTTCGTCGACCACGCCGCCGGGCCCAGCCGACAGGCCGGTCAGTTCTGGGCCGGCATCACCCGGGTCACCTTGCCCTTCAGATCGGCATCCAGATAGCCGGTGACGTGGTCGTCGGCGAGATAGACGGCCAGTCCCAGCGGGGTGTCGAACGTGTCGTCGGCAGGGCGGACCAGGACGTAACGCATGGTCGGCCGCTTCACGTTCAGGTCCTTCTCCGCCCGCTTCAGCAGGGCGGGAAGCACGTCCCAGTCGAAGTCATCCAGGCTGAACGGGCGGTCGCCGCCGATCAGTGCGCTGCTGATGATGCCCTTCTGGACGCCCTGGCCCGGGCGGTAGGTGTAGCTGTCGTACTTGGTGTCGCTGCCCTTGACCATGATCTCCGCGGACACGTAGTCCGGATAGACGGTGAAGTCGCATGCGCGGTTCGTGCCGGTCGTGGCCTTGATCTCCTTCACCGCCGTCCGGATGCCGTCCGGGGTGAGCAGATCGGTCTTCGCGTCTGCCTGTGGCGCCGGCGCCGAGCGGGACGCTGTGGGCGGTGCGGGAGTCGGGTCCTTGGTCCTGGTCGAGGACGAGCCGGGTGGATTGGCTGCCGTCTCGCGGTCCTTGTCGCCTCCGTCAGGCAGCAGAGTCCACACCAGGACTCCTGCCAGCACGGTCCCGACGACGGACGAGGCAATCGCGACCCGGCGCTTCGCACGGCCGCCGGGTCGCGGCGGCGTCGGCCGTGTGGGGCCGATCGGGTAGGGGGTCGGCGGCCCGACCGGAACGGGCACGGCGTCGTGCGGTGCCGACGGTCCGAAGCCGATCGGCGGCCCGAAGCCCGCCGGGGGTCCGAACCCGGCCGGTGCGAACGGTGCGGAGGGTGCGGTCGTCGGTCCCGGCGGAGGAGGCAACCGGTACGAGGTGGCCCCGCCCGGCCCGCGCGCCCCGTCCAGAGCGCTCGGAGCAGTCGGGGCCGTGTCCCGGCCCGCGGCCGCTTCCGCGAGCAACCGGTCGGCGGTCTCCGCGTCCGCCCGGGCGGCCGGGTCCTTGACGAGCACGGTGCTCAGGAAGCCGGTCAGCACTCCGGCCTGGAGGGGCGGCGGAAGCTCCTCGCTCAGGACGGCCGCCAACGTCGCGAGGGTGGTTCCCCTGCGCAGCGGGTGATGCCCCTCGACGGCGACGTACAGCATCATCGCCAGCGACCACAGGTCGGAGCCCGGGCCGCCCTCGTCGCCGGAGATGCGCTCGGGCGCCATGTAGTCGGGCGTGCCGATGACGGACCCGGTCGCGGTCAGGGCGGTCGACTCCCTGATGGCCGCGATGCCGAAGTCGGTCAGGACGGGACGTCCGTCGGGCCTCATCAGGACGTTGGCGGGCTTCACGTCCCGGTGCTGGATGCCGACGTCGTGCGCGGCGCGCAGCGCGGCCAGCACCTCGCGGCCGAGCCGGGCGGCCTCGACGGGCGTCAGCGGCCCCTTCCCAAGCCGGTCCTGGAGCGATCCGCCGGTCACCAACTCCATGACGAGCCATGGGTAGGTGTGCTCCCCGCCGTCCACCACGTGGTGGATGGTCACCACATTGGGGTGGTCGACACGGGCGAGCGCCCGTGCCTCGCGCAGAACCCGGGCCCGGAGCATCGCCGCGCCCTGCGGGTCGTATTCGGCAAGACCCGGATCGGGCGGCCGCACCTCCTTGAGCGCCACGGCCCGGTCCAGGACCAGATCGCGCGCCCGCCACACCATGCCCATGCCGCCGCCACCGAGCCGCGCCTCCAGCTCGAAGCGCCCGTCTATGACCCGTCTGCCGGATTCCCCATCGCTCATGGCCGGGAGCCTACGAGATGCCGGTGACACGGGCTCGCGCAGGTGGCTCCAACGCGCCGCAAAGGACGCCGTGCTGATTGTCGACGGGGCCCTGGTCCCCACGCGGGATCACACGGTTGCCGAGCAGTCGAAGAACTACCGGTACTCGACCAACCAACCGGTCGTCATCGACGCTGACACCCGACTCGTCGTCTGCCGGCCGGTCACCGGCAACCGCAACGACTGCAAGGGGAACTGTCCGGTGCGAAGGCCGCCGTCGGCCGGACCACGGTCATCGCGGACGGTGGCTACCGGGGCACCGGCCTGGTCATCCCGCACCGCCGCGAACGCGGCCAGATCGAACTGCCTGCTTGGAAGGAGGAACACAGCACCTTCTGCTGTTCCCGATCCAGCACGGCATCCTCTACTACCCGGGCATCGAGGTGCTGCCGCCGTTCGTGCTGTACGGCACCGACCGGATGACCGGCGAGGACTACTCGGACGTCGCCAAGGCATGGGAGCAGCGACTCCTCACCCTGGAGTCGACCGAGCCGATCGCGTTCCTGCAGCAGAACTTCGGCGACTACGAGATCCCCTCGCTGCAGCTGAAGGAGGGACTGGAGCCCGCGGGCCGCACGGGTTTCGGGCTGCATGTGCGCGGCTGACCGCCGGCGATGGAGAGGACGAGCTCGCCGAGGGCCTGGTGAAGTCCAGCGGGCGCGGCTGGGCGGCGGTCCCCGCCTCCCTCACCCAGTTCCTCACCTGGCGTCGACGCCGCTCCCGGTCAGGTGCCGCCCGCACGGCTCCAGGACTCTCCCGGGTACGGCTACTCATGCGTCGCGCAATGCCGGCGCCTACCGTCGCATGCATGCTCAAGAGTCGTCTACGTAGAGCCCGGGTCTCCGGGAGGTCCGTCCTGTATGCCGTCACGGGGCTTGTGGTGGTGGCGCTGCCAGTCGCTGCCGTGGTGGCCGGGAACGTCGTGTGGAACGGCGCGCCGTATCCTTCGGCCGACCCTGACGCGGTCGCGCAACGGCTCAAGGCCCGGTCCGACGAGGTGTATGACGGCTTCGCGCTGCCCGAAAAGTACGCCGCGGATCCGGGCAGGGTCGATACCGGCGCCTGTTACTACCGCGGGCTGAGGAGCATCGCCCACATCGACGAGGCACGCAGCGACGTCCGCAGCTTCGGTCTCGATTGGAGCGTGGCCGACATCCCTGAAGCCACCGCCCGAGACGCGCAGCGGCGCGTGCGCCGGCAACTGGTGCAGCAGGGTTGGAAACTCACCCAGGAAGGCGACCGTGCCGGCGCAACCTCCCGCCAACTGGGCTTCCGATTCGAAAACCCGGCAGGCGGCGATCAGGTCGACGTGCGGTGGAACGACTCGACTACGACTCTGTTCATCAGCGTCTACGCCCCCTGTGTGCAGATTCCCGACGAGTTCGTGGAGTACGACTGGGCTGAGGCGGACTGGCACCCGAAAAAGCAATCCGCTGGGCTTTGAAGGGCTCCCGCCCATGAGGATCTGGAAGCGATTTGCTCACGGCGTGCTGGGAAGCCGGACCGTGACGAGGAGACCGCCGGCGGGGCGGGGGACGAGGTCGAGGGTCCCGTCGTGGGCGTGGACGATGCTGTGCACGATGGCAAGGCCGAGGCCGACGCCGGCGTGTTCGTCGGTGCGTACGCGTTCCGTTCCGCGCCGGAAGGGTTCGGTGAGGGTCGGCACCAGTTCCGGTGTGAGCGGATGACCCGTGTTCTCGACCCGTACCACGCTCGCGTCGCCCTGCGCTTCGGTGTGGACCGTCACGGTGCCGCCGGCGGGGAGGTTGTGGACGATGGCGTTCTGGACGAGGTTCGTCACTATCCGCAGCAGGAGTTCCGCGGAGCCGCTGGTCCGTGTCGCTCCGCCGGTGACGTCGAGTGTGATCCCGCGCTGTTCGGCGAGGGGGAGCAGGGTTTCGGCGGCCTCTTCGGCGACGAGGGAGAGGTCGACGCTCTCGCGGTTGAAGTTCCCGCGGTCGCTGCGGCTGAGCAGCAGGAGGGCCTCGGTGAGGTCGATCGCGCGCGTATTGACAGCCTGCAGGCGTTCGAAGAGTTCGTCTTGGTCCCGCGTGGGGTCCCTGCGGGCGACGTCGAGCAGCGTCTGCGAGATGGCCAGCGGGGTGCGCAGTTCGTGGGAGGCGTTCGCGGCGAACCTCTGCTGCTCGGCGACGTGCGACTCGAGTTGTTCGAGCATGGTGTCGAACGCGTCGGCGAGTTCACGGAATTCGTCCTGGCGGCCTTCCATGCGGATCCGGTGGGACAGCGATCCGTTCCCGGCCATGCGTGCCGCGGCCGTGATCTGTGTGAGCGGTGCGAGCATCCGGCCGGCGAGGATCCATCCCCCGACGAGGCCGAACACGAGCAGGAAGACCATCGCCACCGCCGCGGCGGGGGCGAAGGTGCGCACAAGGAGGTAGCGGTTGGGCGCGATCCCGAGAAGGCCCTTGGGGGTGTCGGGTACGTAGCGCAACAGGAACCCCCACACCACGGCCAGCAGGAGAGCGCCGGCGACGGCGAGGAACCCGGCGTAGCTGAGGGTGAGTTTCAGTCGGACGCTGAGCCCTGGGCGTCTATGCATGCGTACCGCCGGGGCGGGTGGTGTCGGGGCCGGTGGAGCCGGTGTCGATGCGGTAGCCGACACCCGGCACCGTAGCGATGATCCATGGTTCGCCGAGCCGTTTGCGCAGTGCGGAGACGGTGATGCGGACGGCGTTGGTGAAGGGGTGGACATGTTCGTCCCAGGCCCGTTCCAGCAGCTCTTCGGTGCTGACGACCCCGCCTTCTGCGGCGACGAGGACTTCGAGCACGGCGAACTGTTTGCGGGTGAGCGCGACGTAGCGTCCGTCGCGGAAGACCTCCCGGCGGAAGGGGTCGAGGCGCAGGCCCGCGATCTCGCGGACCGGGGGCCGGGCGTACGCGCGTCTGCGGTCGAGCGCCCTCAGCCGCAGGACGAGCTCCCGCAGCTCGAACGGTTTGGTGAGGTAGTCGTCGGCGCCGAGCTCGAACCCGGAAGCCTTGTCGTCGATCCGGTCGGCGGCGGTGAGCATGAGGATCGGGATGCCACTGCCGGAGGCGACGATGCGCCGGGCGACCTCGTCGCCGGAGGGGCCGGGGATGTCGCGGTCGAGGACCGCAAGGTCGTAGGAGTTGACGCTGAGCAGTTCCAGGGCGGCGTCGCCGTCGCCGGCGATGTCGGCGGCGATCGCCTCCAGCCGCAGACCGTCATGGACGGCTTCTGCCAGGTAGGGCTCGTCCTCCACGATCAGTACGCGCATGTCTGAAGCCTAGGCAACACAACATATCGCCGACGTATGCAAAGACGTGTGCACACCGGGCACACGACTCAGCGTGCCGGTGCCGGTGCCGGTGCCGGTGCGGGTGCGGGTGCGGGTGCGGGTGCGGGTGCGGGGCGAGGGTCGTCCGACGGCGCTTCCGCCGTAGTGCGCCACCAGCGGCGCGACGCCAGCGCGGCGAGCACGGCGCCGGCGGCGTTGACCAGTACGTCGTCAACGGAGGACACCCGGTCCAGGCGCATGACGTACTGTGCGGTTTCGACCAGGACCGAGCAGCCCGCACCGAGCGCCAGGATCCGCGGCACGGACGCCAGCGCCGCGAACCGCATCGGGGCGAAGAACCCCAGCGCCGCGAAGATCAGCAGGTTGCCGACGATCCCGAGCGGCCCCATCGTGAGCAGGTCCCGCAGCGGTACCAGGCTCACCCGGCCGGGGACGGTCCCGGCCCCGGCGCCCGGCATCATGGTCATCCATAGGAACGGCACCGTCCCGTGGACCATGCCCACCTCGGCCAGCGACATCCGCCACGCCGATGTGACGCCGGCGGCACGCCGACGGCGCGCCAGAGGCCACACCACCAGCGCGGCCAACGGCAGCGCGACCATCGTGATGAGCACCACACCGTTGAACGTACCGAAGCAGCCGTGCCACCGCCCGGCCGTGCACATCGGAGCGGCCATCGTGAGCGGCCCCCGCACGACGAACGCGGCGCTCGCCATGCCGAGGATCGCCAGGCTGAGGAGCACGATCCTGCGCGTGCGGCGGGGCGGTGCTGACAGGGATGCGTTGTGGTTCATGCCCCCATTGGAGACGGAGGGCCGTTGCGGTGGCGTATGCGATTTTCGATACGCCCGCGATACACGGAATCCCCGGCATCAAGGAACTGGCGCAAGCCGGCAGTGAGATGGTCCCGCCGCTGGTGATCGCGCCGGCCCAGCTCGTGCAGTTGCTGGACGACTCGTCCGTGAACATCGCACTGCCGAGCATCCAGGAAGAGCTCGCCGTCACGCCCGCACATCTGCCCTGGACCGTGAACGCCACGACGACGCGAGTTTCGCCCACTGTCTCGAAGGGCTGGCGGCGGTGGCTCAGCGGCAGAACGACACCGAGAGAGCCGGGCGCCTGCACGGGGCCGCGGAGAGACTGTTCAAGACAGTTGGCGGTGGCTGGCTGCAGGCGATCGGTGCCACCCCATCCGATTCGTCGCTGCAGATTCCGACCCGCATGCCGAACGCCGCGTTCGAGCGCGCTCGGGCACAGGGCGCCGCCATGGCGCGACGGCATGCCGTGGGGTACGCGTTGCGGAACGGCGACCGACCGCTTCTCCCTCAAGTGCAGTGAGGGAACGATCCCGCCGATGAGGCTACGCCGCAGAGCTTGTGGCGGGATCGGTCCGTTCGGCAACTTCCGGGGGAGGTTTGTACGCCTTCGATTCAGCGCGGCCGCAGCCCGTCGAAGACGACCTCGAAGATCCGCTCCCGGGGCGCCGGATCCGCTCCGAGCTGTTCCATCGCCCTGCCGACGCCGGCCAGGAGTGCGATGAACTCCGGCAGGCCCAGCTCCGGGCGGACCGCTCCTGCCTGTTGCGCCCCGGTCAGCAGATCGGCCAGCCGGGTCTGGATCTCCATGGTCGGCCCCTGCAAGGACGCGTGTACGTTCACCCCGGCCGCAGCGAGAGCCTGGGCGAACTCGTTCTTGCCCGCGGACTGATCCACCACCAGACGGAAGCAGGCGAAGAAGGCTTCGGCGGGCCCGGCCTCGGCGGCCAGCTGCGCGGTCTGGGCTGCCATTTCCTCCAGTCTGCGCACCATCACCGCCTCCAGCAGTGCCTCCTTGGTCGGGAAATGCCTGAAGAGCGTGCCGACTCCGACCCCGGCGATGCGGGCGATCTCCTCGGTCGGCACGCTCACGCCGCGGGCGGTGAATACCTCCGTGGCGACATCCAGCAGCCTGGCCCGATTGCGGGCCGCGTCCGCCCGCAGCGGGCGCTCCTGAGCGCCACCCATCTCTCTCCCATCCCTTCGCCGGCGACGGCAGAACCACCCTGGACAACCGGAGTCTCCAGTCCGTATCGTGTAAGCGGAGTCGCTGGTCCGATTCTAGCCGTGGATCCCACCGGAGGTTTGTCATGCCTGAAACGCTGTCACCGCGCGAGGTCTTCCAGGAGCTGATCGAGGGCATCAGCGCGGGGCGGTTCACGGAACTGGCCGAGCTCTATGCCGAGGACGCCGTAGTGGAGACCGTCTTCGAGCCGGTCGGTCCGCGCCGGGTCGAGGGGCGGGCCGCACTCAAGGAGCGGTTCGCTCAAGTCTCCGCAAGTTCGCCCGTGGAGCTGACCCCGGCGAACATGGTCGTCCGGGAAACCGACGACGCGGAGGTGATCGTCGCCGAGTTCGACTACCACGTGCACCACCGGTTGACCGGACGGACCTTCGAGGCCTCCAACATCCAGGTGCTGCGGGTCCGCGACGGCCTGATCGTCAGCAGCCGGGACTACCACGACCACCTTGCCCTCATCGTGGCCAGCGGCAACCTGTCTCAGCTGGTGACGGCGCTGGAAGGCAGGTAGCACGAGTGCGGTGCCCAGGGCGGGGGGTCCCTGAGGTCCCGGCCCGCATCGCGTTTCCGGCGGCGGCTCTTCCTTGATCGGGAGTTACACCGAACGGTTGACAGTGCCCTCCTGCGAGCAGGCGTACCACGGCCTGCTTCCGGCGCTGGGCCAACGTCCGAGGGTTACGGATCCTCGTCCGGGGCATGGCAGCGCTTGTCCGAGGGCCGCCCGGACGGCTCAGCCCTGTTTGACTCCTGGCGGGGTGGGGGAGCCAGTCTGTCCGTATGGACTCCCATCCGGCTTCCTGGGCTACGGGCCGGCCTGTCACCTCACCGTTCGCCCGCCCGTCCGGCATGCGCGGGCGGGCTGCCGGACGGTTCATGTTGTGGACCAACAGCCGGGACCAGCACGACGTGCTCGGCATCCTGGACGTCCAGCCTCACGACCGGGTGCTGGAGGTGGGGTACGGGCCTGGCGGACTGGTACGGCTGCTGGCCACTCGCACTCCGGCCGCTGCCGTCCTCGGCGTGGACCCGTCCCCGGAGATGCGGGACGCCGCAACCAAGGCCAACCACGGTGCGGTCCGCGCAGGCCGCGTCACCCTGAGCCTCGGCACGGCGGACCGCACCGGCCTTGCCGATCAGAGCGTCGACCGTGTCGTCTCGGTCAACAACGTGGCCATCTGGCCGGACCTGGAAGCCGGACTACGCGAACTGCACCGTGTGGTGCGTCCCGGGGGCACCGTGGTGATCGCCTGGCACGGGGGCTCATCCCCCGGGCGCATCGCCCGGAAACTCCGGCTGCCGGTCGACAAACTGGAACGCATCGAAAGCTCCCTCAGGGCCCTGTTCAGCGAGCTGACGCGTATCGAGCTGCGGAGCGTGGACGCCTTCAAGGCCGTACGTTGATCACTCTGGTCTGCTTCGCTCTGGCCCGGCCGCAGAACCGGCCCCTTGCCACCAACGACGGCTGAGCACCCGGCGGGCCGGTTCACCCGGTGCGCACTTGCGGAGGAGATCCCCGGGCGAACCTCGGTGTTCCCGGCGCCGCCGGTGTGGGTGATTGCTCCCCGGACAGTCGACCGCCAGCATGAATCTGTGATGGCGGTCCCGAGCTGGGCATGGCGAGGCACTCCGGGTTGCAGGGCAGTGAGCATCGGCCTTCCAGTCGGTCTCTTCCTCGGTGCATGGGTGCTTGCCGAGTCGAGATCATGGATGGGCGCGATTGTGGCGGGCCTGGTGCTGAGCACCTTCTACGGAATCAGGGTGTCCCGTCGAATGAGCAGAGCCTGGCCCGGTGCCGACGACCTGGACTCCGCCGACCGGGTTGCGGTGGTTCGCGCCACCCGACGTGGTGAGGACATCGGTGATACCCGACTGGCGCCCGCAGTCATCGACTACAGCGACGGTCTGCGGGCCGCCCGGGAACAGGGTCGCGTCTGGGTGGTCCTGCTCTTCGCCGCACTGGCCGTGGCCCTTGCGTTCACCGACACCTTCACCGGCTCAGCCTGGGAGACAGGGATGTCGTGGCTGGTGGTCACGTTCTTTCTCGTGGAACTGACGTGGTGGCCCAGGCGGCAGTCTCACATCATGTCCAACGCGGAACGAGCGGAGAAGTTCGCGCGCGAGATCCTGCGACGGAACACGCACGGCGGGTGAGACGGAGCATCGCCGATTCCCGCAAGGGTGGTGGCCCGCGGTCAGAGCCCGGTGAGCAGTTGCCCGGCGGCGCCGCCAGTCGTGTACGGGGTGGTCCATATCGATGCGATCCGAGCGCGAAAGACCGTCGTCGGGACAGAACTCCGCTACCCCGGCCCCAGCGTCGGGCGGCACGACGTCCGGCTCCTCAGCTCCATGCGAGCTCCACGACCGCCGTGCCTTCGAGCGTGTCCCCGTGCGGGTGGGCTGCCCGGCCGGAGGTGCGACCGGGCAGCCCACAGCGTTGCCTTACGAGGTGTGTGCGACGTCCACGATGAGCTTGTCGCCGGACTGCTGCACTCGGAAGGGGAGCTTGGCTCGTACGCCCAGGCCGATCTGGGTCTGGCCTTCGACGCTCGCCCCGAACTTGGTGTCCCTGAACGTCTTGTATCCGGTGATCTTCACGCCCGGCAGCGGCTTGCCCGCCTTCCCGGCGTACGTCGGCTTGGTCGTCGCCGGGTCGTAGCTCGGCGCGGACACGAATATCTGCAGGATCGCGCCGCCGGTGACCGGTATCTGCTCGCCGGAGCCGTCCTGATGGAACTTGGCCACGTAACCGACGTGGTAGCCGACCTTGCCACTCACGCCTTTGACGTCGAAGACCATGCGGTCGTAGCAGGTGCTCTGGCTGGTCGTGATGTTCCTCAGCGGCTTGGTGTCCGAGCCCGTGGCCGACTTGACGCCGCTGCCCCAGGCGGTCGAACAGGCGGCGGCCGAGGTGGCCTTGTCCACGTTCGCGGTCGCGGCGCCGGCCGTCCCGGCCGTGGCCACCAGGCCGGCACCGGCCACCAGGAGTGCCGCAGCAGCTGTTCCTAACTTACGCATGACATACCTCAGAGAAGGTTGACTACAGGTCCAAACGGAGGGGCAGCGCCCCATCCGTGATCTTCACCCTTTCGTCAGGTCAACTCAGTCCCCATCCGTATTCGTACTCAGATCACTTCTAGGTACCGCGCCGCCCTGGTCCGGCGGCTGCACAAGGGGGCGGCCGCTCGCCCGAGCGGGGCGAGACGAGAACCAGGACGAGCGCGGTGAGCAGCACGCGCCCGCTTCCTGGTCGGCGACCGCGCCGCCATCCCGCTGTCCGACCAGTCCACTGACCGGCCCGCGTTGCTCGCGCACCGTGATCATCCGCTGCTCCCCGCTACTCCCCGGGAGATCGGGCACACAACGGGCACGCTCCGCCGACCAACTCAGCTGTGATCAATCCACTCGCTGAGCCTGATCCGCACCTCGTGGTTGTGATCGGTGGCCAGACGACCTCGCCACTGACCTGAGCTCCCAGCGCTGGAAGGCTCGCACCGGAGGGCATGGAGCCGATATCTGCCAGCCCGACCGCATGGGGCACATCGTTGATACGAATGAAGACTCCGAAGGGCTGGCGGCCGACGACCTGACCAGTGATGGGTGTGCCTACGGGCAGCGCTGACACGGTTGCTGACCACTCGCGGCGGACCTGCTCCGGGGACGGATCGTTGGGCCAGGCGTATTCGGTCATGAGCCGATCATGTCAGGGGATGACGTGCGTGAGGTCGGGGGAGTCGTCATGACCAAGCCAAGCAACCCTGCCGTGGCCGAGCGACGAAAGAGCCCTGGTTCGGAAGACCCGGTACGCGGATGGCGGCTGAGCTGCGAGGTCGCTGACTTCGGGGGAGCGGCCATCCCACCGTGGTTCCCGTGATTCCCCGCTCCTCACTGCCTGATCGGGCACGCGTGGGGCACATGGGGATGTGGGGCACATAGGGATGGGGACTGCCCAGGGTTCGTTGGCAGGAGCGCCAAGGGGCTGCATGGGCGCGCTTTGGCATCACGGCTTCAGGCGCAACGATTCCACCCATCTGTTCGGACGGCCGTCGAAGTGGTCCCGTAGTCGGTCTTCAATGTGCCCAGGGGCCCAGACAGCAGCCCGTTCCAGCTTCTGACACTCTTCGAGCGTCGCTGGCGTCTCGCTGTCAGCCCCGGTGACCGGATCGTCGCGATAGATGGTGATGCCGCCGCTGAGCGGATCTTGCTTGCTGAAGAGGTGGACCTCGGCCTGTTCCTCGTGGGTCAGAGACACCACGTCGAGCAGCTCCCAGCCGCCATGGCGGCGAAACGCAGCATCCACGACCCAGACCGTGAAGGCGACGGGTGCCGCAACGATCTCGATGAGATCGACAGGCGCTCCAGACCTGCCGACCAGGTCGTACAACTCGACACACACGCCAGTGAGCTGCCTTCCGAAGGCGCATCGGCCATCACCCAAATCGATGCGCACTACCCGTCCCGGGGCCCTGCTGGCGCGGGCCTTGGTGGTCTTTCTGTGTCCTGATGCTCCGTGCTCCATGAGCGGATTATTGCCGTCGGTCCTGCGTCCTCAGTGATCTTGAAACCGTCGTGGCGCTAGGTCACCGTGGGGTCAGATCCCACACCCACCGCATGTGAACGGCCTCTGACCCGGTTGAACGGCCGGAGGCTGTTCTCGCTCCCGACTTCCGTGAAGTCCCGCTCTTTCCCGTGGTTCCCGGCAGATCGGGCACGCCAGGGCCACGGTGCCCCTCGCTGAGGGCGCCTGCTCGTTGGAGAATGCCGGCATGGGATCCATGCAGCCAGACGTGAGCTGGCCCTTCGGAAACGGGGCCTTTCCCGTAGAGCTGCTGGCCATCGTCCAGCGAACCGTCTCGGAGGGGCAGTTCCCCGCACTGACCGTCATCCATGACGATGAGGGTGACTGGCTGGTCAGCGACGACGTTCACGACCCGAACGCGGACGGCGCATCCATCGTCCAGCACTTGCATCACGCAGTTGAGCTGGATCCGTCACTCGCCCGGCTCGCCGCACTTCCGCCAGGGCACGTCGCACGGCGAGCGAGCGTTGATGCCCCCTGGATCGTCAGCGAATGGGCCTACGCCGACGAGTAGCGAGACCTCGTCGCTGAGGGCGGTGGAGTCTCGTTTGGATCACCGGGCGAACCAGAGGAAGAGCCGCTCACAATCAGAGTTGAAAGCACTCACTCGGGGCTCCAGCTGCCCCGCACCAGCATGCCCTGGGTGAGTGCCTCGTCCTCCGGGTCCACGTTGGAGGTGTAGCCGATGCTCAATCCGTCGATCCGTGCTCGGGGTCAGGGCGGGGTGCTCTTGCGGACGGCATTGGCGTAGCGGGTGGCGAGGTGTGCGAATGCGGTCCTGAGTTCGGGTGGGCCGATGACTTCGATGTCGGTGTCGAAGCGGCCGATAGCGGCGGCCAGGCCGGTCCATGACCAGGAGCCGAGGGTGAGTCGGCAGTGGCTGGGTCCGAGTTCTTCGACGATTCCGTCCTGGGCGAAGGGGGCGACGGCGACGGCGGGGAGGTTGAGGACGACTTCGCCTTGGCAGGGCCAGTCGGTGGTGGTGCCGTCGGAGCCGCGGAATCGGCTCGTGATGAAGGCGGCCACGTCGCCTCCGGGGAGTTCGCGTGGGGTGAAGCGGGGGCCGGTGGGTGTGCGCGGCTGTATGCGGTCGACGCGGAAGGTCCGCCAGTCCTCGCGGTCGAGGTCCCAGGCCAGGAGGTACCAGCGGCCGCGCCAGGTGACCAGGTGGTGGGGCTGTACTCGGCGGCGCTGCCCGGCAGTCGCGGTGCCGTCCGCGGCGTGGTCGAAGCGGAGTTCCGCATGGGTGTGGATGGCGGTGCTCAGGTCCGTGAAGACCTGGGCGTCGACCTGTGGGGCGTCCCCGCTCTCCGGTGGGTGGACGGCTGTGATGCGCATCGTGTCCATGCGGTGGCGTAGTCGCGGCGGCATGACCTGGCGGATCGTGGCGAGGGCGCGGGCTGCGTCCTCGGCGAGCGTGGTGCCGGCAGTGGCGGTTTGCAGGGCGAGGGCCAGGGCGACGGCCTGGTCGTCGTCGAACAGCAGTGGGGGCAGATGCGTGCCGGCATCCAGGCGGTATCCGCCGGAGGGTCCTTTGAAGGCCATGACCGGGTAGCCGAGTTCCCGGAGGCGGTCCATGTCGCGGCGAACCGTGCGCGGGGTGATGTCGAGCCGCTCGGCGAGGTCCTCGCCGGACCAGTCACGACGCGTCTGGAGCAGTGAGAGCAGCGCGAGCAGTCGCGATGACGTTTTCTGCATGGCCACCATTCTGCCCGCAGTACAGGACACAACCTGTCCGCTACTCCTGACATGGTGGTCCGGAGCCGCCAAGGGGTCATTGCCCAGTTCACGGCAGCTGCGCCGTAGCTCTTCCACTGCGGCGGCACGTATTCGAGGAACCGAACGCAAGGAGCAGGCATGTCCGTCACGACCACCACCCACCTGAACTTCCGGGGCGACGCGCGTCAGGCGCTGGACTTCTACCAGTCCGTCTTCGGCGGGCGCACCGTCGCCGTCACCTACAAGGACGCCGGCAATGTGCAGAACGAGAACGAGGTGGACTGGGTGATGTGGGGCGAGGTTGTCGGGGACAACGGCTTCCACGTCATGGCCTACGACGTGCCCTCCCAGCTGCCCTGGAACCGGGGCGAGAACCCCTTCTTCGTCTCCGTGCGCGGCGACGACGCCGACGAGATCAGTGGCCTGTGGCAGAAGCTGTCGGAGGGCTCGACGGTGGTACGCCCCTTGGAGGCCGCACAGTGGGCGCCGCTGTACGGAATGCTCACCGACCGCTTCGGCGTCACCTGGGTCCTGGACGTCACCGCTCCCTACAACGGCTGAGCCGGCCGACCCGACACAGGACCACGGGTGCCGCCGCGGCTGCGCGGCGGCACCCGGGCAGACAAGCGGAAGGTAGCGGGTCACCGTGCGCATGCAGCAACTGGGACGTACCGGGGTCGAGGTCAGCGCCTACTGCCCGGGCGTCCTGGCGTGGAGCCCCCTGGCCATGGGTCTGCTCATCGGCCGCTACCGCAAGGCACCGCGCAGCGGAACAACGCCCGCATGCACTGGGTTCCCGGTAGCGCCCACGGGATCCCGGTGCGGTCGACATACAGGACCGCGTCCGTGATCCGGCGGAGCTCGTGCTCGGGCGGGCGTCCAGTACCTGTTTCTGATCCTGGGCTGCCCTGGTCGTCTGGATGAACGGAACACCGACTCGCAGTTCCCCCGCCAGGGGGAACACGAGCAGGCGACGTGGCCTGCCCCGACATGCTGTGCGCGAGGCAGTCGAGGCCCTGATCCAGCCCTTCAGCCGCATTGGGGCAGATGTCAGTCGTCCGGTGGTGATGTGCGGTGCGCCGCGGACGGCCCTCGACGCGGCCCGCGGTGCGCTCGTCGGAACCACGCGCGGAAGGTTGTGCGTTCCTCTGTCGACTACGGCATCAGGAGGAACGGATGGCATTGTTCGGACGCGGCCGGGACGAGGACAACGCCGGCTGGACCGTCGAGAAGACCAGCAGCGGGGAGCTGTTCCGGTGGCGCGTGCGCATGCAGAACATCGGCCGCATCCCCGCAGAGCACAGGCCGGTCTTGGAGGCAGCCGCCCGCAAGAAGGGCCAGACGCTGCACGAATACGTCTCCTGGGTCGCCCACCTGAGCAAGGACCAGCTGCATCAGCGGCGGGACAGAATCATGAACGGCCAGGCCACCGCGGAAGAAGCCACGCTCTACAACGCCTGGCTGGACACCCGGATCGCGGTCCAGGAAGTCCAGTACCCGATGATGAGGCGCCCCGGCGAGTGGGTCTGGAGCTGACGTTCCGATGACCGTGTCCCGACGCAGTGCGGGCTCGGTCGGGTGCATGCATGCCGCTCGCGGACCCGGGTAGCCGGTCAGCGGGGGACCGGCTCCCGGCGGCGGGAGGAGACGAGGCTTCTGTGCCGCCCAGCCAGGTTCACTGCGAGCTGTGCCATACGGCTGCCCATTTCGCCAGCGGGCGCTTCCTCTGCTTGAGGCAAGCGACAGTCGCGGGACGCCCTTACCGTCCGGACGGAACGCAGGCGAAGGGGCGGTGGGCCTCAGCCCCGCCGCCCCTTCGCCTGTCCGGCCTTCACGTCAGCCGCGTACTGATCCACGTACTCCTGGCCCGACAGCCCCAGGATCGCGTACATGATCTCGTCGGTGACGGCTCGCAGGACCGCCCTGCGGTGCTCCATCCCCGCGAAGCGTGAGAAGTCCAGCGGTTCCCCGAAACGGATCGCGACCGGCCGGATCCTCGGCAGGACCACGCCCGGAGGCCTGATCTCGAACGTCCCCACCATCGCGCACGGGATCACCGGCACCTGCGCGGTCAGCGCCAGCACCGCGACCCCGACCTTGCCCTTGTACAGTCGGCCGTCGGGGGAGCGGGTTCCCTCCGGGTAGATTGCGAGCAGCTCTCCCTTCGCCAGTATCCCCAGCCCCTCCCGGATCGCCGCCTGCCCTGCGGCCCTGCCCGACCTGTCCACAGGAATCTGCCCGGCACTGCGAAGGATCGACGCGGTCAGCCGACCTGTGAGGCCCGGTGCCGTGAAGTACTCCGCCTTGGCCAGGAAGGTGACACGCCGTTTCAGGACCGCGGGCATGAAAAGGGGGTCCGCGAACGACAGGTGATTCCCGGCAATGATCGCCGCGCCCTCCGCCGGAACATGCTCAAGTCCCTGGGGCGCCGGTCGGAACAGCAGCCGCAGCAGCGGCCCCAGAAGGACGTACTTGAGCATGTAATAGAACACGGGGCGGCTCCCCATGGCCGAATCGGCTCCCCGATATGTCTGCGCCGGGCTGTTAAGTCAGATCCTCCCCGCCCCGGGGCCGGTGCCCGGTCAACGGCGCGCCTTGCGCCGTGATGATTGCCTGGTGGAGCGACAGCAGCGCCAACCACTCGCCCGACGCCATCCGGGCCCATAGGGGACCTGACTTTGGGGCCTGGCGGCGGCACCGCAGTGCGGCTCCCCGCGCTGCGCTCGGCGCTCTTCAATGGCCTGCGGGCCGGCTATCACGAAGTCTACGGCGACCTGGAACCGGCTGCCGCGCTGGCCCTCCTTGCGTAACCGGATCTCCCGGCGGACACCCCGCACCTCGCAGAACTGCGCCTCGTGCTCGCAGCAGAGCATTACACCCAGGATGCCCGAACTGCCTGCGGTGGCGTTGCCGTTGGTGGCGGCTGAGTACCCCGGACATCCTCGACAAGGCCAATGGGCAGTTGGCCATCCACGACTTTGCCGTGAACAGTCAACTGCTGCACTGGCTCTGCGCGCCCACCGAAGCACTGACACGGCTTACCCGCGGCGAACGACATAATGCTCACCCCTTGCAGATGACCGCCTGTCCAGGGACATCCCGGGCCTGCTGTAGCGGCTGGGCGAGGCGCCCTGCCCGCGAGACCCCCCGTCGTGCGACACGCTCCGGTCGTCGTACTCGCGCTGACCTCGTGCGCGGTTCTGCCCGGAGCAACATCCCTGCCGGCAGTCGGCCAGTTGATCGCTGACGCCCCGTCGGCTGAGCAGGTGCGCCGCGTGCTCGCGCTGAGTGTGCGGTGGAGATCAGGGCCGTGGCGCAGAGTTCCGCTGTCTGAGCATGTCCGCCATCAGGTTCGTCTCGGACTGCTGGGCGTCGAGCATCTTCCGGGCGAGGGCCTTCTCCTGCGGCACGGTGCACACGTCCGCGCAGCCCCGTGCCATTGTGATGCCGCCGTTGTGGTGGTCGGTCATCAGCTGCAGGAAGAGCACTTCGGCCTGCCTGCCGCTCGCCTTCGCCAGATGCTCCAGCTCCGCCCGGGTGGCCATGCCGGGCATCAGCGAACTCCCGCGCACCCGGTGACTGCCATGATCTTCGTGGCCGCCATGGCTCTCGCTGCTTCCGGAAGCCGTCATCCAGGCCATGGGTGCCGTTCCGGGGGCGACTTTCGGCAGTTCCCACAGGTCCAGCCAGCCCAGCAGCATGCCGCGCTGGGTGGCCTGGGTGTTGGCGATGTCGTAGGCGAGCCGCCGTAGCTCTTCGTCCTGTGTGCGGTCGCGGACGATGAAGGACATCTCCACCGCCTGCTGGTGGTGGACGGCCATGTCACGGGCGAAGCCGGCGTCGGGCGAGTCCCGCGCGGGGGCGGCCGCCGTGCCCCCGTGCCCGGCCTGGTAGCCGTCGTCGCCGCCGGTGGACGCGACGGTAGCCGCGCCCGCGAACAGCAGCACCGGCGTGGCGGCCGTGACGGCGAGCCCACGGACCCTCGTCCAGGTCCTCACCCGGTCAGTCCGCCCGTGCACGTGGCACCCGGCTCGGGTGTCTGCGGACCCTGCACGTACTTGGTGAGGAACTGGTCCACCCGAGGGTCGGCCGCGCTGCCGACCGTCACCTGCTTGCCCCAGGCGGTGAGCATGATCGCCCCGGCCTGGTCCTTCACCGGGCTCATCATCGAGTACGAGATCTGGCCGACCTTCTCCTTGAGCTTGTGCACGTCGGCGGCCGGGGCCTTGTCGTTGTAGGTCACCCACACGGCGCCGTGCTCCAGCGAGTGCACGGCGTTCACCTCAGGGATCGGCTTGTCGTAGACGTTGCCGTCGCAGTTCATCCATGTCGGGTGGTGGTCACCGCCGACCGGCGGCTTCATCGGGTACGTCACGGTGGTGGTGACATGTTTACGCCCGAGCTTCCTGGCGTCCCAGGACCTCTCGCCCCTGATGGGCTCATCGGCCGCGGTGGCGTTGTCCTCCGTGACCTTCGCCGCCCGCTGGGCAGCCTGCTCCTTCTCCACGGACTCGTGGCCCAGCGCGTAGGTGCCAAAGCGGCCGAGCATCCGAGGACTGCTGACCAAAGCGGCCTGGACAGCCGTCGGAGTCTCTGCTGGAGCAGCCAGTACCGGGACGACGAGTGCTGCGAGTCCTGCCACTGCCGTACCGGCGATCAGGGGGCCGATGACGAATCGCTTGTTCATCTCCATGACCTCGCTCGGTTCAGGGGAAATCGGGTGCCACGGCGCGCCGGAGTCCGGGTCGGCAGCCGGCGACGGAAGCGTCCCTGCGGCCACACTCGGTATGAGGAAACGCACGTGGTCATCCGTGTCACTCCACTCGCACCCGGAGTGCCGGCCGCCATGATCCTGCGCGGGGTGTCCGAACGCACGCTGCCCTCCTCGACCTGGCGAATGGGCCGCTCCCGACGCTATCGATCTTCAGCCGATGTCCCGGACAAGGCGCCCTTTCCCTCACCCGAAAGGGGCGGTTGACTCAGCAACGATGGTGAGTTGACGCTGGAGCCCTGGGCAGAGGTCCACCAGATCCCGCCGAAGCAGCCTTGCGTCGTTGTCACCCACTCCCCTTCAGGGGATGGCTCTTGGTCCGGGACGTTGCGGGCGAACGAGCCGTTCCAGGTCGACCATCGGCCTGACTCGGTCACGGTGTGGGTCAACGGAAGCTGCTTCCACCTCAGTGACGCGGAAGGCAATACGATCGACGCGGCCGACTGGCAGTGCCCTGCCCAGGGCCCGGCCTCCTGAAGGACGGCCAAGCTGACCGGCCGGGGCCTGCCGCAATGCCAGGTCTGCGGCGACGTGCGCTGTGACGAGGGCCAGCGGCTGGACAACTGCGGTGGATGCGGGACCTGCGAGTACGTCGTCGGCGACGGCGCACCCGGCGGCACCGCATCGCGGCCGCGGTCGACGCAGAGATGCCCCAGGCCTCCAGCGCAGAGCGCCGCACCGTGGTGGAACAGCGGCTGAACGAGGCCGTCACTTCCGGGGGCTGGACGAAGGCGCTGTACCGCGAGCGGGTGGAGACCGAGCCTGCCGAGCGCCGGCTGCCGCCGCGCAGGCCCGCGCCGAAGCCGAGGAGGCAGCCGCCGTGGCGGAGCCCCTGCCGGTGGTCGTGCTGCCCGCGCCGCACCCCCGCCGCCGACCCGGAGCCCGAGGACGGCCAGGCGCCGATCGTGCTGGAGGACCTGACGCCCGACCAGGTCCGCGACTGGCGTGTCCGTGCGATGAAGGACCACCGGGTGGCCGTAGACCACGTCGAAGAGTATGGCGAGCTGTCCGCCCGCCGCCTGTTCACCAGCACGTTCGTCGACCAGGTCCAGCGCCTGGCGGGCACCGGCCACCTGGTGCTCGGGCACACCACCTGGGGGCAGGCATGAGCGAGGTTTCCGGCGTCGCCTCGCCCGCCGCTGTCGAGGATGCGCGTCGCCGCCGCGGACGGGGCGAGAAAGTGCCACGTCCGCGGCGCCGGGCGCGGCAACCGAGGCGAGATGCGGGCACCGGATGCGACCCGTTCAGGGCGCTGTTGCCTCCAGGTGGTACGTCGTGTCGACCCAGAAGCCGCTCGTGAACTTGGCCTTGGTCTCCAGTACGTACTGGCCCGGAGTCAGCTGTGCGATGCCGTCCCGGATTCCCCAGGCGAAGCGGCGTGTCGGCCCCGTCCGGAACGGCGCGGAAAACTCCTGCAAGGCCAACGGAATGCCGGTGTGATCACCAGACGGATGTCACGCGACTGCGCCGAAGCCTCGCCAACTCGCCAGCGGTGTTACCGGCCTTCCCGGTCAACAGCGTCGGCCGAAAAGGGCTCAGAGGAAAATGACGCTTTCAACGGCAGTGACCTGGACGGTGGCGCCGACAGCGGCCGTTCCCACTGGAACCTGACAGTTCGCGTCAAGGTACAGAACGGCCACGCTGTCGGTATTGTTCCGGACGACCTGAGACGGACCGCCATTGAATGTGTGGCACACGAGGTCAGCAGGGTCGGTCATGCTCTGCCAGCCTGAGCCGGAGTAGTAATAGCCGAAGGTGCCAACTGCGGCCTGAGCAGAGCTGGGGACAGCGAGGAGCAGAGCCAATGCGCTAGCCAGCGCACCAAGTCCCGTGGCGACCTGCTTGCGCATACATGCTCCTCTTCAGAGACACGGACGGAACCGCAACGGCGCCCGGGCCGCCTCGTAGTACCAGCTATCCATCAGCACAGGGCCTGCCACGGCGCGGAGCTACCCGAACCGCCCGGTAACGCCCACTCCGCGTCAGAACACGCAAGCCTTGCCCGACAACTTCACCCTGGCAGAAGGCAACCACCCTCAGCCAGACAGCGGCACCCCCGCGCACGAAGCACTCAACGCTCCTGCATGCGCCCCCTCCGCACACCGGCACACCCACCCCGTTGTGACAGCGGACCCCATCTCTGACGCCGGCACCCCCCGGTGATCCGCGACGCGGCTGTGCATGCGCCTCGTCTGGTTCTCCGCTGGGTCGGGCAACTGCAGCTCCCTGTTGAGATCGGGTTCGTGTGCCCCAGCGTTCAAGCGATGGGCCGACGGCGCCAACAGCGGCGAAGAACGCGCTGAGGAGCAGCCAGCCGCGCGCCCTGGAGCGCAACGCCGGCCTGAGCGGGTCATCGGCTGCGGGCTTCGTCGGGATCCGGTCGCCGACGATGAGGAACAGCGACAGCAGGCAGAGGTAGCGAGCCGCCAGGGGGCGGAGTTCCCGGATACCGGGCAGCAATGCGAGCACCCGATCATGGTGGTCCGGTGCGGTGAGCGGAAGATCCGGGACACGCAGGGTCCGAACCTGCACGTGTTCCCTGGCTCGCCGGGTGACGCAAGGACGGAACTGTCGAGCGTTGGCGTGCGGGGCAGCCGCCGATGATGAGGCTCCCTGAGCTTCGTCGGTGTCGCTCGTCTTCGTCACATGGTTCGTTCTGGCAGTGAGTGGTGAAGTTGGCGAGTAAGGGCATGCGCGAGGCCGCCACCGCACGTGGCCAGCTCGGGCGTCACTGACGTGCTGAGTCGAGCGGGCGTCCGTCGGCCGGGTGGGCATGGGCGTGCGCCAGGTTGGTGTGTCGGTTCCGCCGCCATGGCGCAAGCTGGACGATGCCGAAAGCCACCTCGACGCCGAAGAACAGCCACAGGATCCGCGAGGCGCCGTGGGCCAGCGCGTACGCCATCCACGCTGAGAACAGGGTGCGCGCGATGCCGTCGAACAGTCCATGCACCGGCAGTGTCCGGGCGATGCGCAGGACGGCCCAGACGACCACGACCGAGCCCATCAGATTCGCGTACAGGGTCTGCCACGGGTCGGGTTCGGGCAGGGCGCCAAGGCCGAGTGTGTCGCCCAGGGATGACAGCGTGTCGTGCACCAGCACGTACGTCCACGGTGTTGCGAATCCCATGGTGACGACGAGGTCGTACCAGGCGCTTGCGCGTACGACACGGAGATAGGCGGGGCGTGCGGGGGTGAAGGGACGGATCACGTTGAGGCTCCTGCTGGTCGTGGGACAGCGACGCCTCACGCTAAACAGTGGAGTACGGTCCAAGGTCAAGTTCATCGTCCGAAGGGGGCGCAGAGGCATGCGTATCGGAGAGCTGGCCGCGCTGGCGGGTATGACCAGGGACGCGATCCGGTTCTACGAGAAGGTCGGTCTCATCGCGGGCCGGCGGCTGGCCAACGGCTATCGCGACTTCCCGCCCGAGGCAGTGGCCTGGTTGCACTATGTCCGCACCGCGCAGACCCTTGGATTCTCCCTCGCGGAGATCGCCCGGCAGGGCGAGGAACTGCGCGAGGCTCCGGACGCCGCGGAAGCGTTGTCCGCGCTGTTCGAGGAGAAGATCCAGGTCGTCGACGCGCGCATGGCCGAGCTCGCCGCCCTGCGGGCCGAGCTCGCCGCACGCGTCGGCACTGGTTGCCCGTTGCGGCCGGCCAACCCGGATGAGTAGGGGGTTGAGAGCAGGACGGGTCTGACCGCTGACTTGCGCGATGATTCCGGGCGCTGGACCTTGCTTGTGCGCTGACGGCTACGGGTGCCTGGCAGCACATCACCCCCGGCTCGTTGCCGAGCTAGTGCCCCTCCCGGCAAACTTTGCCCTGTCGCGCCGCCCGGCACGCACCCTCGCTGCGTTGGCCAAAAGCCCTGGTAGCTCCGCTACAAGGACTTCCGGCCGCCTTGCGATGCTTCCCCTCGGCCCTGTGGGCCTGGGGAGACCCCATGCACCGGACGACGCTCCTCGACGGGCAAACATTGCCGGTCGCGGCACTAGGCCCTGTCCGGGCGATCTTGTCAGGGCCGCGATGACAGCTGCGGCACCTCGCTGCGTTGTCGGAGTCGCCCAAGTACGTCCAGTACGAGGGCTTTCGAAGTCCGGCGCACCTGAGCCGGGCCTTCGAGACGGTCTACGGATGCCCGCCACCGCGGTGGCGCGAGGCCGTCGCCGCCCGGGAAGCCGGCGGATCGTCATGACCTTCCCGCTGTCCCGCGGTTGAGTCGCCCGTGGCCGTCGCCGTCCACCGTTTCAACCGCTCGTGGCCGCCGCCGTCCCGGCGCGGCGGTCCCGCCAGTCGCTGGGCGACATGCCGTAGGCGGCACGGAAGCTGCGGCTGAAGTGCGCGGCGCCGGCGAACCCCCAGCGTGCCGCGATCGCGGCCACACTCGTGTCACCCCGGCCCGGCCGGGCCGGCTCGCGCCGGGCCTCCTCCAGCCGGCGGTGCCGGATCCAGCGGTTGACGGTGCTGCCCTGGCTCTCGAAGAGCTTGTGGAGGTAGCGGATCGAGATGTGGTGGGCTCTGGCCACGGCCGCCACAAATGCCGGCGAGATGGAGGGCGGTCTGCGGCGGGCAGGCGGGCCCCACGTCGGCAACTGTTCCGCAGCAGGGGTGCCAGCACGCCGGCAACGGCGCCGTCGGCGGACGGAGGCCGGCCGCTCAGGGCACGCACCTGGCCGTCCGAGAGAGCGAGGACGCGGCGCGGTATCCGCGCGAGCTGCAGTTCGAAGTCCTCGGACTCGTGCAGGGTGAACGGCTCGGCGCCGTCGCAGACGAACAGTTCGCCGGGACGGCACACGGCGGCGGACCCGGCGCCTTCGAGCATCGCCCGGCCGAAGGTGTGCGTGCCCAGCAGGAGGTACGGGTCGGCGCCGTGGACGACCGAGGCGCGGGACAGAGTCCGCGCTCCACCGGACACCGTGCTCAGTCCGAGGAACCCGAGGCGGCGCGCGCCTTCCTGGTTCGGAATCAACGCGGGGCACGGGGCGGGGTGCCGGCTCTGGACGTCGCCGGCAGGTGCTGAAGGGCTCACGGAATCCAGCGTCGGTGCTGCCGCCGAGGTTGTGCGGCGGGCCGGGCGATCCGTGCAAGGAGGAGCCAAGAGCCCTGCAGGCAAGGGCAATGGAGCGGGGATGCCCGCTCGGGTGCCCGAGGCCGGCCGCACCGGGAGGCGCAGTGCACGGGTGTGCAAGGGCTGTGCACTCACAGACATCCAAGGCCTTCCGGCGCTGCCTACGGTTCCGTCGTGGCCGCTCGGCACAGGGGCGGTACCCCAAGGGGAGACAGACCATGACTGCAAGCGAGCGCCTGCTCGCCGAGCCACCGAGCGGCCGGCACTTCGAGCCCGACCTCAGAGCGATGACCCGCATCAACCTGCGGCCCATCGCCTCACCGATGCCCCTGGGCTTCTACACGGTGGCCATCGCCTCGACCGTCGTCGGCTGCTACCAGGCGGGCGTCCTCCCGGAGACCGCCGGTCGGGCCGTGGCCATGGCCGTCCTGCCTGCCTTCGCCCTGCAACTGCTCGTCAGCGTGCTGGCGTTCAGCGCTCGGGACGTGGTCGCGGCCACGCTGATGGGCTGCTTCTCCGGGATGTGGCTGGCGACCGCCCTCGTCCTCGGTCAGCAGCCCGCCGACGGCCCCCGCATGCTGGGCGTGCTGAACGGCGTCTTCGCCGTCTTCGCCCTGCTCGTGGCTAGTGTCGCCGGACGCAAACGAGCCCTGTGGCTGGTGCTGTGCACGGCGGTGCCGAGGTTCGCCGTCGCCTCGGTGGCCGGACTCACCGAGCTGGGCTGGAACGACACTCTGTCGGGCGTGCTGGGACTGACCTGACCGGATCCACGACCGGACCGAACGCCGACCAGGCCGCGGACCTCGTGCTGCGCAACGCGAAGATCCACACCGGCGACGCGGCCCGCCCCGCCGCGTCCGCGCTCGCCGTACGCGACGGCCACCTCACAGCCCTCGGCGACGACGCGGACATCGCGCGGCACGTGGGCCCCCGTACCCGCGTCGTGGACGCGCTCGGCCGCCGTGTCGTCCCTGGGCTCAACGACTCCCACCTGCACGTCATCCGCGGCAGCCTCAACTACGTCCTGGAACTGCGCTGGGACGGCGTGCCCTCGCTGCGCCAGGGGCTGGCGATGCTGCGCGAGCAGGCCGCGCGCACCCCAAAGGGCCAGTGGATCCGCGTGGTGGGCGGCTGGACCACCGAGCAGTTCGCGGGCGGACCGGACGCGAACGCTCTCGCTCTGAGCCTGCTGGACTCCGGAGCCGCGTTCGTCGCGCAGGGCGACCGCAGTGGCGATCTGGGACCGGGCGACATGTTCCTGCACGATCCCGCCCGCCCTTGCGTCGTGGAGCACGAGCAGCCGATCACGCTTCATGTCTTCCGTCTGCCGCGCACCGAACTGGCCGTACCCGAGCCGTACCCGAGCCGGACCTGCGCCGGACCTGCGCCGGACCTGCGCCGGATCGGCGCGATGATCGTCCGGCCCGGGGAGGGCGGTGCCGCCGCAGTCCTGTCACCGGTGCTGCGCTCACTCGCCTCGGCCGTGCCGCCCTGCCCCGATTGGATCGCCGGGCGACTGGCCAGGCACGTGGCGGACCTGCTGGCCACGACACTGGCTGAGCGCACCGCCGCCGTGACGGACAGCGCCGCCGATGTGCTCGTCGCCCGGATCCGGGGTTATGTCGACGAGCACCTGACCGACCCCGGCCTGTCCGCCGAGTCGATCGCCGCCGCCCACTTCGTCTCGGTGCGCTACGTCCACAGACTCTTCGCCATCCAGGGCACGACGCCCGGCCGCTGGATTCTGCAACGCCGGCTGGAGGAGTGCCGGCGCGAACTGGTCCGCTCCGCGCGGACGGGCAGGTCGGTCTCCGCGGTGGGACGCCTGTGGGGGTTCCCCAACGTGGCCCACTTCAGCCGGGCATTCCGGCGCGCGTACGGCATGTCGCCCACCGAGTGGCGCCGCTCCCACACCCGCTCGGAACCCCCGCTGGCGGGCGAGTCCGCGCAGGGTGTCGCGGAGCGCGACCCGCGAGGTGATGCTCAGCTGGCAGAAGACCTTGTACAGGTAGGCGCCGACGTACGTGGTGACAGGCCGAGGCGCAGGCCGATCACCTTGTTGGTGAGCCCGGAAGCGGTCAGTTCGGCGATCCGCAGCTCCTGGGCGGTCAGCAGGGAGGGGGCGTCATCGCGCCGGGATGTGATGGAGCTGGTCCGAGGCGAGGGCTTGGACGTCATGCTGCGCCGAGGCGTCGTCAGTCGCATCGAGGCGGTTGTGGAGTCGGGGGCCGGCCAGCGGCTCTGGGTGTCTCAGAACCTGGTGACAACACCACCAGCTGCGTCGGTCATTGGTGACAAGAAGCGTGCCGATCTGGTGACAAAGACCTCGCTCCTGCGAAACCCCATGTCGGCGCCGATCTTGGTGACAACTATCGTGCGTCGGCACAGTGTGACTGATTCCCAATCGTCCTTGTCAAGCCGTCAGAGAGGGCGGCAGCACGCCGAGGAGGCCGATGCCGCGTCCGCGGCCGCCCCTGAAGCACAGTTATCAGAGTGCCGTCGGACAATGCGTGCGTGAGCCTGCACTACGAAGTGGTCTTCGCCTGTTTTCTCCGGGATGAGACACCGGAGCCGGTCTTGGCCGCGCTGCGGTGGCACATCGGCGCAAAGGCAGACCGTCCGCCGCATCTCGATGCGGATGAGCACCCGTACCCGCTTCTCGTCCCGAGCCCGGACAGCTATCTGCCGGGTGGGGACTCCGCGTCCCTGCAGCGCCAGTCCCGCGGAGACTGGGATGCCTGGGGTCTGTACACCCGGAACTTCTGGCTGGACGACGACATCGGTGAGCTCGTCACGATCCTGGACCTGTTGGCGCCCCACGTCGAAGATTCCGGATACGGCGGATACATGCGCGAGGAGGACGACAGGAAGCCGTCGATCTTCACGTTCCGTGACGGTGCCTACGACCTGGAGACGGACTGACTTCGGGGCTTGATCCGGCATGCGTGCATTCGTCCATCTGCACTGGTTGCGCCGCCTGCGGATCCGCTGGGAGATCCGCGACGACATCCACGAAGCCTTCCGTGTCCTGGGATGCGCACTTATCTGCTGGCGACGGCTCAAGAACCATCGCTTGTGACGCCGACGCAACAGCGGCTGTCTACAGCAAGGTCTTCCGTTCGTCAGCTTTGATACCGCGGAGTGTCCAAAGTCCGTACACAGCCAGCAGCGGTTTGGCGATCATCCACTCGCCGGTGCGGTAGTCATCCGCGCGCACGAGCCTCTCGGCAAGATCAGGGCGCTGCCGCCGCAAGTACGCGCGGGCCTTGAGCTTGACTCTGTCGGGGATCTTGGAGTTGCCGAGGTCAGCTGCCCAGGGCTCGCCAAGACTTCAGCCGGGGTATCTCGCGCTGGTCGAGGTAGT